>JAPLAO010000212.1 GCA_026393245.1 Mycobacterium sp. | reverse complement strand
GCCAGCTCCTCCGGGATGACGGTCTGCAACGGGATGATCACCATGGACGCCACTACCGCGCCGGACAGGGTGGCGTAGCGGTCATTGAGGAACATCGGCCGCGTCCAGGGCAACATCGCACCCACCGCGATCACGATCCCGACCAGTGCGACGGCGGCCAGTGCGTAGCGGGCACCGGATTTCCAATGCTCGCGGCCCAGGCCTAGTTCAGTCCAACTCAGACCGCGGGCGCGCACCAGCAGCACCAGGCCGATCGCCATGACGGGAACGGTGGCGATATTCGCCCACGCCGTGGTGAAGTGGGCGATCACGTTGGCGATCGCGAGAATCGCCACCACCACGGCGATGTCGACGTACGCCCGCACACGGTGCGGTGTCGGCAGCCGGGTCTGGGCGGGTTGGGCCTGGGGGGGTTGGGCCTGGGGGGGTTGGGCCAGGGCGAACACCGCGATGCGTTGGGACATGTGCCTGCAATTCTACTCGCGGGCTGCGGTGGCTAAGCTCGGCGCCGGAGGAAGGAAGCCGTGGTCGTGACCGACAATGAGCCGTTATTGGCCTCCCTGCGGGTGCTTGACCTGTGCGAAGGTCCGGCCGACGCGATCGGTCGCCTGCTCGCCGACCTCGGCGCCGATGTGATCAAGATCGAGGCACCCTCGGCCGATCCGTCCCGCCGCGCGCTGCCGACCCTGGACGGGGTGTGCATCCCGTTCGCCCTGCACAACGCCAACAAACGCGCAGCGGTGCTGGACCCCGACGAGGATGCCGACCGGCACCGGCTGGTCGCCCTCGCCGGAACGGCTGACATCGTCATCGACAGTGGCCTGCCCGGCCGGGCCACTCACTACGGCAGGTCGTGTGTGCAGCTGGCCGACCGGTTCGAGCACCTGGTCACCATGGCAGTCACCGATTTCGGGTCGGCCGGTCCGTATGCCGGCTGGGCCGCCACAGACCCGGTGCTCTACGCCATGGCATGTGCGTTGTCACGGTCCGGTCCGACGGCCGGTATACCGGTGCTGCCGCCGGACGGCATAGCCTCTGCCACCGCGGCGGTGCAGGCCGTGTGGGCGGTGCTGGTAGCGTACTTTAACCGGTTACGTTGTGGCACCGGCGATTTCATTGATTTCGCCCGGTTCGACGCGGTGGTGCTGGCACTCGATCCGCCGTTCGGCACCCAGGGGCAGGCCGCGACCGCACGAAACCGGTCTGACC
Organism: Mycobacterium sp.; assembly: GCA_026393245.1. GTDB lineage: Bacteria > Actinomycetota > Actinomycetes > Mycobacteriales > Mycobacteriaceae > Mycobacterium. The sequence goes on along the minus strand of JAPLAO010000212.1, from coordinate 1,377 downwards.
GCTGGCGGGGCAGACCGAAAAACCAGGATTCCTATCCGATCTTCGCGTGCAGCGACGGCTACGTCCGGCTCTGCGTGATGTCACCCCGGCAGTGGCGCGGCCTGCGGGCATGGCTGGGAGAGCCTGAACAGTTCCAGGATCCGCGCTTCGACTCCATCGCGGCCCGGGTGCGGGCCTTCGGTGAACTCGGCGGCCTGATCGCCGCACTGTTCGCCGATCAGACGATGGAGCAACTGGTGGCCGACGGTCAGAACTACGGCGTGCCGATCGCCGCCGTTCTGACCCCGGCGCAGGTACTGGAGTCCGAACATCTCGGTGCGGTGGGCGCATTCACCACCGCTGAACTGGCCCCGGGCGTGCGCGCGCGGGTCCCGGCCGGCTACTGGGTTGTCGACGGCACCCGCGCCGGTTATCGCACCCCGGCACCCGCGGCCGGCAGTTCCGAGCCCACCTGGCGGGCGACGCAGTTCATGCCGCCGGCCACCGGTGCGGTGGGTGCACGGCCCTTCGACGGGATTCGGGTGATGGATCTCGGCATCATCGTCGCTGGCGGCGAGCTCAGCAGGTTGTTCGGTGACCTTGGCGCGCAGATCATCAAGGTCGAGAGTGCGGCCTACCCCGACGGACTGCGGCAGAAACGCGAGGATCAGGCGATAGGTGACTCATTCGCCCGGGCGCACCGCAACAACCTGGGCCTCGGACTGGATCTTCGCAGCCGCGCCGGCGCTGAACTCTTCGCGAAACTGGCCGCCACCTCCGATGCCGTCTTCGCGAACTTCAAGCCGGGAACACTTGCAGCACTGGGATTTTCGTATGACCGATTGCGCGCGTTGAACCCGGGGCTGGTACTGGCCGAAAGCAGCGCGTTCGGCGACACCGGCCCGTGGAGCACCCGGATGGGATACGGACCCCTGGTCCGGGCGGCCACCGGGCTGACCCGGCTGTGGACCGCGGAGCAACCCGAGACCGCAGATGCCCGGCACCCCTTCTTTGACGCGACGACGATTTTCCCCGATCACGTCGTGGGCCGGATCACCGCGATCGGCGCACTGGCCGCATTGATTCGACGGCGCCGTTGCGGCGCCGGCGCACATGTTCATGTGTCCCAGGCCGAGGCCGTCCTCAACCAGCTGGATACCAGCTACGTCGTCCTGGGGGCCGTCCCGGGCGCGGTGCGTCCGGATCCCTCTCAAGGAAATACCACGGCCCACCGGGTGTACCCGTGCGCCGGTGATGACGAGTGGTGCGTCATCACCCTCGGTTCCGAGGCGGACCGCCGGGCGGTGGCCGAGGTCATCGGCCATCCGGAGTCTGCGGCCACCGACGCTTTGTACGCCGAACTGGCGGCCTGGATGCGGACGCAGGCACCGCTTCAGG
>JAPLAO010000296.1 GCA_026393245.1 Mycobacterium sp. | reverse complement strand
GAGAAGAATAGGATTTTGAACACGCATTCCTCCCGCTTCTCTCGCCGGCGAAGGCAACGATGAACATCTATCTGGATGTCGACGGTGTCCTACTCAACCATGACGGCACCCTCGCCAACCACGCAGACGAATTCCTGGCTGCGATGGTGCACAGCGGCCACCCGGTTCACTGGCTGACCACGCGCTGTCGCGACGGCGACTCCTCAGCAGTCGTCGCTGTTCTGGGCAGACTCGTGCAGCCGTCCACGGTGGAACTCCTGACCTCGATTAAGCCCACGTCCTGGGAGACAAGCAAGCTCGAGGCAATCGACCTGAGGGGTCCCTTCCTCTGGTTCGACGACCAACCGTTGCATTTTGAGATCGAAGAACTACAGGAGTGCGGTCTCCTGGACCGCTGGGTGAAGGTCGATTTACTCAGCGAGCCTGAACAGTTGGGCACACTCCGGATGTTCAGGGAATGGTGATGTTTGGGGAGTGGAAGAGTATGCGGAACATCGACAGCAGAACCGCTAACGGTCCTGGTCGGTGATCAATCTTTGGATCAGCTCGGCGATGGTCTGCTGCCCGCTCGCGGTCGCGTCCAGCTTGCTGCGCATCTCGGTGAAACCCCGATCGACGTTGGTGCGGAGGTCACTGAAGTCCTCACGCACGGCATTCAAACTCGCCATCGTGGCGTTTCGGAAGTCGCGGATCTCGGCTCTGATCTCGGAGACGTCCCGATCGGCTGCGCCGGCCAACACCCGGGCCGCCGCGGCGTCTTGCTCTGCTGCGCGGAGCCGCCGGTTGAGATCCTCGAGATCATCCTGACTCACAGGTTAGAGACTACCGGCGCGATCAGGGCCGGAGTGCATCTCAGCTTGGAGCCTGTGGACACAGAGCATGCAGGCGAAGACTCAGGGTACGAACACGATCTTGACGGCAGGTTCCACCATCGCCTCCGGCGCTTCGTCGAAGGTGACAACTCTGGTGATGATCGCACCGGGATCCAGCCTTCCGGCGCTGACGAGATCCAGGACCGCCGGTGCAGTGGCCCGGGCATGCACCCGGCTGATCTCGTACCGCACGCCCTTCAGATACATGGCCGGCAGTGGCAGCGTTGCGCTTGGGGCTGCGCCCCCGGACACACTCGTACAGGTGCCGCACGGTGCGGTGGCCGACAGCGCAAGGTCGCGGCCGGCATCGAGAACGCAGGCATCTACGGTGATCGGGAACCGTTCGTCCCCGACTGCGTCCTTGAGCGCATCCAGTGGCGCCTCTACCGCGATAGCACCGAGAGCCGTTGCAAGACTGAGGCGTTCAGAATCGTGGTCGACGTAGACCACCCGTTCGCTGCCCAGCGCGACCGCAGAGGCGACCGCGTATAGCCCGACCGACGGCGCCAGTCCGCCGACGACGAGCACCGGCGCACCCGGCGTCTCCAACAGCGGTCCGGCCACACAGCGGTAGCCGTCGCTGACATTATCGGGCACCCCGGCGGCGATCACCGGATCCATGCCGTCCGGTAGCGGCAGCAGCGCGTGATCGGCGAAGGGGACGCGCACGAGATCCGCGAGCGCACCGCCGAGGTCCACTCCGCCGTGCGGCCCGAGTCCGAAGGCGGTGCCCGGGGCCACCGAGGCGCACGCGTTGGTATGACCGCGTCGACAGGGCGCGCAGTCACCGCAACTCGCCTGGAACGGAACGATCACCCGCTGGCCGGGCAGCAGTCCCGTGATCGCGTCGCCGAGATCGACGATCTCGCCAACCATCTCGTGGCCCATCGCGAACGGTGGGGTGATCGGGTAAAGCCCGAGCGCGATGATCGGGTCAAGATCGCAGCGCGCTACGGCCAGCGGGCGTACCAGGGCATCGCGCGGATCAATCAATTGCGGTGCCGGGCACTCTTGCCAGCCCAGATCACCAGGCCCGCGGAACATCAGGTGCCGCACGGCTCAGGATCCCTTGATCAGCGCCGCGCCGGTCAGAAAGATGGCGACGAAGACTCCGGCGATCAGCAGACTGAAACCTCCGGCCCAGGTGGCCAGGATCAGCGCCACGATGCAGGCGCCGAGCCACCACCGCTGGAAACGGCCGGTCTCCATGCGCCACCTCCTACCGAGTCCAACCTCCTGCCGATAATTTATTACACCTGAGACATGATCTGCAGATATGCAGCACTGGGCAGACCGCGAGTTCACCGGTCACGATTTCCGCGACGAGGATCTCACCGGTCTGCGCACCGAGCGGGTGGTCTTCACCGAATGCGATTTTGGTGGCACCAACCTTTCCGAGTCGGTGCATCTGGGATCGGCGTTCCGCAACTGCCGATTCGTGCGGAGTACGTTGTGGCACAGCACATTTCGGAACTGCACCATGCTGGGTTCGATGTTCGAGGAATGTCGGATGCGGCCGATCGTGTGCGACGAGGTCGATTTCACGTTGGCGGTGCTGGCCGGCGCGGACCTGCGCGGAGTCGACCTGTCCGGCTGCCGGCTTCGGGAGGCCTCGCTGGTGCGGGCCGATCTGCGCGAGGCAGTGCTACGGGGCGCCGACCTGTCCGGTGTGCGCACCCAGGGCCTTCGACTCGAGGAGGCGGATCTGCGCGGAGCTCGTATCGACCCCACGCTGTGGACGACCGCGGCCTGCCGTGGCGCGCGGATCGACGTCGCCCAGGGCTTGGCCTTCGCCGCCGCGCACGGCCTCGACATCTCGGGGGAGTGACATCTCGGGGGTTCAAACTTGTCCGAGCCTCCCTCTAGTATCGAAAGTATGTTCGAAGAATTATCTGATTCGGCGGTTGTCGGGGCGATCGGCGAGGCTTACCGTGCGGAGAACGTCGCGTGTGCGCGTCGGTTGGCGGCGATTGCGGAGTTGTATGAGCGTCGTCAGATTCCGGTTGAGGATGGCGCTGGGCGTGAGTTGTGGCGGATTGATCCGTGGGGGGCGGTGGCTGCGGAGGTGGCCGCTGTCCTGACGATGACCGCTGCGGCGGCCGGTGGGTTATTGCATGATGCGGTGTGTCTGCGTGAGCGGTTGCCCAGGGTGGCGGCGGTGTTCGCGACCGGGGTGATTGATTTTCGGTGCGTCCGGATGATGGTGGCCCGCACCCTGCTCGCGATCGATGCCGATGTGCTGGCCGCGATTGATGCCGAGTTGGCTGAGGCGGTGCCGACGTGGGGTCCGCTGTCGGTGCACAAGATGGAGCAGCGTGTCGATTCCATCGTGGTTCGCCATGATCCGGATGCGCGGCGCCGTACCGAG
>JAPLAO010000320.1 GCA_026393245.1 Mycobacterium sp. | reverse complement strand
TGCGCCGAGGATCGTCGTGCGCCACGCTGATCTCAGGCATCAGAAGAAGCATCCGGCAAACCGGGGTGAACTCCACTGTGCCGTAAGTACAGTCACTTCATGGCGATATCCACGTATTCCGCCGATGCCGCGCTGTCCGGTTCAGCCCGGTACGTCGGCCGGGTGGGCGCGCTGGCGGTGGCTCTGGGTATCGGGCTGGGTGTGGGTGCGGCGATCGCGTCGATCCCGGTGGCCGCCGCTGACGACACCACGTCCGGATCGAGTGGTCCGAGCGCGGTGTCGTCATCGCAATCATCGGAGCCGTCGCGCGCGCAATCGTCGGCACGGCCGCGCGTCTCGGCGCGCTCAGTGGTGCGGGCGGGCTTGGCGGGCACGGGTTCCTCGACTGTGGCGCGCGTGGCATCGGTGTCCGGGTCGGTGAATCGGGTGAGTGCCCGCCCGCCGGTGCGCGCCGGCGATAGTGGTGCGGATCCGTCGGCGCCGCTTGCCCTGGCGGCATTGGCGGCCGGGCGCCGCGAGTTCGGTGGCGCGGTGCGCACCGCTGCTGCGGCGTCGGTCAGCAGCGGTGAGCCCGCGGTTGCGTCACCGCGTGCCTCGGCGGTGGATGCCTGGCAGCCGGGAAGCATTCTGCGGATTTTCGTCGGCAACGGCACGGCCGAGAACCCCAATGGCGGTCTGCTGCTGGGCAATGGTTACAGCTGGACTGCGGACACCTGCATCGGCGGTGCCGTCTGCACCGGCGGCAATGGCGGAGCGATCGGCAATGGCGGAAACGGCTACAACAGTGGTGCCGGCGGGTCGGCGGGCTGGTTCGGCCACGGTGGCGCCGGCGGTGCCGGGGTCACGGTTGTCGACGGCGGCAATGGTGGCGTCGGCGGGTTGTTCGTGGGCGACGGCGGTGCCGGTGCCGCGGGTTTGTCGGCCACATCGCCCGGCGGTTCCGGCGGTCGCGGCGGGAACGGCGGCGGCACCGGACTGCTGTCGCTGTGGGGCAACGGCGGCGATGGCGGTAACGGCGGGGCCGGGGTGGTCGGCACCCGTGGACCCGATGCGGTTGACGCCGGGGAATCGGGCACCAATGGCAATGCCGGCGGCAACGGTGGTGACGGCGGCAACGGCGGCGCCGGCAGCTGGGTGATCGGCCGCGGCGGTAACGCCGGCAACGGCGGCACCGCGGGCGCCGGCGGTGACGGCGGTGCTGGCAAGGCGGGGGCGCCTGGCGTCGACCCCGGAGAGTCCGGCGGTGATGGCGGCGACGGTGGTAGCGCTGGCGCCAACGGGACCGGGGGTTCCGCGGGAACAGCGGGCGCGGGCCGGATTCTGTTCGTATTCGCCGACAACGGCACGGCCGGAACTGACGGCAGCACCGATGGTGCCGGCGACGGCGGGGCCGGTGCGGCCGGTGGCCGGGGTGCCGATGGCGATCAGGGCATTCCCGACGGCGCTGCCGGCGGGGCCGGTGGTTCGGGTGGGGCGACGACCTCGGGTGTGGCTGGTGCCGGTGGCCAGGGTGGTGACGGCGGTGACGGATTTACCGGTGTTGCTGGTACCCGCCTCAGCAGCACCGGGGCCAATGGCGGTGCGGGCGGGAAGGCCGGTGCCGGTGGCGATGGTGGCTCGGCGACCTCAGGTACCGCCGGTGACGGCGGAGACGCCGGTGGCGGTGGCGCGGGAGGTGTCGGCGGCGCCGGCTACGACGCCCGTAACGCAGCCGCCCGCACTCCTGGCGGCAATGGCGGCAGAGGTGGGGTCGGCGGTGCCGGTCGTGGTGGCGGCGTCGGTGGAAACGCGACCTCCGGTGGCACGAACGGCAGCGGTGGAAACGGCGGAACCGGAGGTGCGGCCGGTGCGGGTGGCGCGGCCGGTGCCGGTGCGTCGGGCACAATTGACGCTGCGAACGGTGCGGCGGGCGGTATCGGCGGGACCGTCGGCACGGCAGGCGTTGGGGGCGCATTGGGCGCGGCAGGAACCGGCGGGACCGGCGGCGCCAAGGGCACCGCGGGTGGCGCCGGCGATGACGCCGCCACCGGGGGCGCCGGTGGTGACGGCGGGAACGGGTGCTCCTCTACTACGGCCGGTGTGGCCGGCGGCGTCGGCGGCGCCGGTGGTGCCGGAGGTGCGGCCATCACGGGTGTCGGCGGAGTCGGCGGATTGGGCGGCAATGGCGGTGCTGGATTCGCCGGCCGCGCCGGTACGAACGGCACCGGCGCGGCCGGTGGTGTCGGAACCGTGGCGGGTGACGGCGGGGCCGGTGGGGCCGGCGGTGCTGCGACTGCGGTCACCGGAAGCGGCGGTGCCGGCGGCAAGGGCGGTATTGGCGGCATTGGCGGTAGTGGCGGCACCGGTGGTTCGGGTGCGTCCAGCAACATCAACACCGGCGGTGTCGGTGGAACCGGTGGTAATGGCGCCGCTGGTGGTGCCGGCGGCGATGGTGGCGCCGGCGGTCAGGCGGGCGCGTTGGGCACCAACGGAATTGGCGGTAAGGGCGGGGCCGGTGGCAATGCCGGCACACCCGGAGACGGCGGCACCGGCGGCACGGGCGGCGGCACCGGCTTCGCCGCTGAGAGTGGCGGCACTGGCGGCACGGGCGGAGATCCCGGCGCGTTAGGCCCGGGCGGCCGCGGTGGCGCGGTCGGCACCGGGGGCACCGGCGGTAGCACGGGCACCCCGGGCGATAGCGGCAGTGTCAGCAGTCCGGCGGGGAACGGCGGCGAAGGCGGTCGGGGCGGAAACGGCATCAACAATCTCGACGGCGGCACCGGTGGCACCGGCGGCAACGGTGGCGCCATCGGTAATGGCGGTAACGGCGGTCGGGGCGGTAACGGCAGCGGCACCGGAACCGGCGGCACCGGCGGTCAGGGTGGCAACGGCGGCAGCACGTCGGGTGTCGGCGGCTACGGCGGCCCCGGCGGTAGCCCGAACGGGGCTACCGGAAGTAACGGGACACCACCCCCGCCAACACCGTAATCCCGCGGATGACGGGCGGGGATTCGTTCGGTGAAGACACGGCGATTCCGGACCGCGGTGCGCGGTCAAGATCGCCACCGGTACTGCAGCCTTTCCAACTGCACTGCACCGCTGTCGTAAGGTCCACTGCATGCAGATCCGCGAGCATGCGCAGGCCACGCCCGACAAACCCGCCGTCATCCTCTATCCCAGCGGTACCGTCGTCGCCTTCGGCGAACTGGAGGCGCGGGCGAATCGGTTGGCGCACCTGTTCCGTCAGGCCGGTCTGCGCGAGGGCGATCCCGTCGCGATCCTGATGGAGAACAATGAGCACTTCCACATGGCGATGTGGGCGGCACGGCGCGCGGGCCTGTACTACGTGCCGATCAATACTCACCTGACCGCCGCCGAGGCCGCCTACATCATCGACAACTCCGCAGCCAAGGCCATCATCGGTTCGGCGGGCACACGGGCTGTCCTGGAGAAGCTGGGCGAACATCTACCCAAACTGCCCGGGCTGTTGTTGATTGCCGACGATGATCTGGACGGCTGGCAGCGTTACCCGGAATGTGTTGCCGACCAACCGGATACGCCCATCGTCGACGAGATCGAGGGCGATCTGCTGCAGTACTCCTCGGGCACCACCGGCCGGCCCAAGGGCATCAAGCGTGCGCTGCCGCATCTGCCGCCGTCGGAGGCGCCCGGTCTGATGACCGCACTGGTCAGTTTCTGGGCCAAGCCCGACGGGGTCTATCTCAGCCCCGCGCCGCTCTATCACACCGCCCCGTCGGTCTGGTCGCTGACGATGCAGGCCGCTGGCATCCCGGTGGTGGTGATGGAGAAATTCGACGCCGAGGGCACCCTCGACGCGATCGCACGCCACCGCGTCACCCACGGCCAGTTCGTTCCGGTGATGTTCACCCGGATGCTGAAACTTCCTGAGGCGGTGCGCAATTCCTATGACGTCTCGAGTTTGGAACGCGTGATGCACGCGGCCGCACCGTGCCCGGTGCAGATCAAGCAGCAGATGATCGACTGGTGGGGCCCGATCGTCGACGAGTACTACGCCTCCTCCGAGGCGCACGGCTCAACCCTGATCAGTGCCGAGGAGTGGCTGGCGCACCCCGGGTCGGTCGGTAGACCAATGGGCGGGGCCGTGCACATCCTCGACGAGGACGGCAACGAACTGCCCGCCGGTGAACCCGGCGAGATCTTCTTCGAGGGCGGCAACACCTTCGAATACCTCAACGACACCGAGAAGACCGCGGCCTCACGAGACAAGCGGGGCTGGACGACCGTGGGCGATATCGGCTACCTCGACGACGAGGGCTACCTTTACCTCACCGACCGGCGCCACCACATGATCATCTCGGGTGGGGTCAACATCTACCCGCAGGAGGCCGAGAGCCTTCTCGTCACCCATCCCCGGGTGATGGATGCCGCGGTGTTCGGCATTCCCGACGACGATATGGGCCAGTCGGTCAAGGGTGTCGTGCAGTTGGTCGAACCCGGCTCTGCCAGTGCGGAATTCGGTGATGAACTGCTCACCTGGTTGCGGGAACGGCTGGCGCACTACAAGTGCCCGCGGTCGATCTCCTTCGAGGAACAACTCCCGCGCACCGACACCGGCAAGCTCTACAAGCAGAGCCTGATTGAGAAGTACTCCGCGCCGGCCGGTTAGTCCAGCTACGTTACGGCGAATTAGCAGAGCGCCCGTGACGCTTTACATCTAATGGGTCAAGTTATCCGAATCACCCGCCGGCGAGTCGTCAGCACTGCTGCCCACGGAAAAAGTTGGGTAGACTAACAGCATGGCTATCAACAAGGCGGGCGTCGCCAAACGTGCGGTGAAGAAGGTGGCGGTCAAGGTGCCGGCCAAGGTGCCGGCCGTGAGGGCTGCGCGGGCGAGTCGGGTCGCCGCGGATGACCCACTGTCCGCGCAGCGGGTCGCCTACCTCACAGACGTCTTCTCGCGCGCCCAGCTGGCCAAATTGATCGGCGTCAGTCCGTCTCAGACCTCACGGTGGGCATCAGGTGAAGAGCGGCCCGGCCCCGCCGCCGCCCCGGCCCTCATTGATCTCGAACACATCTATTCGCGGGCACGGTTGGTGTGGGGCGGCGAATCGGCGCGGATCTGGATGGAAAGCGCCAACGTCTTCCTCGGCGGAGCCCGCCCGCTCGATGTCCTGCTCACCGAAGGGCCCGCGCCGGTTCTGCAGACCCTCGACGCCGAGATGTGGGGCGGAGCGGCCTGAGTGCTGGTCTACCGGGTCTTTCCATTCCTTGAACCTGCTGGGCCCGGCGAGCCGGGCCATCCGCTGTACGAGCACCGCCCGCAGCGCGGAGGTCGGGCCGATCATCCTGACTACTACGTCTGGTATCTGGCCCGCCAAGCCGAAGCCGCCTGCGGCGAGGCGTTCGGCAACCTGTCGCGCTGGACCGACTCCATGTTCGACTTTCCGGCCGTGCCCGGTGCCCGCAAGACGCTCGGGGTGTACGAACTTCCCGATGATCTGCGCATCTGCGACCTCGATGATCCGCACCGCCTGGTGGAGTTGGGGCTGCGGCCGACGCAAGTGGTCACTCGCAACCTGGCAGTCACCTCACAGTGGGCGCACCGCATCTGGTCGCAGCGGTCTGCCGGCAAAGACGGCCGCCAATGGCAGGCGGTGCAGTGGTGGTCATTCCACCGGCCGGTCTGGACGGTGATCGCCAGCTGGGAACGGCCCACGCTCGTCGCACTTGAGCGCCTCGAACTCGACCACACCGCCGTTGTCGCGGCGGCCAAGAGCCTCAACCGGCCGCTGTAGCCCTGTGCCAGCCGCCGTATCAGGGCCAGCTATTGATCATCAATATGTTGTGGCCGTACAGTGGACGTACGAGCTGAGAAAAGTCAGGGGGTCAGGCCGTGGGCACTGAGTTTCGCCGTAGAAATCGACGGATGGACTTGCGCACAACGACGGAGGAGCGTGAATTGATCGACCGCGCAGTACGCGCCAGCGGAACCGACCTCACGGACTTCGTCATCACCCACGCATCCGACGCTGCGCGGCGACTACTCGCTGACCGAGACCACTTCGACCTCGACCCGGTGGCTCTCAAACAGTGGGAAGACGTCAACTCCCAGCCCTCCCGCGACCTGACC
>JAPLAO010000163.1 GCA_026393245.1 Mycobacterium sp. | reverse complement strand
CCGGCCAGGGGAGAAGATAGTCACGTGGTCAACCCTCCCCTTCCCGCAGACCGACCAGATCGGCTGCCCGCGCCCGCGCCGCCCAGAATTGCGTCCGGCGGTCGCCGCGAACTCGGCCTTTTCGGCTCGCTGTTCTGCAAGATCGCCGCCCGGATTTGGGGCGTGCCGGAGATCCATCTGTTCACGGTGTTCGCCCAACACCGGCGGCTGTTCTGGTCCTGGGCGCCGTTCGGTGGGGTACTGCTGCGGCGCGGGCGCCTGCCCGGATGCGACACCGAAGTGGTGATCCTGCGGGTCGGGCACGTCCGAAAGTCCGAGTACGAGTTGCAACAGCACCGCCGGATAGCCCTGACACGCGGTGTGGAACCCGACACCGTGGCGGCGGTATTCGCCTGGCCGGAGTCGGCCGGACTCTCACTGCGTCACCAGGCGCTGCTCTGCGCGGTCGACGAGCTACTGGCTACCCGCACGGTGTCCGATGAGTCCTGGCAGAGGTTGGCGGGCCACCTGGATCGCAGACAGCTGATCGAGTTCGTCATGTTGGTGGGTCAGTACGACGCCCTGGCGATGTGGCTTAACACCCTCGGTGTCCCGATGGACTACCCGGACTGAAACTTGCGCGCCGGCCCTGCTGATTCTGTGATCCGCGGTGGCGGGGCCTGCGACGACTTACCATCAGCTGCGTGACTATCGAGCCTGCCCGCCCAGCCGCCACCGGTCAGGACGGCCGGCACCTCTATACCTGTCCGCTGTGTGAAGCCATGTGCGGCTTGGAGATTGAGGTCGCTGACGGCCGCATCGCCGCAATACGGGGCAACGCCGATGACGTCTGGAGCCGCGGGCACCTGTGCCCCAAGGGGGTTTCCCTGGGCGCCATCCACGACGACCCAGACCGGATCCGCACGCCGATGATCAAAGTCGACGGGCAGTGGCAGGAGGTCAGTTGGGATGCAGCGTTCCGTCGTTGCACTGAACTGCTCGCGCCGGTGATCGCCGAACACGGGATTGGCGCCGTCACCGCCTACACCGGAAACCCGCTGGCGCACTCGTTCTCACTGGGCCGCTACACGGGAGTGCTGCTCGGGATGTCGGGTATCCCGGTCAGCTATTCGCCCGGCACCGTCGACCAATGGCCGAAGAATCTGTCCTCGCACCTGATGTTCGGCAATTGGTGGGGCTTCCCGGTACCCGATATCGAGCGCACCGACCTTCTGGTGGTGATGGGCGCCAACCCGGCGGCCTCCCAGGGATCGCTGCTCGCCGCCCCCGATGTGATGGGCATCCTCAAGCGCATCGACACCGTGATCGTCATCGACCCCGTTCGTACCGCCACCGCCGATAAGGCGGACGAATGGCTGCCGATCACCCCGGGTACCGATGCCGCCCTTTTGCTTGCGGTGGTGCACACGTTGTTCGAGGAGAATCTCGCCGCCGTCGGCAGCCTGGGTGAGCACATTGACGGCGTCGAGACACTGCGGGAAGCCACCCGGGACTGGTCTCCCGAACGGGTCGCACCCGTCACCGGGATCAGCGCCGAGCGCATCCGGGACCTTGCACGTCAACTCGCGGGCACCGAAAAGGCGGTCGTCTACGGCCGAATTGGCCTGTGCAATCAGGAATTCGGCAGCTTGGCCAGCTGGCTTGTCGACGTGGTCAACATCCTTACCGGTCACTTCGATACACCCGGTGGGGCGATGTTCCCGCGGCCGGCGGTCTGGACCGTCACCGCGCAACCGCAGCCCGGACTGGAGGGTGGCCTGGCGGCTTTCGGCCGATGGTCGACCCGGGTGCGCGGCGCCAAGGAGGTTCTGGGCCAGGTCCCGGTGTCGTGTCTGGTCGAGGAGATCGCCACCCCGGGCGAGGGTCAGATCAAGGCTTTGATCACTGTCGCGGGAAATCCGGTGCTGTCCACGCCGGGCGGGCATCGACTCGATGAGGTACTGCCGCAACTCGACGCGATGATCGCAGTCGACCTGTGGCTCAACGAGACCACCCGGCACGCCGATGTGATCCTGCCCGGGCCCTCGCCGCTGGAGACGCCGCACCACGACGACCTGATCCTGGCATTCGCGATCAATTCGATCGCCAACTACTCCGCTCCGGTGTTTTCGCCCGAGGATCCGGACCGCCCCGAGGAGTGGGAGATCCTGATCCGGTTGACCGGATTGTGTACGGGCACGCCTGCCGAGGATGTCGACGTGGCGGCGATCGACGACGGGTTCTTCGACTATCTGTGTTTCACCCAGGGCCTGGATGGGGCGCAGATCCGCAGCCACTACTCCCATGGCGGTCCGGAACGCATCCTGGACCTGACGCTGCGCACCGGCCCGTTCGGTGACTTCTACGGTGAGGTCCCCGACGGGCTGACTCTGGCCAAACTGAAGGAACAACCCAACGGCATCAACTTCGGTCCGATGATCCCGCAGGTGCCCGAGATCCTCAACACCACCGACAAGAAAATCCGGCTGGCACCGCAGTATCTGCTCGATGATCTGCCACGGCTGGCGATCCGATTGACCCGCGAGCCAGAGGATCTGGTCTTAGTGAGCCGACGACACCTGCGGTCGAATAACTCATGGCTGCATAACGTTTCGGCCCTAATGAAGGGTCGCGACCGCTGCACGCTGCTGATGCACCCCGAGGATGCGGCCAAGCGTGGAGTGGCTTCCGGAGACATCGTCAGCGTCGTATCCTCGGCCGGCGAGATCGAGGTGCCGGTGGAGATCACCGACGCGATCAAGGCGGGTGTGGTGTCGATGCCACACGGCTGGGGCCACGGTAAGGCAGGTACCCGGATGGCCGTGGCTAACGCCTCTCCCGGCGTGAACACCAACATCCTGTCGCCGCCGACCTTCCTCGATGAGCCGTCGGGCAACGGAGCGCTCAATGGCATCCCGGTCACCGTCGCTGCCGTCACTGAGTAGCGTCAAATACACGTACACAACGACACGTGAGGAGCAGGGCCATGGGCCATGCCGAGGTAGACCAGTCAGTCCGTCAGGTCGGCGCGGCCATGGGCGAAGCAATCGGCATCTTCATGCTGCACCCGGAGACATTCGGCGAGAGCATCGCCGCCGGCTATGCCAATCCGCTCGCAGGCTATGTCGCCGGCCGCGGCGGAGTGCTGGGTGATGCCAATGGCACCGCGGTGAGTTCGGTGTTCGCTGTCTTCGAACCCACCTTCACCGGCGCGTGTTGGGACGAAGGCATTGCGGTGCGGGGCGCGAAGGGTGCCGCCGAGGTGTACTGGAACCAGGTCGCTGGGTTCGGCCGCAAGTACCTCACCGGGGCCATGGGGCTGGACCGTATCGCCGCACTGGGGGAGAAGGTCATCGCCGGCACACCTGGCGGCGGTCTTCCGCTGTATGCCGGATGGCGGGCCATGCTGTTGGCCGACGACGCCCCGGGGCGTGCACTGCAGGTGACGTTCGTGCTGCGCGAGTTGCGGGCGGGCGTGCACTTCGGCGCGCTGACGTTATCCGGTATCACCCCGGTCGAGGCACATATGTTGCACGGCGGTAAGGAGTACACCCAGATGTTCGGCTGGCCTGAGCCGTTCGCCGACGGCGCGGATAAGAAGGATCGCTACGCCGATGTTGAGGCAGCGACCAACCGTCGGATGGCCGAGATTCTCGGGGCTGCACTCGACCATGACGAGGTGGCCGAACTCGCCCGGTTGAGCGAAGGCGCGTTGGCCGCGCTGAAAGCCAATGTCCCGGGGTGAGTTGCTCAGGGGTGAGCTGTCCGGCGCTTAAGCTGCGCAGATGCCGTTAGCTGACGGCCAGATCTTCGCCGGCTACACCATCGGGCGCGTTCTCGGTGCCGGTGGGATGGGCGAGGTCTACCTGGCCGGGCACCCCCGACTGCCGCGGCACGACGCTCTGAAGGTGCTCGGCATCGAGGTCAGTCATGACGAGGAGTACCGGCAGCGGTTCAACCAGGAAGCCGAGATGGTGGCGACGCTGCGCCATCCGAACATCGTCACCATCTACGACCGCGGCGACTTCGACGGCCAGTTATGGATCGCGATGGAATTCGTTGACGGCACCGACGCCTCCCGGCTGCTCACCGACAGGTACCCGAAGGGCATTCCACCCGCCGAAGTGGTGCGGATCATCACCCCGATCGCCGACGCTCTGGACTACGCGCACAGCCGCGGACTGCTACACCGCGATATCAAGCCGGCCAACATCCTGTTGGGCGTCCCGGAATCAGCTGATGGTCGAATCATGTTGGTGGACTTCGGGGTTGCCCGTTGGATCGGCCAGTCCAGTGATTTGACCGGTTCCGACATGACGGTCGGAACAGTGAACTACGCCGCGCCCGAGCAACTCAGGGGCGAACAGATCGACGGCCAGGCCGATCAGTACTCCCTGGCCGCAACCGCCTACCACATGCTCACCGGCACCGCGCCATTCGCGAACAGCAATCCGGCCGTCGTCATCAGCCAACACCTCAGTGCGACCCCGCCCCCGATCAGTGCCGGGCACCCGGATCTCGACCGGCTCGGACCCGTCTTCGCCGTGGCACTGGCCAAGGACCCGGCCGACCGTTTCGGGCGGTGCGGCGACTTCGCGGAATGCGTGAGGCGCTGTCTCCGACGGGTGGCGCGGTGGCCCGTCATCGCAAGCCCGAGAGCGCACCGGCCCGGAAACGCTGGATCCCGGCCGCGGTGGGCGCGGTACTGCTCGCCGGCGGCGCGGGGGCTCTGCTGCTCGGGCACTTCGGCGCCGGGCCCGACGTGGTGCCCACCAGCCCGCCGCCGCCGGCGGTCTCGGCGCGGATGGACCTGCCCGTGGTTGTCATCGGCGCCGACTGCGCAGTACTCGGTGCTGCCGCGGTCGATGAGGCCGGCTCCGCCGCCTACTGCGCGCGCCCGGACTCCCAAAGCCCGGACTCCCAAAGCCCGGACACTGTGTGGTCGCTGCAGCCGCAACGTTTACGGACTTCCGGATCCCCGCCGTCAGCCACGCCCTGAATCCGGGCGATCTGGAACGAATCCGATCCGGTGCGCGCCCGCCGTCGATACCATCGGCTCACCCTGGCCGGGTCGCGGCCGAGGCGCTCCCCGAAGGGTTGGGACCTGGATGTCTTCAAACACGGCTGCCGAGATTGTTGCAAAACTCGGAGGTGCGGCCAATATCGAGAGTCTGTCGCATTGCGCCACCCGGTTGCGGTTCACCCTGCACGACGCCTCTGGGGTCCAGCAGTCCGATCTGGAATCGGTGTCCGGCGTCATGGGTGCCGTGCCCCAGGCCGGTAACCGCTATCAGGTCGTGATCGGCGGCGGCGTGCAGACGGTCTACAACGAGATCAAGGCACTTCCCGGACTCGCCGGTGGCGCCGGCGGCGACGATGCCGCCGCGATCAAAGCCGCCGCCCGCGCCAAGGGCCCGCGCGGCAGGTTCGCCTGGATGGACTCGTTCTTCGAGTTCCTGTCCGACTCGTTCCGGCCGATCCTCGGCGCACTGCTCGGCGCCTCGCTGTTCATCACCTTCATGGCGCTGATGAGCACACTGAAAGTGATCCCGAACTGGGCCGACCCGCGCACCGAGTTGTCCCCGTCCTGGCAGTTCGTCAACCTGTGCTGGCAGAGCGTCTTCGTCTTCCTGCCCCTGATGGTCGCCTACAACGCGGCAAAGAAACTGGGCGCCGACCCGTGGGTCGGGTTCGCCATCATGGCCGTGGTCATGCTGCCGGGCTTCGCCGCACTCAAGGACGTTGCCCAACCCCAGAACGTCTTCGGCTCGACGGTGGATGTGGTGCAGATCTTCGGGCTGCCCCTGACCATCTTCAACTACAGTTCGCAGGTCTTTCCGCCGCTGCTGATGGCCGCGGTACTCGGACCGCTCTACAAGTTCCTGAAGCGGATCATTCCCGAGAACGTCCAATTGATCTTCGTGCCGTTCCTCTCGATGCTGATCATGATCCCGCTGACGGCGTTCCTGATCGGTCCGATCGGTGTCTACACCGGCGCCGGTCTGGCCAATCTGCTGAAGTCCATCAACGACTTCTCCCCACTGATCTTCGCGATCCTTATCCCGCTGGCCTACCCGTTCATGGTGCCGTTGGGTCTGCACTGGCCGATCAACGCCATCATGCTGCTCAACATTCAGACGCTGGGCTACGACTACATCCAGGGACCGATGGGCGCGTGGAACTTTTCCTGCTTCGGTGCCACCGCCGGCGTGCTGTACCTGGCCTGGCGGGAGCGCGATAAGCAGATGCGCCAGACCGCGATCGGCGGCCTGGCCGCCGGTCTACTCGGTGGCATCTCTGAGCCGTCGCTGTACGGAATACACCTGCGGTTCAAGCGAATCTATCCGCGGATGCTGGTCGGCTGCCTGGTCGGCGGCGTGATTATCGGCATCGGCGGCGGAGTCAAGACGAGTGCCTTCGTCTTCACCTCGCTGCTGACGATTCCCGCGTTCGACAACATGGGCCTGTATGCGGCGGCGGTGCTCGCGGCTTTCTTCACCTCGATGGTCCTGGTGATCTTCTCCGGCTACCGGTCCCCGGAGGACGCCGCCGAACTGGAGGCCGCCGAGGTTCCGGTCGCCGACCTGGAGGGCCGGCTTGCCGGTGCCAGTGCCGCGACGCTGATCGCCGCGTCCGCAACCGAAGCCGCGGGCGAGGCGGGCCTGGCCACCGATATCCAGTCTCCACTGGACGGGACGATCGTCGCACTGCGCGATGTGCCCGATCCGGTGTTCAGCAGGGGGACTTTGGGACCGGGAATCGCGGTAATCCCCTCTGGTAAAACCGCATACGCGCCCGGTTCGGGTGTCGTCGTGGCGGCCCAGCCGACCGGGCACGCATTCGGACTACTGCTCGATGGTGGTGTGGAGGTCCTCATTCACGTCGGTATCGACACCGTGAAACTCAAGGGTGTCGGCTTCGACGTGCACGTCACCAAGGGCCAGCGGGTCACTGCCGGAACACCGCTGGTGACCTTCGACCGCAAGGTCATCGAGGATGCCGGATACCCGTTGATCACCCCGATCATCATTCTCAATGCGAAGAAGTTCGGTTCGGTGGAGCCCGTGGCTTCCGGTGAAACAGCGGTTGGCGCAACAATTCTCACTGTGCTGCCTGCACCTGTGCCCGCCGAGGCGGGCCTGTAGGCGCAATGGGCGCTATGCCTTGATCCGGATCCGGCCCGGCTTCCACAGGCCGCTGCGCACGGCGGTTCCTAATTCGATCTGGGCAGGCTCGGCGTCGATGATGGTGTCGAACTTGCGCAGCGATCCCCAGTCGCGTCCCCAGTCGTGGAGGAGGTACGTCGCCATCACATGCGCCCGCAGCATCACATCGCTGACCCCGAGCAGACCGCCGTTGCGGCCGTCCTCCCAGGTGTCGGTGTCCTGCTTCTTGGCGGTGTAATCCGGTGTGATCCGGAACTTCGGCACCTGGGTGACACCATTGACGTGCAGCATCGGCTGCTGGCAGGGGAAGGCCAGCCCCACCGCCCAGTCCATCAGGACCGGTTGGGTGGACCCGACGTAGGACTGGAGCGTTCGTACTTCCGGCACCCGCGGCCCGGTGACGGCAACCCAGTCACCCAGTGACAATGAGCGGTCCTCGGCCACGATCCGCACCGCGGTCGCGTCGGCGGGAATCGCTGAACGCGGGTAGCGCAAATTGCGCCATGAGGGTGCCGGGCCGAGGTCGTAGGGTTCGACCCGCCCGGCCGGCACCACGGCGCCGCCGGAGTCCGGTTTCCCGTATTCCAACTCGACCGTCTGGCCGTCGGTGTGGGCGTTGAGCACACTATTGCCGGCGATGGTTCCCGCGGCGGTCACCACCACCAGGGGATGGCCGGCATCGTTGGGCGGCAACCTGTACCACGCAGACGTCAGCAGGCTTTCCTGCTGTGCGGTGCCGACGTAACTTCCGGCTACCGCAACGCGGCCCGGGTCCAAGCCATAGGGCAGCGGGATGCTGGAGCCGTTGACCCCGGGTTTGTCGAGCTTGACCGGTGCCTCCCAGTCGTAGTCGATACCCGGTGTTGGGTTCAGCACCCGAATTGCCTCGGCCACAATGTGTTCCGGCACGCCATTGGCGGTGAATCCGACCGGTTTGGCGCCGCCAAGGGGGCCGAGTGATCCGTAGGCACCGGGCAGCGGGGTCATGAACCCGGCGTTGGCATCGGGTTCGACGAGGACGTCGTCGGCCAGACCGCAGCCGCCGGCCAGCGCTCGCAGGTTCGCCGACGCATTCGAGTAGGTCGGGTACTGGCGCACCACACCCGCGGCCATGGAACCGATGAACACGATCACCATGAATCCGGCGGCCAACGGGATGGGGGCTGCGGTCAACGCCCGTGCAATGCGGCCCTCGCCGCGGCTACGGGAGGTGAAGTGCAACCACACGGTGTAGAGCGCCGAGATCACGAACAGCGCGAAAAACAGCGCGCTGATGCTGATTCCGGCGACACGGGGCATGTCGTTGTTGAACGGCACACCGTAACTGGACACATACCACCACCCGTTGGTGGTGGCGAAGCACAGGGCCAGCAGGAACAGCACCGCTGTCACGACCGTCATCCGGTTGCGGGACCACCGCAGGACCGTTCGGGACACCAGTACGGTTGCCAGAGCCGCCATCGCGGCACCCACGGCGGCGAACAGGCCGAAGTGGTGGACCCACTTGGTCGGGGTGAACATCAGCGTGAACATCGTCGCGAGGATGACGCCCATCAGCCGCCACGCGGGACCGCGTGCCACCCCGGGAACCCGCTTGCGGCGCAACATGATGAACATCGAGATGAAAAGTGACAACGCGGTGATCAAGAAGCCGAACCGGCGCGACAACGATCCGTCGACGGTGGGCAGAATCAAGTAGTAGTAGCGCAGGTTCTCGGTGTACCACGCCTGGCTCGGGCCGATGTCGGTGCGGATGCGGGTCGCCTCCAACACGGTCGCCAGAGTCTGATCGGCGAACACCACGGTGAGCACGATGGTGCCGATGGCCAGTAGCGGGGCGATCAGCGGCCAGGTCCCCACCACCGCGCGGCGGCGCGCCAGGATGCGCAGGATGGGCCGGCCACCGGCGATGAGTGCGCCCACCGCGATCAGGCCGGTCGGCTGGATGCCCAGGGTGAACGCCGCGGTGAGGATGGCCAGTGCCGCCGGGGTCAGCCGGCCCGAACTGATCGCCCGTTCGATGAGCACGTAGGTGATCAGTGCGCCGGTGGCGATCTGGCCTTCGGGCCGCAGACCGTTATTGAACGGCATCCACGCGGCCAGCAACACCAGCCCGGCCGCCCACAGTGCCGCCCTGCTGCCCACCACGGCCGGGCCAAGTCGGGGCAGAACCTCGCGAGACAGCAGCAGCCAGCAGACCAGTGCGCACAACAGATCCGGCAGCCTGATCCAGATGCTGGCATCGCTGACATGCGTCATCAGCGCCAGCACGTTGTAGTACCAGCCGAATGGATCTTCAGGGCTGCCGAACCAACGGAAATAGTTCGACATGTAGCCGGCGTGTTCGGCGACCCGGGCCATGCCGAGGATGTAGCCGTCGTCGGAGGAGTTGGCGCCCAGGACGTGCCACACCACGAAACTGGTCACCACGGTCACGTCGACGGCGGTGAACGTCCGCCAGCGCTGCGGGATCAACCTGTGCATCCGTCGGCCGTCGAGGCGGTCGAGCCGCCACAGTGCCGCCAGGGCGACTGCGGTGGCGGCCATGGCGAGCAGCATCGCGGCCAACTTCACCGCCGTCGGGCTGGTCGAAAACCGGGTGTCGATGGTGGCCGAGACATGCAACCCGCTCAGTGCGGGGCCGGTCAGGTCGGTGAAGACGCCGACGATCGCCGGACGCAGGTTGGGATCTTTGAAGCCGCTGCGCAAATGTGCGGGGCCGGTCAGGTCGGTGAAGACGCCGACGATCGCCGGACGCAGGTTGGGATCTTTGAAGCCGCTGCGAAGATCGTTGTAGCCGGTCTGGGCGGAGTCCTTGCCGTCCTCTCCCGCAATGGTTTTCGGGGCAAGGCCGACGAAGGTCGCGAAGGTCCCCGCCTCCGTGGAGTTGATCTCTATTCGACGGCAGCCCGGCGAGTCGATCTCAACGCGCGGCACGCTGGCGATCACCACGTTGCGGTCGGTGACGTCAACCCGTTGGTTGGTGACCGTGATGAAAAGCGAATTCAGCGCGGCATCTTTGCCTTTCGGTGGCGCCAGGCCCAGAACCAGGCCGCCCTTCGGCGGTATGGACCGCACCACCTCACACGGCACCGTGACGGTCAGTGACACCGGCGCCTGCGAGATCAGCGGTGCGGTGACGTTAGTCAGTTGTCCGTTCTGCGGCCAGTTGAGCGTCGCCGTGGTCTGCACCACCGGCAGCAGGGGGGTCAGCACCGACAGCACGAATCCCAGCAGACCGGCAATGGTGGCGACCCAGCGAATGATCCGCACGTCGCGGGCCGCGTCGCGGTCGCTCGCCTCGAGTTTCTGTGTCATGGGTGTGCCTGCTTCATGGAAGCGCCCTGATCGGTCCGTTGCGGCTCCACCCGAACACGCGCTTGAATCCCTCGTCGATGACCGCATTGGGTGCCTGCGCCGTGGGCACCACCCGGATGTAGCGCTCGATCGCGCCCCAGTCGCGATACCAGTCGTCGCGCAGGTAGGTCGGCACCGTCGCGGTCGTCAGCAACGCCTGGATGAACAGGAAGGGACCGCCGGCGCGCGCGGACTGCCACATATTCGACGACACGACGACCTGTTTGAGGTTGGGCAGGATCCGGTACTGCGGAAGTTCCGCCACGCCCAAGTGCTCGGAAAACGGCCGCTGGCAGGGGAAATTCGCCGCGGTGGCGATGTCCATCAGGATCGGCGTCCGGGTGCCCAGGAATTCCTGGGCGGTCTGCAGTGGCGGCACCCGCGGCGGGGTGAAGCCGAACCACTGATCGGCGCTCAGGTTTGGATCATCGGCGACGATCCTTGCCACATTGGCCTCCGGCGGCGCCCACGCCAATGGGAAACGAAGGTTGCGCCAGGCTTTCTGCTCGATGGTGTCGATGGGCTGGACCTTGTCGAGTGCGGTGAAGCTGCCGTCCGCCGCTCGAATGCCCCACTGCAGTTTCAGTGACTGGCCGTAGTGGAACTCGTTCTCGTCGTCGTAGTACCAGATGGCGCCGGCGGCAGTGACGGTGACCAGTGGCCGATTCGGCGATCGGGGTGGAAGGTCGTACCACGCCGAGGTGACTTTGGCGGCGAGGGTGTTCTCCTTGTAGCTGCCCATCACCGGCGTGGTCTTTGGGTCAAGTCCGAACGGCAGGAACACCTTTGATCCGTTCACACCAACCGGGCCATAGCCGCCGCCGGTACCGCCGGAGAAGGCGATTCCGAAACTCGGCTTGTTCGGTGACCCGTCGGAGTTGACGGTTCCGGGGTTGGCGATGAATGGTGCGATCGGGTCGAGGTTGTCACTGATTCCGTTGGGCGTGAAGCCGATCGGGTTCTCACCGCCCAACGGGCCGTACTGTCCCCACTTTTGGCCCGGGGTGGGTTGCAGCATCCCGGCGTTGGTGTCGGCCTCGACGAGGACGTCATCGGCCATCGCGCAACTGGAGGTCGATAACCCGGACTGCAGCGCCGCCAGATTCGCCTTCCCCGTGGTGTAAGCCGGGTAGCGCTGCGCGAACCCCTTGGCCATTGATCCGACCGCCAGCAGCACCATGATGAGCGCGACGGCCAGTAGCGGAGTGGAGGCCAGCACGCGGTTGCGGCGGGTGTTTTTGACCTCGGTGCGCCCGACATAGTCCAACCGGAAGTGCAACCAACCGGCAACCAGTGCACTCACGATGGTCAGTGCTAAAAACATTGACGTCACCGGCTGATGCAGCAGTACCGGCGCCCGGTCATACCAGGGCACGCCGTAGTTGCCGACGTAAAACCAGCCGTTGACGCCCGAGGTCGCCCAGGACACCACGAACAGCAGCGCGGTGATGTACAGCGCCAGATTGCGCCGACTGTGCAGGCCGATCCTGGCGAAGGTGAATGCGGTCACCGCGCCCAGTGCTGCCGTCAGACCCGCGAATGCGCCGAACTGGACGGCCCACTTGGTGGGGGTGAAGGTCAGTAGCAACAGTCCCAGCGCGGTGCTGCCGATCAGCCGCCAGAGCGGTCCGCGGGCTATCCCGGGAACACGTGTGCGGCGCAAGAGCACTGTCAGCATGGCGAACATGCACAGCAGCATCACCAGCACGGCGAAGCGACGTGTCAGTGAGCTTTCAACATGTTCTTCCACGGTGAGGAAGTAGTAACGCAGGAAGTCCTGGTACCACGAGATCGTTGGGCCGACAACATATTTGATCCTGGCTGACTCGGCGACGGTAGCCAGTGTCTGGTCTCGGAAAACGATGACGAAGATCACCGACAGCGCCGCGGCGATCACGGCCAGCGGGGCAAGCAGTCCGTCGCGAGCCCGTCGCCGACCGATGATCCGGGCAATCGCGCGCGCGCCCACCAACAACGGGGCCGCTGCCACCAGTCCCTGCGGGGCCAGCGTCACGCTGAAGACCGTGACCACGATCGCGACGGCGGCCGGAGCCAGTCGCCCGGTGGCGATGGTCCGTTCCACCAGCATCCACACGGCCAGCACACCGAACGCGATCAGTGGTTCCGGGCGCAGGCCGTTGTTGAACGGTAGCCAGGCGGCCAGGAAGACCACTGCGCCGGTGACCACGGCCACCCGGCTAGCGGACAGGCCGCCGGTCCCGGACCCCAGCCGCGGTAGCACGCGGTGGCTGAGGATGAGCCAGCTGCCGATGGCCGCCGCGGTGGCCGGTAGTCGCATCCAGACACCGGCGGTACTCACCGACGCCAACTGCGCCAGCACCGATTGATACCAGTCGAAGGGCGCCTCGGAGGCGCCGAAGTAACGGTAGTAGTTGGTCGCATACCCCGCCTCGCCGGAGATGCGGGCGATGGTGAGGTTGTAGCCGTCGTCGGAGGAGATCGCACCGATGATGTGCCACAGCAGCAGTGTGCCGATCACGCCCACGTCGGCCGGCCAGTGCCGCAGCAGATGGTGATGTGCGCTCGGCAGCGGACCGATTCGGCGTCTGTCCAGGACCGTCAGCGCCAGAATTGAGGCGATCACGCACGCTATACCGGCAACCATGACGGCCAGCTTGAGCGCCGTCGGCCTGGTGACGAAGCGCGTGTCGACATCGATTCGCGCCGAAAGGCCCTGCTGAACGGGAACTTTCAAGTCGGTGAAGATGCCGGTCACCTGAGGCTTTTTATCCGGTGGCAGGGTGCCCGTCGCTCCGGGGATACCGACGAAGTCCGCTCCCACCGCGCCGGGGTTGGCCCACGCCCGGACCGTGCTGCAGGCGCCTGAGGCGACCTTGGCTCGCGGCGCCACCGCGGCAACCTGGTCGCGAAACGCCACGAAGACCGAGTCGGCATTGGCTCGCACGAAAAGACCGTTGCGGGATGCGTCGATACCGTCGGCGGGATTGGTGGCGAAAACCAGTCCTCCGGCCGGTGGCAGCGTTGCGATTGCGGCGCAGGGTATTGAGACGTCAAGTGATTCGGGGGCGCCGGAAACCAGGGGAGCGGTGATATTGCCGACGAGCCCGCCGGGGCCGACGCCCTGCGGCCACAGGATGGTGGCGGTGGTTTGCCGGACGGGCAGAAGAGGCGTCAGTGCGCACAGCGCCACGCCCAGAACACCGGCGAGGATCGCGACGAGCCGGGCGATCCGGCTGGTTTGCGCTCTGTCGCTGGGCACGAAGGTCGATGGTAGGCGACAAGCCGGTACATCCCGGCGCGAGCAGACGCAAAGTGTCACTCGGGGGCGGCGTGTCGGGGGCTTTTGTGTCTGCTCGCCGATCCGGCGGCCGGGCGGCCGGGCGCTCAGTGTTGACGCTGGGTGTTGACGCTGGGTGTTGACGCTGGGTGTTGACGCTGGGTGTTGACGCTAGGTCGGGCGCAGCGGCGCCGGACTCCACAGTCCGCTGCGGGTCGCGGTGCCGAGGTCCAGGCGCGCGGGGGTGGCGTTGGGGTAGAACTCTGCCAGCCGTTGCAGCGCACCCCAGTCGCGGAACCAGTTACCGCTGAGGTAGGTGGGCACGGTGGTGGCACGGAACAGCAGTTCGCTGATGCCCAGCGGACCACCACCGATGTTGTCCATGACCGGGGAATTGGCGTCCGTGTCGAATCGGTCGGGCAGGATCCGCCACTTCGGCACCTCGGTGACGCCGTTGGCGTGCCCGAACGGGCGCTGGCATGGGAAGGCCAGACCCACCAGCCAGTCCAGCAGTACCGGTTCCTGTGATCCCACCACCTGTTGCAGCGTGCGCAGGGTGGGGATCCGCGGCGGTGTGACGGCGATCCAGTGTTGTGGCGCCAGGTCATCATCCTTGGCGACCACCCGGACCACGGTGGCCGTCGGCGGTATTGCCGCCAACGGCGCCCGCAGGTTGCGCCAGGCCGGCGCCGGGCCGATATCGGCGAACCCCAGCGAGCCGCCGACCGTTCCATCCGCCGCCTGTTGATCGGTCGCCCATTGCACCGCAACCTCACCCTGGTCGAACCGTCCCGCGGCCGAGACCACCAGCAGAGGTGCGGAATCCGCGCCGGCGTTCTCCCGGGCCGGCAACCGGTACCAGGCTGAGCGCAGCAATGCCGGTTGTTGGGCGCCGGACCGCCAACTTCCGAGCACCGGCGTCCGGGCCGGGTCGAGGCCGTAGGGCAGTTGCGCTCGGGAACCGTTGACGCCCGCGGTCGTCGCGGCGCGGGCGTCGGGGTCGACGTCGTCGGCGGTCACAGTCTTGTCAGCGGCGTCAATGAAATTGCCGCCGGCCGGTGGTTCCTTGACCGGTTTGGCTGAAACATCGGCTGGGATACCGTTGGGCGAGAAGCCTTCTGAGGTCACCGCACCCAGCGCCCCATCAGCTCGGAAACCAACCGGTATCAGCATCCCGGTGTTGGGATTCTGCTCGACCATGATGTCGTCCGCCAGTCCGCAGGTGCTACCGGTCAGTGCTTGAAGGTTGGAGCGGCCCACCGACCAGGCCGGGTACTGGGCGGCCATGCCGATGGTCAGCGAGGCCACCTCGAGGATGACCAATGACCATGCCGCGATGGCCAATGGTGAGCCCGCCAGCCGCGACCATCGGCGCCGACCGGGGGTGCGGTCCTCGCGACCGGTGAAGTGCAGCAAGGCGGCCGCGAGTAGTGCCACCGCGGTCAAGCCCAGCAGCATCGTGGTGAACCCGAGCCGCCATTCGGGGAACTGGTTTGAGAACGGGACGCCGAAACTGGACACGTACCACCAGCCGTTGACGCTCGCAAAGGACAGCGCCGTAATGAACAGAACTATCGAGGCAAACACCGCCCGGTTGCGACCAGACCTCAACACGTGCGGCGTGACCGCGATCGCGGCCAGCGCGCCCAGCGAGCCGGCCAGGCCGGCGAAGACGCCGAAGTGGTGGGTCCACTTCGTCGGAGTG
Source organism: Mycobacterium sp. (assembly GCA_026393245.1). Classification (GTDB taxonomy): domain Bacteria; phylum Actinomycetota; class Actinomycetes; order Mycobacteriales; family Mycobacteriaceae; genus Mycobacterium. The sequence goes on along the minus strand of JAPLAO010000163.1, from coordinate 10,959 downwards.
AACATCATCGCCAGGAACGAGATGACGGTGATGCCGATGATCCGTCGGCTGGGCCCGCTCGCCGTGCCGGGAATATGGCCGCGGCGCAACACCATTGCCACCGATACGGCGAGTGCGATCACCAGAGCCAGTACCGCGAACCGACGGGCGATCGACCCGTCCGGCGTGGCCATGAACAGACGCTCGTACCGCAGGTGCTCATCGAACCAACTCAGGCTGGGCCCAACCGCGCGTTTGAGGGCGTTGGCCTGAACCTCGCCGGCGAAAGTCTGGTCGCGAAAGATCAGGATGATCGTCACGGTGGCGGCGGCCAGGATCGGGGCCAACAGCGGTGCCAGGCCGAATTGGCGGGCCCGGCGGCGCACGATGGTCCGCAGTGGCCCGATGGCCACCAGCAATGCGCCGATGGACGCGATCCCGGTAGGGCCAGAGAACAGTGTCAACGCCCCGATGGTGCATGCCACCGCGACCGGCAATAGTCGGCTGGTCGCCACGCCGCGCTCCACCGAACACCAGGTCGCCAGAATGCCGAGGGCGATGATCGGCTCGGGCCGCAGTCCGTTGTTCAGCGGCAGCCAGAACGCCAGGAACATTCCGGCGGCGGTCCAGAAGGCAGCCCGACTGGATTTCACGGCGTGTCCGAGGCGGGGGATGACCTCGCGGCTGATCAGCCACCAGCACGCCAACGCCATCAGCAGCGTGGGCAGTCGCATCCAGATACTCGCGGTCGAGAGGTGACCCCAGCGCGCCAGCAGGTCGTAGTACCAGCCGAAGGGTGCTTCGGGTGTGCCGAACCAGCGGTAGTAGTTGGCCATGTAACCGGCCTTCTCCGACACCCGCGCCATGGTGAGGATGTAGCCGTCGTCGGAGGTGTTGGCGCCGACGAAGTGCCACCACACCAGCACGGCGACCACCAGTGCGTCCAGAGCGCCCACCGACCACCACCGCCTTGGCAGGAATCGGCGGTGTTTGGCTCCGTCCGCGGCGTCCATGACGTGCAGGGCAATCAGCGCGATCACGGTGAGTACCGCACCGAGCACCATCGCCGCCGTCTTCACTGCGGTGGGTGCACTGCTGTAGCGGGTATCGATGGTGGCCGAGAAGCTCAGGCCCGGTGGCGCCGGCCCGGACAGATCGGTGAAGACCCCGACGATCTGTGGTCGTATATCGAATCCACCGCGTTCGCCCCGCAGCGGGGTCCCGGGGTTGTCGCTGTCGAGACCCTCTGTCAGGCCAACGAATTCGGCCGTGACCCCATCGGAGTGGGCGGTGAACGTCAGCTTCTGGCAGGCCGGGCTCAGCACCTGGCTTAGCGGGGCGACAACAACCGGGGTATTGCGCACTACGACGGCGAGCGAGCCGTAAGCCCGTTGGATGAGCAGGCCCCGATCGACTGCGTTGGGTGCCTGTTTGGGCACCGTCGACAACAGGACGGTGTTGTTGGCATTGGCAGGACCGGCCAAGCCGGCTGCGGTGCTGCAGGGCACGGAGATCGTCATATCGGTTGCCACATAACCGATCAGCGGTGCGGTGACACTGGCCAACGTGTCGTTCTGCGGCCAATTCAGTTGCGCAGTGGTCTGCTGCACCGGAAGAAACGGCGTCAGGATTGCCAGCGCGGCACCGAGCAGTCCGGCGATGACGGCCACCAGACGAGTGGTTCGGTACGTCGTCCGGTCCTGTGCGGCGGGGTTGTTGGTCACAGGACCGGCCGCCATCACGGGCGGTTCCGGATGGCCAGCACGAACGGGCCGATGGTCGTGACGCGGAAATGTGGTTCGGCGAACAGTTTCGCGTCCAACTCGACGGTGTATCGCCGAACGTTCGGCTGATTCGGATAGACGTCCTCTGCCAGTCGCAGGGTGTAGGTGTCCGACGAACCGGCAGCGCCGCCGCGTCGCATCAAGAACACCGCCGGCGGTTCCCATGGCGAGGCATCGAGGGAACGGGCGAACTCGTCGGCGCTGTGCAGCTTTCCCCACGACTCGATTGCGGCCGCTCGTTTGTCGAACTCTGCGAGCGGGTTGGCGTAGTGCGATGTCAGACCTTGGAACCCGTAGTACGGGTAGTAGGACAGGAAGCTGTAGTCGGCGGTCATCACGACCGTCTCGGCGCGGGGCTTTCCGGTGGCTTCGCGAATGTCAGCGTCGATCTGCGCGTAGTACTTCTCGGCACCGGGCGGTCTGCGGTCACCGCGTTGGCCGTCGCCATCGGTATCGGTGTAGGCGACGCTGAGGTCCGGTCGCAGCACGTGTGGGATGTCCTGGCTGAAGCCGATGGCCCCGATCAGACCGATCGCGACGGCCACCGGGATCACCCGGCGATTCCAGCGTGCTGCGGCCGAGTGCGCGATGTCGAGGAAGCCGAAAACCCCGGCTGCGGTCAGCAGCACCGTCAGGGTGGGCTGCAGCCGGAAGGACAGCAGGGTGGTGCCGGCCAGCGTGGTCAGCATGGACAACAGCGACCATCCGTAGATCGCCAGAACCCCGATGCCGAGCGCGCCGGCCCGGACGGATCCGATTCTCGGGTGCCGTCGCTCTCCCCCGCAAGCGGGAGGTGCCCCCAGCCCGCCCGAACTCCATCCCCGCCAGGCCAGCCAGACGGTGCCCAGCATGCACAGCGCGCCGAGCAGTGAGAACTGCAGCATCGGGAACGTCAGCACGGCACCGTCGCCGGGCAGGTAGTGCTGTGCGGTCCCGGTGTCACCGAGTGGACTGCTGGCCGCACGAACAAGGAACGGCAGCCAGGTGATCGACGCGATCGCCATCGCGATCACTGCGATCACCGCCAGCCGGATCAGCGGGCCGATTCCGCGCCGGGCGATCGCGGCGAGCAGTGCCATCACCGTGACGGTGAAAGCGGTGTAGCCCAGCAGCAGGGTGTAGAACGTGGCGGTGAAGCCGAGGAACAGGCCGACGCCGGTGACGGCCGCCCAGCCGCCGTGTCGCTGGCCTCCCCGAAGGCCCGACCATGCCAGCACCAGCACCGGCGGGATGAGGACGGTGATGATGGCGCTGTAGGGCTCAGTCGAGTTGTAGGCCAGCGTGACCGCCGCCGTCGCGGTGGTGACCGAAAGTGCGTACTCGAACCGAACCAGCGCCGACCATAAGGCGAACGCCATCGCGACGGCGATCGCGATCGAGATGATGGCCCACGGCTTGTACATCTCCCAGGCCGGAGTTGAGGTGAGTGCGGCGGCCCGCCCGCCGATCCAGAACCAACCCGGCGGGTAGAACGGCGGCAGTCCGGTGTAGGTCATGTCGTGCAGCGCCGGGCTATCGGCCAGTCGGGTCAGGTACTCGGTGCGGAACTGCTGGTCGACGGAGATGCCGAACAGATACAACTTCGTCGCGCCCAGTGGCATGCCCAGGGTCACCGCCACGAACGTCGAGAGCAGTACCGGCGCGCTGATCTGTGCGATCCACTGCCACGTTCGTCCGCGCCGCCACACCCAGCCGGTACCGACTAAACCTATGAGGCAGCCGACCTGTCCGACGGTCGTCAGCGCGTGCAACTGGTTCGACGATGGGAAGGCCGGCCACTCCACCCGTGCGATGGCCGCCAGGGCCACCGCCGCGACGACCACGGCCACGATGGCGGCTACAGCCATCTGGGCGGAGGTGGTCAGGGCATGGCGCATGCCAATCAGATTGGCAGCTTGCGGAAGATCGGCCGCGGGATGTGCCGCAACACCATCATCACGTAGCGGAAGGCACCCGGCGCCCACACCAGATCCTTGCCTTTGGCGGATGCGGTGACGGCAAGTTCGGCGACGTACTCCTTATCGACGGTCAAGGGCGCCTCCTTGACGTGTGCGCTCATTCGGGTCCGAACCTGTCCGGGCCGGATCACCAGGACTCCCACACCGTATTCCCGCAAAGCCTCGCCGAGACCAAGGTAGAAACCGTCGAGTCCGGCCTTGGTCGAGCCGTAGACGAAATTCGACCGCCGAACTCGTTCACCCGCCGCGGAACTCATCGCGATGATGCGTCCATAACCCTGGCCGCGCATTCTTTCGCCGAGAAGCACACCCACCGAAACCGCAGCGGTGTAGTTGATCTCGGCGATCTGAACCGCCTTGCGTTGGTTCTGCCAGAGGTCCTCGGCATCGCCGAGCAGACCGAACGCGACGATTGCGACGTCGATATCGATGGAAGCGCCACCGGCTGTGAAGCACTCCTCGATCACCGCAGGGTGGCTCGCGGTGTCGATTGCGTCGAAGTCGACCACGGTGACCGACCTCGCTCCGGCCCGGGTCATCTGCGCGGCGGCATCCTCGCGGCCGGGATCGTCGGGCAGTGCCGCCAGGATGATCCGTGCCGGTGCATCGCGCAGATAGCGCTCACAGATCGCCAGCCCGATCTCCGAGGTTCCACCGAGAAGAAGAATTGCCTGGGGGTTGCCTACTGCGTCGAGCACCATTTACAACAGCTCCAAGCGTCGGGCCATATCGGAGGCGAACACCGCGTCGGGATCTACTTTGCGCCGCAATGCAATCCACTCGTCGATACGCGGATACATGGCGTGGAAGGTTTCCGCGGTGGCGCGCGAGTCCTTTGCGGTGTAGAGCCGGCCGCCGAACTCCAGCACCCGGCGGTCGAGGTCGGTGACGAACTCGCTCAAACCCGCCTTGATCGGGAAGTCCACGCAGACGTTCCACCCCGGAATGGGGAAACTCAGTGGCGCTGAGTTACCGGGACCGAACAACTTGAACACATTGAGGAACGAGTAATGCCCCGAGCGTTGGATGTCGATGATGATCGCTTTGAACTCATCGACCGCCTCGACGGGAACAACGAATTGATACTGCAGGAATCCGGCCGGACCGTAGCCACGGTTCCACTCCCCGAACATGTCCAGGGGGTGGTAGAACTGCGTCAGGTTCTGCACCTTGCCACGGTAGGTGCCCGACTTGCGGTACCAGAGTTCCCCGATCGGGCCGAAGGTGTACTTGTTGGCCAGTCCGTTGGGGAAGACGTCCGGGAATGTAAGCAGTTGCGGCGCATCGAACTTCAGCGGATTCCGCGCCAGCTTGTCGGGAAGCTGATCCAGCCGGGCCAGCGATCCCCTGGATACCGCCGCGCGGCCGAGTTTCGGCGGCCCGCTGATCGCGTCGAACCAGGCACTGGAGTAGGTGTAGTTGTCTTCGCTGCCATCGCTGTGGAAGGCGATCGTCTCGTCCAGGCTGGCGGTCACGTCGCCGTCGGCGATGAAGTACGCCGTTTCGGTCGGGGTCATCTCGATGGTGGCGCGCATGATGATTCCGGTCAGCCCGTTGCCGCCGACCGTGGCCCAGAACAGCTCTGCGGTCGGCCCTTCCGGAGTGATCGTGTGCACCTGACCGTCGGCCGTCAGCAGGTCCATCGAGCGGACGTAGTTGCCGAAGCTCCCGGCACTGTGGTGGTTCTTGCCGTGGATATCGCAACTGATCGCGCCGCCGATCGTCACCTGCCGGGTACCGGGCAGCACCGGAATCCACAAGCCCTTCGGCAGAGCGGCTCTCATCAGCTGGTTGAGGCTGACGCCTCCGTCGACGTCGACGATGCGCGTGGCGGCATCCATCGAGTGGATCCGGTCCAGTGCGGTCATGTCGATGACCAGTCCGCCGCCGTTTTGGGCGTTGTCACCGTAGGAACGGCCTAGCCCGCGGGCAATCACCCCGCGGTGGCGGCCCTGCGCGGCCTCAGCGGCTACGCGAGCGACGGCCTTGACGATTTCCTCGGGATCGGGGGTCGACAGAACGTCGGCGACGCTGGGTGAGGTGCGCCCCCAGCCGGTCAGGCGCTGCATTTCGGTCGTTGTGGACATCGTGACGAGGTTACCGTGCGGGCCCCTCAGCTCAGCGCAGCCGGAAAATCCAGACCCGCTGGACGATGAAATTGATCACCGTTGCGGTTCCTTGCGCGATGACGAACGCGACGAATTTGGCCCGCGGGCTGCCGTCGAGCGAAGTGAAGATGACGTGGAAGACCCCGACCTGAATCACAAACGTCAGCGCGTAGAGCGCCATCACCTTGAGGAAGCGTGACCTGCTGGGTGCGGCGCCGAAGGTCCACCGCCGGTTGATCAGGTAGGCGGTGAGGGTGCCGGCGATGAAACTGAGCGCCTTCGACACATCCACCTGAACCCCGAAGACATCGCTGAAAAGCCACAGCAAGCCGAAGTCGACGACAGCCGCAAAACCACCGGTGGCGACGAACCGCAGCACCTGGGTCTTCAGGCTCAGCGGTGTCAGCGCGGACATGTCGGCCACCCCGGTGAGTTTACCCACGCTCGACGTGCCGGCTGGGTGTGGAAGGGCTTGGGTCTGGAAGGGCTTGAGTCCGGGGATCATCAGACCCAGTACGGCACCCTCGCCCGGTACTGGCGCAACGCCAATGCGGCGGCACACCAACCCACAATGGTCAACACGATCACGACCGCCCAGTGCCTCGGTTCCTGATGGGCGCCCAATAGCGGCGCACGAAGGATGTCGAGATAGTGCAGCAGGGGGTTGAGTTCGATGATCTTCGACCAACGGCCCGCGCCCTGCTTCTCCAGGGTGTCAGCGTTCCAGATGATCGGCGTCATGAAGAACAGCAGTTGCACCAGTGAGGCCAGCAGTGGTCCGATATCGCGGTACCGGGTGGACAGGATCCCGAAGCAGAACGACACCCACACGCAGTTCAGCATGATCAGCAGCAACGCCGGTATCACCGTCAGGTCGGCCCACGACCAGGGTTTGGGGTAGATGATCGCGATCACGACGAAGATCACGATGTTGTGGGCGAACAGGATCATCTGCCGCCACACCAGTCGGTACACGTGCACACTCAACGGGGTTGGCAGCTGCTTGATCAGACCCTCGTTGGCGATGAACACATCAGCGCCTTCCAGGATGGAGGCGTTGATCATGTTCCAGATGATCAGCCCGAGCGTGACATAGGGCAGGTGTTCGGAGAGTTCGAGATTGAACAGCTTCGAGTACAGCGCCCCCATTGCGATCGCGGTGGTGCCGGTGGCGATGGTGATCCAGAACGGGCCCAGCACCGAACGCCGGTACTTCTGCTTGATGTCCTGCCATCCGAGGTGCAGCCACAGTTCGCGCCTTCGGAATCCGTCCGTCAGGTCGCGCCAGGCGCGGGTGAACGTCTTGGATTGACTGGCAGCGTCGATGAAGGTCATCGCTTCCTCCCGGACTGCGACTCCGGCGGACCGAAATGCTCACGACGTCCCAAGCGGCGCAACCTGATCCACTCGCGTAAGCCGGCCGGATCCCGGCGAGTCACCAGAAAGTACCACCCAAAGCGCAACCACTCCTGCGGCAGTAGTTTGCGCAGGCCGGGCTGTGCCAGGACGTATCCCCGGTTGCGGTAGGTGAAGAAACGCTTCACCGGATCATCCGGGTATTGGGTGTGCATGCGGCCACCGAGGATGGGTTTGAACTCATCGCTACCGTACGGATGCAGGTAGACGGTGTCCAGGCAGGTTCCGAACGGCAACCCGCTCCGTACCAGGCGACGATGCAACTCCACTTCGTCGCCGCGGATGAAAAGCCGCAGATCCGGAACACCAACGGCGGCAATGGTTTCCGCTCGAAAAAGCGCGCCGTTGAACAGCGACGCGATACCGGGTAACAAATCTTGACCGACGCCTTCGGTACGCAACTCATCCACCCGGCGTCGCCACACCAGACCGCGGCGCAATGGAAACGCCAGCCGTTCCGGATCGTCGAGGGCGCACACCATGGGCGACACCTCGGCAAGTCCGTGCCTGTGGGCACATGCCAGCAGCGTGGCCAACACCTCGGTGTCTCGGGGGTGGCCGTCGTCGTCGGCAAGCCATATCCAGTCCGCGCCCAGTGCCAGCGCGTGCAGCATCCCGATTGCGAATCCGCCTGCGCCGCCGAGGTTTCGGTGCGAACCCAGGTAGGTCGTCGGTACCGGTTGGCCGGCCACCAGGTTGCTGACCTGATCGTCATGATCGTTGTCGACCACGATGAGGTGGTCGATCATCCGGGTCTGGGTGGTCAGCACGCCCAGAGACTTGGCGAGCTCAATGGGTCGACGGTGGGTGACGACGACCGCGCATACCATCTCGGTCACGTCGCCGACCAATCGTTTCGGTGCTCATCGAGAACCTCACGCACGTGGCGCGCGGCATCCTCGCCCTCATAACCGCGCACCACCTCCTCGATACTGCCGTGCATCTTCACGGTGCCGTGATCGATCCACATCGCCGTCTTGCACAGCCGGGCCAGGAATTCATTGGAATGACTGGCGAATACCAGGATTCCTGATCGCTCGACCAGGGCCTGAAGCCGCGACTGTGCTTTCTTGAGGAATTCGGCGTCGACCGCGCCGATACCTTCGTCCAGCAGCAGGATCTCCGGATCGATACTGGTGACCACACCCATCGCGAGACGCACTCGCATACCGGTGGAGTAGGTGCGCAGCGGCATGGACAGGTATTCGCCGAGTTCGGTGAAGTCGGCGATCTCGTCGACCTTGGCCGCCATCTGCTTTCGGGTCTGCCCGAGGAACAGCCCGCGGATGATGATGTTCTCGTAGCCGCTGATCTCCGGATCCATTCCGACGCCGAGATCGAAAACCGGCGCAACCCGGCCGCGCACCACCGTCCGGCCGCGGGTGGGCTCGTAGATCCCGGACAGCAACCGAAGCAGGGTCGACTTGCCGGCGCCGTTGTGGCCGACCAGTCCCACCCGGTCGCCCATCTTCAGGGTCATCGTGATGTCTCGCAGCGCTTCGATGACGACGACGTTGTCGCTATTGCGTCCGATTGTTCCGCCGGCCTTGCCCAGGAACGCCTTTTTCAGTGATCGGGTTTTGGCGTCGAAGATGGGAAATTCAACCCAGGCGTCGCGGGTCTCGATGTAAGGCTCGGCTGCCACTGTGACCGTCTGCTTCTAGAGGTATTGCCCGGTGCCGTGACCCGGCGGCCCGCCGGGCTGGGCCGTTCCTGGCGGCAAAGCTCCCTGGCGCATGTGTTCCAACTGCTCCCGGGCCGCCATCTGCTGGGCGAACAACGCCGTTTGAAGTCCATGGAACAGTCCTTCGAGCCACCCGACCAACTGAGCTTGGGCGATCCGGAGTTCGGCGTCGGTCGGCACGGTGTCCTCGGAGAACGGCAGTGCCAGCCGCCGGAGTTCGTCGCGCAACTCCGGCGCCAGGCCGTCCTCGAGTTCGCGGATGCTGGTGGAGTGGATCTCGCGCAGGCGGGTTCGGCTGGCATCATCCAGCGGTGCGGCTCGGACCTCCTCAAGCAGTTGCTTGATCATCGTGCCGATGCGCATCACCTTGGCCGGCTGCTGCACCAGGTCGGTTACCGAGTGCTGGTCGCCGTCGCGCGCCATCCCGGCGTCGGTGATGACCTCAATATTGTCGTCGTCGGTGTTCGCCGTCATCCGCTGCGCTATCCCTCGTATTCCGGTCGTCATGTGGCCCATCATGGGCGGCCCGGTGGCGGTGATCCGCGCCATTCGTAGATGCGGGCGCCGCCGTTGTCGTAAATCTTCGCCCACGACTTGGACTTGTGTAGTGACACTAGACCGTCGGGCATCACAAACCCGCGGACCACGGGGCTACTGGTGATGACGTATTTGATGTTCAGCGCCCGCACTGCCTCGGCAACTCGCGGGTCGCGGTCAGCGTCGTCGGCATAGGCCCAGAAGACGAAGCGGTTGTAGCCAGGACCCTGTTGAACCGGGTAGTCGTAGTGCGTCCACAGCGGGTGCAGGTCGGCGACGGCGTACATCCAGGCGGTGCCGTCAACGTTGGCATTGCCGATCAGGGTGTCGCGGGCGCCGGGCAGCGTCGCCAGGTAGGCGAATGCCTGCAGGTCCTTGTCGTTGACGACGACCTGATCGTATTTCTCACCCATCAGGTAGCGGTGCCGTGGGAAGTAGTGCCAGGCCAGTCCGACGCTGACGAGGGCCATCAGGCCTGCGGTGGCAGCAACCCAGAACTCCCGGTCCGGGCCCCGCGCGTGGTGCCGTCGGGTCTCCCGACGAGCCCAGGCGATCACCAGTACCGCGGCGGAGAACAGTGCGATCCCGGCCATCGGCGCGAGCAGCATGGTGACCACGCCTGATAACCGGCGCGGATCGCTGTAGAACAGGTCGCTGTACCGGCCGGTGATCGCGCCGATCGGGCCGCCGAATGGTGCGGAGGAATGCACAATCGACACGATCAACAGCAACCACACCGCCGCCGGCCACCAGATTCGTTTGATCAGCAGCAGCACGAAACCGGCGCCGGCCAACACGATCAGAATGCTCTGGATCGGAAAGTCGTTGAGGTGACGGGTGTGCTGCACGATCGCGTCTAGCAGTGCGCTTTTCTTGCCCTCGTGAGTGACGAAGGCGTGGCCGGTGATGATCTCGGCCTGCTGTAGCACCCCGAGGAATTGTGGTAGCAGCACCGCCAGTGTCGGCACCGCGATACTTAACAGGGTCATGAAGTCGCGTGCCCGGCCCAGCACCGGGTGGCGCAGTGCGTCCAGCAGCCACCACGCAGTCACAAAGGTGACCACCACGACGCCGCCGGTGATGTGCACGGCGAAGACCCCGATCAACGCCAGCACCGCCAGCGGAATGCGTTCCCGGTGAGCCAGCGACGTGGTGATCAACACGAACGCCGGAACCGCGATACCGAAGGCCGCCATATTGGGCATCGAGGCGGTGTCGAACTCCACGTAGGGAACCGCGGTGAACGACGCCGACAGCGCGGCGGCGGCGGCGGCCGCGCCCGCTGTACGCCACCGGGTGGTGCAGGTGATCAGCAACTGCCAGGTGAGCAACCCGGCGCTGAGTGGGAACAACCACACCGCGGCGGCCAGCGAGGTCAGGGTGTAGGCGGTTGTCGGCGCGGCGCCGGTGAGCTGTGCCAGCACGGCGCCCACTGCATGAAAGGTGGTCGGATAGTAGAGCGCGGCCTTGGTCTCGACATTGCGCAACTCACC
>JAPLAO010000199.1 GCA_026393245.1 Mycobacterium sp. | reverse complement strand
GTTGGCTAACCCCAGGTACGATCGCCCCGACTAACGAAGGGGCTCAGGCGTGGCGCAACGTGCACAGCAGTGGTTGCAGGCTGGCAGTCACTTCTCCTGGGTTCCCAGCGAACCGTTACAGCGCACCGACGGCCTGAATATTTTTCATGCCGAGTTCGGTGACCCCGAGGCTCCGATTCTGTTGTTGGTGCACGGTTTTCCGACCAGCAGCATCGACTGGTGCGACGTTGCGGGCGAACTCAGCGCAACCCACCGGGTATGCGTCCTCGATCTCCCCGGATTCGGATTCTCCGACAAGCCCGCGGGCGAGAATTACACACTGCGCCGTGACAGTGAACTCCTCGGGTACTACCTGACGGAGATCCTCGGGGCAAGCACCGGTGCGGTGGTCGCTCATGATCGTGGCGATAGCGTGGCCCTGGGTTTCGCCATCCGATGCGCAGCCGGTGAGTTCGACTTCGGGGTAACCAATCTGGTGCTCAGCAACGGAAATATTTTCCTGCCGCTGTCGAGCCTCACCGATTATCAGCGTCAGTTGCTGGATCCGCAGACCGCGCCGTCATTGAATTTCATGACCCCGGAGATGTTCGCAACTGGGTTGGGGCAGAGCATGTTCACCCCACCTCGAGGCATCGAGGATTCGACGATCGCCGCACTGGCGGACACCTTCGCGTACAGCGACGGAATGTCCGCCATGCACGGCACCATCCAGTATTTGGTGGAGCGTGCCGAGAACGAGCAGCAGTGGCTGGACGGCCTGGCCACGCTGCCGGTCAAGACAACCTTGATCTGGGGGCTGTGCGATACCGTCGCCCCACTGCGGGTGGCGGCTCATGTGTGGGATAACTATCTGGTGAACAAACCCGGCGAAAACGAGTTCTGGGTGCTGCCGCGGGCGAACCATTACGTTCAGAACGATCAGCCGCGGGAGTTCGCGCACGTCGTGGAAGCGACGTTATCCAACACGCCACCGTCAGAACCCGGTCCGCTGTCCGCAGTTGTGGGCGCGCCGGTATTCGTCGACCGGTCTCGGTCGCAATTGCCCTCTGCGGGCGAGGTTTTGAAACGACACCAGGGTTAGAGGAGAGGATTCCGGTGAGTACTCTCGGCAAGGAACTTCCTGCGCGGGCACGCGTCGTCATCATTGGCGGTGGCGTGACCGGATGCAGCATCGCCTACCACCTGGCCCACCTTGGCTGGACCGACGTGGTGCTCCTCGAACAACACGAACTGACCGCGGGTACCACCTGGCATGCCGCCGGCTTGATCACCTCGGCGGGTATGACGGATGAGACCGCGTTGTTCTTCAGCCGGTACTCACGTGACCTCTACGCACGCCTCGAAGAGGAGACGGGTCATTCCACCGGGTTCAATCCGGTAGGCCATGTCAGCCTGGCCACCACCCCGCAGCGGCTGGAAGCGCTCCGTCGGTCGTCGGCATGGATGCATGGATTCGGTGTCGCCGAGCACGAGATCTCCGCACGCGAACTGCAGGAGATGTGGCCGCTACTGGACACCTCGGATGTTCTGGCCGGCTTCTATGTACCCGACGAAGGCCGCGCCGATCCGGTCGGTGTTGCCACCTCAATGGCCAAGGGCGCCAAGGCACTCGGGGCGCGCGTCATCGAGGGTGTCGCGGTCACCGGTGTCGAGACGAAACACGGTCGGGTGAGCGCGGTGCTGACGTCCCAGGGCCGCATCGAGACGGAGATCGTCGTCAACGCCGCGGGTATGTGGGCTCGGCAACTCGGCGCGCTCAACGATGTCTGCATCCCGTTGCAGGCGGCCGAGCACTACTACCTCATCACCGACGCAGTGCCGGGCATGGACAAGAATCTCGCGGTGATTGAGGATCCCGAACGCTACGGTTACTACCGTCCCGAGGGCGACGGCATGCTGGTGGGTCTGTTCGAACCGGTCGGTGCCCCGTGGTCACTGGACGGGGTCCCGGACAGTTTCGCGTTCGGCACGATGCCGCCCGACTGGGACCGGATGGGCCCCTACCTTGGCGCCGCGCTGGAGCGCATCCCGTCGCTATCCGAAGTCGGAGTCCGGCTGTTTTTCTGTGGTCCGGAGTCATTCACACCGGATATCCGACCCATGCTGGGACCCGTACAGGAGTTGGATGGCTACTTCGTGGCAGCCGGGATGAACTCGCTGGGCATTCTGATGGGCGGCGGTATCGGAAACGTCATGGCGCACTGGATCGTTGATGGCGTGCCGCCGGTGGATGTCACCGGCTACGCAGTCGACCGCGCCGCGACGCACGAGACCTCCCGGAGGTTCCGCGCCGAGCGCACCGTCGAGCAACTCGGTGTGTTGTTCGGCGACGCCACCTGGCCGTCCTGGAAACCGGGTTCCGCTCGCGACGTACGTCTCTCGGTGCTGCACGACCGACTGGTGGCCGCCGGCGGCCACTTCAACGCCTCGGTGGGCTGGGAGTTCGCCGAGTGGTACGACACCGACGGCGCTCATCCGCAGACCACCCTCGATTACGCCCGGCAGGGCTCGTTCGACATCGTCGGCCGCGAGCACCGGGCGGTACGCGAGGATGTCGGCGTCCTGGATATGAGCCTGATGGCGAAGTTCCTCGTTCAGGGTCCCGATGCGGCGAAGGTGCTCGACCGGCTCTCGGTCAGCGTGGTCGACCGTGAGATCGGACGGCTGGTCTATACGCAGTGGCTCAATAGCCAGGGCGGTATCGCCACCGACCTGACCATCACCCGCCTCGGCGAGGAGAAATTCCTCGTCGTCACCTCCGACCTCATCCACCGCCGTATCGAACCCATGATCCGTCGCGAAACCCGACCCGGCGAGATCGTCGTCGTCACCGAAACCACCTCCGCGACAACGCTGCTGTCGGTGCAGGGGCCGAAGTCGCGCACCCTGCTGTCCCGGCTCACCGATGCTGACCTGTCCAATGAGGCGTTTCCGTATCTGTCGGCCAGACACATCCATGTCGGCTACGCGCCGGTGCTGGCGGCCCGGGTGACCTACCTCGGTGAGCTGGGTTGGGAGTTGCACATCCCGACCGAATACGCGGCCGGTGT
>JAPLAO010000046.1 GCA_026393245.1 Mycobacterium sp. | reverse complement strand
ACCGGACTGGTGGACCTTCCCGTCGATCTCGGCTATCTCGCGCACCACGTCGCCGCCGTCCCCGGCGGCAGCGTCATGCGCTCGCGCTTCTGGCTTGGCGGACCCGGCATCGCGGCCCGATCAGCCCCACTGCGCGCCGCGGTGCCGGTGGCCAAACGAATCGTCGGCCTGACCGAACTCGACGCCCGGGCACTGCTGGTGCATTGCTCGCAGGAGATGACACACCTAGCCACCTTCTTGCCCGCGCTCTACGAACAGGAGTCCTAGACGTGGCGATCGACCCCCGCGGCGCCATGGCTGATCCCGCGAAGCGCTTCTCCATCGAAGGCAAGTCCGTGATCGTCACCGGGGCCTCGGGCGCCATGGGCTCCGAGGCTGCCAAGGCACTGGGCGCCGCGGGCGCGAACGTCACTCTCGCCGGCACCAATATCGCTGTGCTGGAGGAACTCTGCGCACTGCCGGAACTCACCGGCCGCAGCACCATTGTCGCCCGACGACCCGACGAACTTGCCGATGCCGAAGCCATCGTCGCCGGTGCGGTGGAGGCATTCGGTTCCGTGGACGGCATGCTCGTCGCGTCCGGCATGAACAAGGTCGGCCTCATCACCGACCAATCCGTGGCGGACTGGGAATCGGTAATGGACGCCAACGTCAAGGGATCCTGGCTGATGGCCAAGGCCGCGGCACCGGTGCTCATCGGCCAGGGCCGCGGCGGCTCGGTGGTGCTGGTGTCCTCCACCCGCGGCAAGCTTGGGCATCCCGCCGGATACACCGCCTACTGCCCGTCCAAGGCCGCCGTCGATCTGCTGGGCAAAACCTTGGCGGCCGAGTGGGGACCTCATCAGATCCGCTGCAATGTGCTGGCACCCACAGTCTTTCGCTCTGAGCTCACCGAGTGGATGTATGCCGACGACGACAAAGGCCGCGCTACCCGCGAGGCGATGTTCGCCCGCATTCCGCTCAAGCGGTTCGCCGAACCGGAAGACTTCGTGGGTGCACTCATCTACCTGCTCAGCGACTCTTCGTCATTCATGACCGGACAGGTGCTGTACCTCGACGGCGGCTACACCGCGTGCTGATGGGTTCTGCACATCCGATCGGATCGGTCGCCGTAGTCGGCGCCGGCCTGATGGGTCGTCGTATCGCAGGGGTCGTTGCGCGCTCCGGGTTGCCGGTGGTGCTCACCGACTCCCAACCGGCCGTCCTCGACAGCGCACTGACCGAAGCCCGGTCAATGGCCCCCGAGGCGCACCTCGTCGGCGAGGCGGACCTCGCCGCGGCGGTACCCACCGCCGATCTCCTCCTCGCGGCCCTCGTTGAAGACCTTGACGCCAAGCGGGCGCTTTTCGTCGTTGCCCGCACCGCCGCCCCGGATGCGCTGCTGGCGAGCAACTCCTCGGTGATTCCCATCTCGCGCATCACCGAGGGTCTTGCCGGTGCCGACCGCACCGTGGGCATGCACTGGTGGAACCCGCCGGATCTCATTCCCATCGTCGAGGTGATCCGCGGCGAACACACGTCGACCGAGTCGATGGATACCGCATTTGAGATGCTGGAATTCGTCGGCAAGATCCCGGTCCGGGTACAGCGGGACGTTCCCGGCTTCGTGGGCAATCGCCTGCAGCACGCGCTGTGGCGCGAGGCCATCGACCTGGTTGCCAGTGGGGTGTGCGATGCGGAGACGGTCGATCTCGTGGTCCGCAACACCATCGGGCTTCGTCTCGCCG
The DNA here is from genome assembly GCA_026393245.1 of Mycobacterium sp. Taxonomy (GTDB): domain Bacteria; phylum Actinomycetota; class Actinomycetes; order Mycobacteriales; family Mycobacteriaceae; genus Mycobacterium. The sequence goes on along the minus strand of JAPLAO010000046.1, from coordinate 15,883 downwards.
CGATGGGTCCGATCGAGAACGCCGATTACGTCGGCCTCGACCTCACACTGGCGATCCACGATCAGGTGCTACCGAGCATCAACAGCGACCCGCACCCCAGCCCGCTACTGCGGCACAAAGTTGCCGCGGGCGAACTGGGTGCGAAGTCCGGTCAGGGCTTTCTCACCTGGCCTGTCGGCTGCCGAGACGCCGCGGCCGCCCGGCTGGCCGCGCATATCTCCCGACAAGTCACAACCTAACCACCACAACCCTTTCGAGAGGACATCATGACCTACACCTGGCCGCTGGGCGATGCGGAGAGCCAACTTGAGTTTGTCGACCTGTCCCACTCCTGGGGTCTGGGCCAGCCGTGCTGGCCGTACTTCGAGGACGTCAAGATCGAACGACTGCACGGCATGGCCAAGAGTCGGGTGCTGACCCAGAAGATCACCACCGTCATGCACTCGGGAACCCACATCGACGCACCCGGCCACGTGGTCGAGGGCACTCCCCTGCTCGACGAGATTCCGCTGAGTGCATTCTTCGGAACCGGTGTCGTGCTGGACGTGCCGATGGGCAAGTGGGAGAAGATCATGCCCGAGCATCTCGACAAGGCGGCCGAGAAGGCACCGGTCCGCGAGGGCGACATCGTGATCGTCAACACCGGTTGGCACCACAAGTACGCCGACAGTGCGGAGTACTACGCCTACAGTCCGGGTTTCTACAAGGAGGCCGGCGAGTGGTTTGTCGCCAAAGGCGTCAAGGCCGTGGGCACCGATACCCAGGCACTCGATCATCCCCTTGCCACCGCCATCGGCCCGCACGGGCCGGCCGAGGCTACCGGCGGCCTGTTGCCCTGGGCCTGTCGGGAATTCGAGGAGGAGACCGGCAAGTTGGTCTCCGAGGAATTCGCGCTGTGGGAGCCCTGCCATCGCGAGATCCTGACCAACGGCATCTACGGCTTCGAAAACGTCGGCGGCGATATCGACAAGGTGACCGGTAAGCGCGTCACCTTCGCCGCCTTCCCGTGGCGGTGGCGCGGCGGCGACGGCTGCATCGTTCGCCTGGTGGCGATCACCGATCCGAAGGGCACCTATCGCATCGAGACCGGGCGGAACTGACGTGCGCATCACCCGTCATGCCGATGCAGTGCCCTATGCGGCCCCGATGCATACCGGGGTCGACACCAGGCGCCTGCAGGGCTTGGAGGCCGGACCTTCAGAGAACTTCTGGGTTGGTCTCTCGGTCTATCCGCCCGGCGGCATCGCCGAATCCTCGCCTACCCGCGCAGAGACGGCGTACGTGGTGCTCGACGGCGAGTTGACGCTGACCTGCGAGGGGCAGCACACGCTGCGCAAGCACGACTCGGTGCACTTCGGCCCCGGCGAGATCCGGGAACTGGTCAACGCCAGCGATCATGACGCCACCATGCTCGTGATCATCGCCTATCCGAAGCAAAGCTGATGAGCGTCGTCCTCACCGTCGCACCGACCGGACCGATCGCCTTCAAATCGGACAACCAGTTCCTGCCGACAAGCCCGGAGGAGATTGCCGCGGCGGTGCACGAGGCCTACCTGGCGGGGGCGACGGTCGCACACCTGCACTTGCGCGATGAGAACGAAAAGCCCACTGCCGACCTGGGTATCGCCCGGCGGACAATGGATCTCATCGCGGAGCGCTGCCCGATCCACATCCAATTGTCCACCGGTGTCGGACTCTCGGTGCCCTTCGAGGAACGCGAAAAACTGATCGAGCTGCGCCCGCGCATGGCCACGTTGAACCCGTGCACAATGTCATTCGGCCAGGGTGAGTTCCGCAACCCGCCCGACGGCGTACGCCGACTCGCCGCCCGCATGCGCGAGTTGGACGTCAAACCCGAACTCGAGGTCTACGACACCGGCCACCTCGATGCCGTCATGCGCCTCTACGACGAGGGCCTACTCGCCGAGCCATTGCAGTTCTCCATCGTGCTTGGTGTGGCCGGCGGCGCGGCCGCAACACCGGCGAACCTGGTGATGATGGTCGAGCGGCTGCCCAAGGACTGCGTCTGGCAGATCATCGCTATCGGACGGGCGAACCTCACCCTCACCGGGATCGGCCTGGCGCTGGGCGGCAACGCCCGAGCCGGCCTCGAGGACACCCTGTATCTGCGCAAAGGTGAACTCGCGCAGGGCAACACGCCACTGGTCGCACGCGTCGCCGAACTGGCACGCTCGCTGGACCTGTCGATCGCATCCATCGGAGAAACCGAACGACTGCTCTGCCTACCCAACCGCTGATCGACAGACGTGCGACGTCAGGTCGTACCGAGTTGGCTGCGCAGTATTGCCAGGGTGTCCAGATCGCCCATCGCCTGAACCGCACGGTGTAAACCTGCGCGAGTCGATTCCTCACTTTGCAGACGTTGGCCGAAGACTGAGGTGACTCCCGCGGCGACAAAGGCGGTGAACGCGAACATGCGGTAGGCATCCCAGGCTTGTGGGAATGAGAGGCGCTCGATGCCATCTCCGTTGAGATGCGCAACGTAGGTCTCAACGAGTCGGGCTTCGATTGCACGGCGCGTTTCGGTGTCCAGCGATGTGCAGGCGAAGTAGGACAGATCTTTTACCGCCGGACCGCAGGAGGCCACCTGCCAATCGAAGAGCACCGGCCGGTCGCCGATCAGACAGATGTTGCCGGCATGGGTATCGCCGTGAATCAGGGTGTGCGGGTATGTGCCGATGAGCGTGGCGATCATCCCGCGTTGTGTGACCAGGGTCGACGTCTGGACACGGACGTCCGCGGGAACGACGTCGTGGAATCTCCGCGGGATCATCCGCAGCAGAGGCCACGCCCGCGGCCCGCGGGATGTTGAGCGTGACCTCGCGGGACTCAGGCCGACGAGATCGCCGGTGCGCAACCGATCCGACATCCAGAATGTGCGGTGCAGATCGCCGAGTGCGGCGGCAACTGCCAACGCATCCGCTGCTGTGCATCCTGCTTCCACAGATAGGAACCGGGCATCGCGGTCGGTGAGGTCCTCCATGATGACAATCGCTCGGCTGCTCTTCGGATCAGACTGTGCTGCATATGCTTTCGGCATAAGACCTGCCAACTCGGTGTTCAATAGTCGATAGATCTCAGCTTCGGTATGCGCCAATGCCATGTATCGGTTCAGGAGACGTTCAGCAGGTCGCACCGGAGCAAGCTTGACGAAGACATGCTGCGGCAGGTGGCGACTTCCGGTGACAATGACGCGGGCGCGGACGGCGGTGCCGTGCTCGACATTGTCGATCTGCACTGCGGTCACGTCAGTGCGACCCGTCAGCGCGCAGAACGTGCCGGAATCGAGGTCGGTTGTTCGGCGGGGAACTCCGCGACGGGTCTGCGGGTTCATCGCGGGCTACGGCACAGCAGAGAAGAACAGGAATGCGGCAAACAGCACCAGATGCACCAAACCCTGCAGGGCCAGCGCCCGGCCCTGCGCGAGAGTCAGGACCGAGACGATCACCGACAGTGCCAGCAGCACGATCTGCATCGGCTCCAAACCCAGGGTCAGCGGACCGGGCAACCAGATCATCGCGACGGCGATGGTGGGGATGGTCAGACCGATCGAGGCCATCGCCGATCCGTAGGCCAGGTTGAGGCTGGTCTGCACGCGATCGCGTTTGGCGTTGTTCACCGCTGCGATGCTCTCCGGTGCCAGCACCAGCAGCGCGATCACCACACCGACGACGGCATAGGGCAAACCCAGCGCGGTGACGGCGTGTTCGATGCTCGGCGACAGCAACTTCGCGAGGCCGACGACCGCGACGAGGGCGACCAGGAGCAGACCGAGACTGAATGTGGCCTCGCGCACCGAGGGCGGTTCGGCATGTCCGTCGGCGTCCAAGTCGAGCAGGCCGGTCACCCGGCCGTGGCGATCGGACGAGACCGGCACGAAGAAGTCGCGGTGCCGAACAGTCTGGGTGAAGACGAAGCCGCAGTAGAGGATCAGCGAGGTCACCGCCGCGAACGTCAGCTGAGAGGTCGAGTACACCAGTCCCTTCACGGTGACCGTGAAACCGGGCAGCACCAGGCACACCCCCGCCAGCGTGATCACCGTCGCCAACGCCGAACCCGAACCGGAGGCGTTGAACGAGACCAGTCGGTGCCGCAGTGCGCCAACGAGCAGGCTGATACCGACGATTCCGTTAAGGGTGATCATCACCGCCGCGAACACGGTGTCGCGCGCGTAGGTCGAGGCTCCGGGGCCACCGCCGGACATCAGCATCACGATCAGCCCGACCTCGATCACCGTCACGGCCACTGCCAGCACCAGCGACCCGACCGGCTCCCCCACCCGGTGGGCCACCACCTCCGCGTGATGCACCGCCGAAAGTACGGCGCCGACGAGACAGACCGCGATGAGCAGCAGGATGGCGGGATGCTCGTGGTTGAACCAGGTAGCAAGCAGGACTATCAGCGCCGCAACCGGCACCACGGCGGTCCATTGCAAAGGCCCGCGCCGCGCCGTCTGGTCCATGCCCGCAACCCTAGCGGCCGGCGTTGCCTGCCAATTCGATGGCGAACTGATTGACGAAGCGCCCCGCGGGCGGGTCGCCGCGATCACAGGACCCGTCGGACTCCCCGACCCGCTTGACCCACAGGTAGGCATCGGCGTGCGCGCCGGCTGTTGCCGTGGTGGGCGCGACGCCCAGTGCTCTGCCCCTGGGGTTGCACCAACTCAGCGGGGCGTCGGGTATCGGTCCGACACCGTTGCGCGAGGTGTCGATCACGTAATGCGCGCCGTTAGTCAGCGCCGAAACCGCCTCGCCGTAACCGATTTCCTCTTCGGTGGTGAAATAGTTCGTCGTATTCAAGCTGAAGCCCCGCGCCCGGCTCACCCCGACCGCGTTGAGCCGCGCGGCGATTTCCTCGGCGCTCAGCCACCGCGAGTGCCCACCGTCCACGTACACCGCGGCGGCCGGGTTTCGGGTCAGCGTCTCAACGGCGGAGCGAATCAATCCGTAGCGTTCCTGGCGCTGGTCGGCCGACAGGCAATCGGCCATATCGAGCGCATCGGGTTCAAGAATGATCGCGGCGGGCATCGAGCCCAAGCCGGACGCCACGGCATCGATCCACCTGCTGTAGTCCGCGCCCGTCGCGAAGCCACCTGCCGCGAAGCTTCCGCAGTCCCGATGCGGGATCGCGTAGATCACCAGGACCGGCATGCTGCCGGCGGCCTTGGCCGCACCCACGTAACGCGACACCGTGTTGGTGACCGCGGGTGCCGGGAAGGCCTGGTCGAGCCAATACGCCTGCGGGGTGTTGGCGATCGAGGTCAATACGGGATTGGGCGGATTGGCGTTCTTCGCCGCGGACATGGCCGCAGATATGGGATCGACGTAGAACGGCGTGCCAGCCAACGGGTTGTCATCCGAGGTCAGTCGTACGGCCGGGGATGGTTGCGTTCCGGCAGACAAAACGAGGCCGACCACGGTCACGAACGCCAGGAGTGGCGAGATCCACCGCGCCACGGCGCCGGTTACAGAGGATGTCACCCGTAAGAAGATAGTGCCCACCGCGCAGTTGAGCGACCGACTCCGTCAACTCTGAACGAATGCGGGCCGCTACGGACTGGGGACGACGGTGGTCGGGACCATGGCCACCGGAGGAACCGCAGCCGGTGCGGTCCCGTAGGCGTATCCGGGCGGCGGCGGCCCGGTAATCGGGTAGTAACCCGGGGGAAGGGCAGGTCCGACGGCCGCCGATCCGCCGGCGGCGGCGGTCGACGCGGTTTCGGAACCCGGAAAATTGGTCGACACATAACCCGGCGGCAAGGCCGGCACCGGCGCCGAACCGGGCGGCGCCACGGGGCCGGATCCCATGATTTCGTTCGTCGCGAAGGTGGGGGCCGAACCGGGCGGCGCCACGGGGCCGGATCCCATGATTTCGTTCGTCGCGAAGGTGGGGTCCTGGATCTGGTGCCAGAGGTCTTTGAACGTTCCCAATATTCCGCCACCGGAATTGCCGGATCCATACGACTGATTCTGAATCTCCGGTACGTACGGGGCGAAGGGATCCCGGGCGGGCGGCGCAGCGACCGCGTCGACTGGCGGAACCGCGGACTGATCGGGTGTCATCGCTGCCGCGTCTGTCGGCAGCGGCGCCGGCGCCGGGGGCAGTGGCACCGGTGTCACCGGGTCAGCGGTGGCAACGCCCGGCGCAAGAAGTGCGGCACCAACGACGGTCAGGCCGGCGAGGGTGCGGGTGACTGCGCGGCGACGGTCGGTCATGGATCCGGCTGTCCTCTCTGTAGCGCTCCGCGGCGCTCCTGGCGCCGGCGGACTGGGTCGATCGTCCCACAGATCAACGGAGGTTCGCTGGTGAGTCCCGTCGACGTCGTCGGCACCCTGGCAGCATTGCGCCGCACCCCACGTGACCGTCGGTTATTCTATCCTCAGGTTTTTGTCAGGCTTCTTTCAGGAGAGCGGGGGCTCATCGTGGCGGCCGGAAAATTCGTTGGTCGGGTGGGAGCGCTCGCGGTCGCACTCGGCGTGAGTGCTGCGATCAGCGGTTCGGCCGTGGCGTGGGCGGATGAGGCGGCGGCGGGGTCCGATCACCCGTCGCTGCGCTCCGACGCCGCGCCGGCGGCGCCGAAAGCCGCCACCCGGCAGGTGCGTGGCGCGTCCGGAACCCCCCGCCCGGCGTCCACGGCCGCGCCGCGCCGCGAGGTTGCCCACTCTCTGCCATCACGCGCGGCGGTCCCCGCGCGAGTGCCATCACGTGCGGCGGTCCCCGTACGGGCCGCGACCGCGCCTGCGATCGACCGGTATCTCGCCTCGGCGCCAGTATCCGACGTTGTCACCAGTGCCACCAATCCGTTCGCAGATTCACCCGCCACGGACAGCCCCGGGCTTCCGGTCGAATCGCCTGCGTCGTGGACGGTGGCGGCCTACACCCGGCGCACGTCGTCGGCAGCGAGGACGGCGGCCGCGGTCCCGTCGTTGGCCGCCACCCAACCGGTGGTGCTGGGCCCCAGTGGCGTGCCGATCCCGTCGAACGATTACGTCACCAACGTGATCAACTTCTACGTCGGACCGAACAGTCCGGATGGCACCCTCGCGCCCCAGGTGGTGTTCACTCCCGAAGGCCTGTACCCGATCACCGGTGTGAAGAGTCTGCCACTGAACACCTCGGTGGATCAGGGACTGACGATTCTCTCGGATGCCCTTGCCTCGTTGCCCGATGCAACGACGACAACGGTGTTCGGCTATTCGCAGAGCGCCATCATCGGGTCTCTGCTGGAGGCTGGATTCGTGCCACCGAACTCGAGTTACGTGCCGCCAAAGTTCGAACTACCCACGATCCCCGCGGGCCTGCAGGACTCGATCAACTTCGTGTTCGTGGGTAACGAGATGAACCCCAACGGTGGCTTTCTGTCCCGGTTTCCAGGCCTGTCGCTGACCAGCCTGGGTATCGACTTCTACGGCGCCACACCCGAAAATGCTTACCCCACAACGAATTACGCGCTGGAATATGACGGCTTCGCCGACTTCCCACGGTATCCACTGAATTTCCTGGCTGATCTCAACGCCGGCTTGGGGATCGTCTTCGTCCACACCCAATACGCCAACGCCGACTACATCAACCCGACGAAGGTCACCCCCATCTCGGAGGGTGGCACCGCCATCGAACTGCCGACGACGTCGCCGACGCAGCGTTACCTGTTCATGCCGACGGAGAATCTGCCGCTGCTGGAGCCGCTGCGATTCATTCCGTTGGTCGGCAATCCGATCGCCGATCTGATCCAACCGGTCCTGAAGGTGATCGTGAACCTAGGCTATGGCGATCCGGCGCACGGCTTCACCTCGGCCACCCAGCCCGACGCCAACGTGCTGGTTCCGTTCGGGCTGTTCCCAGACGTGGACCCCGGTGAGGTACTCGGCCAACTGGCGGCCGGAGTCCGGCAGGGCATCAACGACTTCGTCGCCGACTTCGGCCCCACCGGATCGATCGCCCGGGACCTCTCCTCGATCTCCCTTCCGGCACAGACATTCTCGCTTCCGACACCGGATGGCCTCATCACCGCGGTGCAGACGGTGATCACCACGCTGGCCAACCGGATCTCCTTCGCTGCCGCCGGCGTCTACGCGGCCCTACTTCCCACGGCGGACATCATCAACGCCCTAGTGACGTCGCTGCCGGCGTATGCCATCAACCTGGTCCTGACGGGAATCGAACAGGTGATCAGCGGTGACCCGATCGGCGGCCTGATCAACGCCATCGGTCTTCCCGTTGCGGCCAGCGTCGGACTGGCCACAACGGCCGCACTCGTCGGTGTGTTGGTGTGGCTGCAGGGCGCGGCGGCGCTCCTCGGCCCGATGTGACCGGAGCGGCTGCAACGTCACGATTGGAAGGTTTGCCTGCGCGGCAAATAGCATCAAGACCGCAATGACCGATTCCGACCTGCAAGCCCGCCCGGCCCCCAGTGGGGCGGCCGCACAACGTCTATCGTCCGAGGCTCTCCGTCGACGGACCTTCGCCGTCATCAGCCATCCCGACGCGGGTAAGTCGACGCTCACCGAGGCACTGGTCCTGCACGCTCACGTGATCAACGAGGCCGGTGCCATTCACGGCAAGTCCGGACGACGCGCCACCGTGTCGGATTGGATGGAGATGGAACAGGCCAGGGGCATCTCGATCACCTCGACGGCGCTGCAGTTCCCCTACGTCTCTCCCGATGGGCAGGACTGCGTCATCAATCTGCTCGACACCCCCGGGCACGCGGACTTCTCCGAAGACACCTACCGCGTGCTCAGTGCGGTCGATTGCGCGGTCATGCTGATCGATGCGGCGAAAGGCCTTGAACCGCAGACTCTCAAGCTGTTCCAGGTGTGTCGTCACCGCGGCATCCCGATCATCACCGTGATCAATAAGTGGGATCGCCCGGGCCGCGATCCCCTGGGACTCCTCGATGAGATTTGCGAACGCATCGGACTCAAACCCACACCACTGACGTGGCCGGTCGGCATCGCCGGGGACTTCAAGGGCGTACTGGACCGTCGCACCGGCAACTTCATCCGGTTCACCCGCACCGCCGGTGGCGCCACCGCCGCACCCGAGGAGCACATCGCGCCCGAACGTGCCCGCGACGCTGCCGGCATCGACTGGGACAACGCGGCCGAGGAGTGCGAATTACTCACTGCCGACGGCGGTGACCACGACCAGGAGGCCTTCCTGCACGGCGTGACGACACCGGTCCTGTTCACCTCGGCGGCGCTGAACTTCGGGGTGAACCAACTCCTGGACACCCTGGTGCGCCTCGCGCCGTCGCCCAGCGGACAACTGGATGTCGACGGCCATCTGCGGCCGGTCGAGTCACCCTTCAGCGCATTCGTCTTCAAGGTGCAGGCCGGCATGGATTCCGCCCACCGCGACCGCATCGCCTACGCACGGGTGTGCTCCGGAACGTTCTAGCGCGGTGACGTCCTCACCCACGCCGCCACCGGCAAGCCGTTCGTCACCAAGTACGCACAGTCGGTGTTCGGCCAACAACGCTCGACGCTGGACGACGCCTGGCCGGGAGATGTGATCGGACTGGCCAACGCGGCGGCATTGCGGCCGGGCGACACCCTCTTTCGCGATGTGCCGGTCCACTTTCCGCCGATACCGAGTTTCTCGCCCGAACATTTCACCGTCGCCAGAGGTACCGATCCCAGCAAGCACAAGCAATTCCGCCGAGGCATCGAACAACTGGGCCAGGAGGGCGTCGTCCAGGTCTTGCGGTCGGATCGCCGTGGCGACCAAGCGCCCGTCCTGGCCGCGGTCGGCCCACTGCAATTCGAGGTCGCCAGCCACCGGATGGCGGCGGAGTTCAACGCTCCGATCGCACTGGAACCTCTGCCGTACACCATCGCCCGCGCGGTCGACCCCGAGGACGCGCCATTCGTCGACAAGCAGGTGTCGATGGAGACCCTCACCCGGACCGACGGCGTAGTGCTCGCGCTGTTCAGTACGAAGTGGCGGCTGCAGGGATTCCAGGAGGACAACCCGGATGTGCGGTTGCACTCACTTGTCGCCGCAGGCGACAACTGAGCTCGCGGGCGCCCGTTAGGCTCCTCGCGTGACGACACAGTGGTCGGCGAGCCGACTCGGCAATCTCAGTGGCAAACGCATCATCGTGACCGGGGCGACCAACGGCGTGGGTCTTGCCACCGCCCGATCCCTGGCCCGCGCGGGCGCGCAGGTGATCCTTGCGGTCCGCAATCTCGAACTCGGCGCGCAACGCGCCGCCGAGATGGGTGGAGACACCGCGGGGGTGAAACTCGATCTCGCCAATCAGGCGTCGGTGCGGGCGTTCCCGACTCTGTTCGACGGCGATGTGGACATCCTGATCAACAACGCCGGCATCGTTGCCCAGCACCGGACCGACACCGTCGACGGCTTCGAGACGACGATGGGCACCAATTTCCTCGGACCGTTCGCCCTGACCAATCTTCTTTTCCCACGGGTGCGTTCGATGATCATCAACGTCGGCTCGGATGCTCACCGAACCGCCGAGATCGCCTTCGATGACCCGCACCTTCGCACCCGCAAATGGTCGGCGTTTCCCGCCTACGGCCGTTCGAAACTCGCCGTGATGCTGTGGGGACTCGAACTCGACCGGCGGTTGCGGGTCGCGAGTTCACCGGTGAGCAGCTACCTGACCCACCCCGGTTGGGTGGCGTCGAACCTGTCCCACGTCTCCGATGATCGCGTCATGGCCGCCTTCCACAAGGTAGTCAGGGCTTCGGCCAGCGTGCTGGCCAATGACATCGATGCCGGTGCAGCGCCCACGCTGTACTGCATCACCGAGCCGATCCCACCGGGAAGTTATGTCGGCATCGACAGCCGATGGGGGTTCAAGGGCGGGCCGACGCTTGCCGGGCGGGCCGCGGTCGCCTGCGACTACGCCGACGCCGCGCGGCTGTGGGAGTTCGCCGAGCGCGAGACAGGCACCACGCTTTCGCTCTAAGTGCACCTGCGGCGCAGTGACTTACAGCTCAGCCACCCGGCCGTTGTCCACCGCCCAGGAACGATCCAACCGAACGTTCTGCAGCATCCGGCGGTCGTGTGTGACCAGCAGCAGCGCACCGTCATAGGTCTCGAGTGCCTGCTCCAGTTGTTAGATAGCGGCGAGGTCGAGGTGGTTGGTCGGCTCGTCGAGAACCAGCACATTCGTACCTCGTGCCTGCAGCAGAGCAAGGCCCGCGCGGGTCCGTTCACCCGGTGAGAGTTCGTCGACCGCACGTTCCACGTGATCTGCGCGCAGTCCGAACTTCGCGAGCAGGGTCCGCACATCCGCGGTCGACCAGGTCGGAACCCGCGCCTCGAAACGGTCGATGAGTCGACCCGGACCGGAGAATTCGGCGCGGGCCTGGTCGATCTCACCGATCGCGACATTGGCGCCCAGGCTCGCGCGACCCTCATCGGGTTCCTGGCGGCCGAGAAGGAGCCGCAACAACGTCGACTTCCCGGCCCCGTTGGGTCCGGTGATGCCGATCCGCTCGCCGGCATCGACCTGTAGCGACACCGGGCCGAGAACGAAATCCCCCTGTCGCACAACAGCATTGTCGAGTGTCGCGACGACCGAACTCGACCGCGGAGCGACGCCGATGGTGAACTCCAGTGTCCACTCCTTGCGGGGTTCGGCGACCTCCTCCATGCGGGCGATGCGGCTCTCCATCTGGCGCACCTTCTGCGCCTGCTTCTCACTGGACTCGGTCGCCGCGCGTCGCCGGATCTTGTCGTTGTCCGGTGACTTGCGCATCGCGTTGCGCACACCCTGGCTCGACCACTCCCGTTGCGTGCGTGCGCGCGCCACCAGGTCGGCCTTCTTGTCAGCGAACTCGTCGTATTGTTCGCGGCGGTGCCGGCGAGCGACCTCCCGCTCTTCCAGGTAGCCGTCATATCCGCCACCGAACACGGTGGTGGTGTTCTGGGCCAGGTCTAATTCGAGAACTCGGGTGACGCTGCGCGCGAGGAACTCCCGGTCGTGACTTACCAACACCACGCCACCGCGGAGATCGCGGACGAAATCCTCCAGCCGAGCCAGACCGTCGAGATCGAGGTCGTTGGTCGGCTCATCGAGCAGGACGATGTCGAACCGCGACAACATCAGTGCCGCCAACCCGACCCGCGCCGCCTGCCCACCCGACAATGCGGTCATCTGGGTCGAATCGGGTTGCAGCGCCTCGGATTCCCAGCCCAGGTCGGCCAGTACCGCAGGAAGTCGTTCGTCGAGATCCGCAGCTCCGGTGGCAAGCCAGTGATCCAGCGCCGCGGCATAAACATCGGCGGGATCCATCCCCGCCGGGCCCTCGGCGGCGCCTGCCAAATCCGACGCAGCGGGGCCGGGGCCCGCCAGGGCCGCGGCCGCCCCATCCATCGACTGGGTCGCCGCGGTGCACCCGGTGCGGCGCGCAATGTAAGCGCAAACCGTCTCGCCGGGAACTCGTTGATGTTCCTGCGGCAGCCACCCGACGAACGCGTCGGCGGGTGCGGTGCTGACCGTGCCATCGAGCGGCTCAATATCGCCGGCGAGGATCCGCAGCAGCGTGCTCTTACCGGCGCCATTGGCACCCACTACACCGATGACATCGCGGGGCGCGACGGTCAGGTCCACGCCCTCGAAAAGGGTGCGGTGGGCGAACCCGCCGGCCACATTCTTCGCGACAAGCGTTGCGGTCATGGCTCTATCGTCGCACCCGCTGTGAGGCGCGCCGCCGAATCGGGTCGCACCCGGCTCCGGCACCCGAGGTCCCTAAAGTAGGTCCATGGCCTTCACCCACATAGTGACATTCCAATGGCGCGACGAGGACTTCGCCGACGGTGGCATCGCTGCAGCGCTACGCAGTCTTGCCGCAGGTTTTGAGGGCGTACGCAGCTATCTGTGCGGATCCGACGCCGGCATCACGGCAGGTGCCTACGACTTCGCGGTAGTGGGTACGTTCGCCGACCGGGAGTCCTTCATCGCCTACCGCGACCATCCCGAACATCAGCGGATCGTCGCTGAGATGATCGGCCCCAATCTTTCATCCCGGACCATCGTTCAACTGGAACACTGACGTGGTTAGGGTGGTGCGGTCGGCCTCAGCGAGCCGAAAGAACAGTTGGGCGAATTCATGACCGCAGCATCAGAGGTGTTGGCGCTCGAAGCTCGAGTCGGCCACTACTACCAGATGGACGGCACCTACCTCGTCGGCCGGGAGAAGGTCCGGGAGTACGCACGCGCAGTGCAGGACTATCACCCGGCGCACTGGGACGTCGCTGCGGCCACGGAACTGGGCTACTCGGGTCTGGTGGCGCCACTGACATTCACTTCCACGCCGGGCATGTCCTGCAACCGCCGGATGTTCGAGGAGGTGGTCGTCGGTTACGACACCTACGTACAGACCGAGGAGGTCTTCGAGCAGCACCGCCCGATCGTCGAGGGCGACGAATTGCACATCGACGTGGAACTGACATCGGTGCGCCGGATCGCCGGGCGGGATCTGATCACTGTCACCAACACGTTCACCGATATCGCCGGGATGAAGGTGCACACCCTGCACACCACGGTCGTCGGCGTCACCTCCGAGGACATCAACCCGGCAGTGAAAGCCGCCGTGCAGAAAATGATGATGCACGACATGGACATCATGGGCGTCGGTGAGGGCGTGTACGAGAAGGCGGTGCGGCCCGAGGGTGAGACGCGGATCGCCGACAACTCGACCCGTACGCCGGCGACGCCAAATTTCGAGGACGTGAAGGTCGGCGACGAGCTGGGCGTGCACCACACCCGGCTCTCCCGTGGCGATCTGGTCAACTACGCGGGCGTGGCCGGGGATGCGAACCCGATCCACTGGGACGAGTCCATCGCCAAACTGGCCGGCCTGCCCGACGTGATCGCCCACGGCATGCTCACCATGGGTTTGGGCGCCGGATTCGTATCCGCTTGGTCGGGAGATCCGGGCGCGGTGACCCGCTATGCGGTGCGGCTGTCAGCACCCTCCGTTGTCCCCGCCAAGGAGGGCGCCGACATCGAATTCAGCGGCAAGATCAAATCGCTGGATCCCGCAACCCGGACCGGCGTCGTGCTCGTCGCGGCGAAGTCCGACGGCAAGAAGATCTTCGGTCTGGCGACGTTGGACGTTCGCTTCCGCTGACGGGTGGCTGCGAGGCTTCTGTGACCGACATCGACAGTGCCCCCGCCGGTAGTAGGCGAAAGCACATCCTGCGGCTTGCGGTCTTCGCCGCCTTCCTGCTGACGCTGTTCTATCTCGTCGCGGTGCGGCGAGTCATCGACATCGAGGCGGTCCGCGACGCCATCGCCAGGACTGGGCCCGTGGCTCCGCTGCTCTACATCCCGCTCGCCGCCGCCTTGGCCGCGATCTTCGTGCCCGGTCCGCTGCTGGCAGCCGGCAGCGGATTTCTGTTCGGGCCGGTGCTCGGCACGTTCGTCACGCTGGGTTCGACGGTGCTGACGGCGACGATCGCCGCGCTGGTGGGAAGACGCGCGGGCCGTGACAGCGCACGGGCACTGATCGGAACGCAGTGGGCAGAACGTATCGACACGCAGATCCAGCGGCGCGGGCTGTGGGCAGTGGTGGGGCAGCGTTTCATTCCCGGTGTCTCCGATGCGCTGGCGTCCTATACGTTCGGTGCGTTCGGACTTCCGTTGTGGCAGATGGCAGCCGGGGCCGCCATCGGATCGGTACCGCGGGCATTCGTCTACACCGCACTGGGGGCGTCGATCTCGGACCTCAACTCACCGTTGGCCTACGTGGCCATCGGCATCTGGTGCCTGACCGCGATCATCGGGGCGTTCGCCGCCCACCGCGGATATCGCAGTTGGCGCGCCCGCGACAGGTGATGCCGAGGCTGTTCAGTGAGCTCGCGCGGCCGGCTCGGCAGGTTCGCCGCCCAGTCCCAGGAGCGCGTTCTCGATCACCTCGGGCAACGCCGGGTGAATCCAGTACTGGCCGCGGGCCATGTCGTGAGCCGTCAGTCCGAAACTCATCGCCTGGATCAACGGCTGAATCAAGGTGGCTGCCTGATAGCCCATGATGTGCGCGCCCAGTATCGCTCCGGTGCCGCGCTCGGCGATGATCTTGACGATCCCGGTGGTGTCCTCCATCGCCCAGCCGTAGGCGACGTCGCCGTAATCCTGAACCTTGACATTGATATCGAAACCGGCTGACAGTGCTTTCTTTTCGGTCAACCCGACGGTAGCGATCTGTGGGTCGGTGAAGATCGCCGATGGCACATACCGGTGGTCGGACGCCACCATGTGGGCGGTGTCGTCCCAGTCCTGCAGCAGATTGTGCTGCACCACCCGCGCCTCGTGATTGGCCACGTGTTTGAGTTGGTAGCGCGACGACACGTCGCCCAGTGCGAAGATCCCCCGCGTTGACGTGCGCTGGTACTCGTCGACGACGATGCGGGCGCCCTCGAGTGCAACGCCGACCGATTCAGCGTCAAGCTGATCGCCGTTCGGGATACGTCCGGTGGCCACGAGCAACGCGTCGCCGCGCACGCTCGAGCCGTCGTCGAGTTCAATGACGATCTCGGGGCCATCCCGGTGCACGTCGACCGGCGTGCGGTGGTTGCGAATATCCCACTTCGCGGCGGCGATGTCGGCGAAGCTGTCCCGGATCGTGTCGTCACACTGCGACAACATGGCGGCGCCCCGGATCACCACGGTGACGCGGCTTCCCAGCGCGGAGAAGACGTGGGCGAATTCCGCGGCGATGAATCCGCCGCCCACGATCAGAAGGTGCTCGGGTAGCTCGGGGATCCGCATGATCGTGTCACTGGTGTGGAACTCGACCCCGGAGTCGGCGATGACCTCGGGCACCATCGCTCGTGATCCGGCGGCGATGACGACGCGCTCCGCGGTGAACTCCTCGCCGGCGTCGGT
>JAPLAO010000361.1 GCA_026393245.1 Mycobacterium sp. | reverse complement strand
CGATCGGGGACTCCTGGTGGTGGAGATGGAGCGCGGAGACACCGGCAAGTGGGCGCTGCCGGGCACCTTCCTGCGTGAACGCGAGACGCTGGCCAAAGCCGTCGAGCGCTCGTTGGACGAGAAACTCGGAGTGCGGGATATCCGCCCGGCACAGTTGAACGTCTTCGACGATCCAGGCCGCGATGAGCGCCACTGGGTGCTGTCCGTGGCCCACGTCGCGGTGGTCCGCCCCGAACGACTGAAGTCGCTGGGCGACGGAACCGCGAAGAACATCCGGATCGTCTCGGTGGACCGGCCCGGCGAGCTGGCCTGGGACCACCCCAATATCGTCAAACGCGCCAAGGAATATGTCCGGTCACGCTACGAAGAACAACCCGACCCCGACCGGCTACTGGGAAACACGTTCACACTGACCGAACTCCGCCTGGTCCACGACGCTGTCGCCGGTTACGACGACCCATGGGATCGCGACGCCTTTCGACGCCGGATGCAACAGCTTCTCGTCGCCACCGGCGTGAAATCCGAAAACACTGGTTCGCGCGGCCGACCGGCTGAACTGTTCCGCAGACGGACGGCGCGTGACCGGGCGCTCTGACCCGAACGCCGCTACCCCAGGGATGTTGTGTCGACCGCACCGATGTCGGTGTGGGCGAAATCGTCTCCCTTGTAGAGCAGCGGCTCACCGCTGACCTTCGCCAGTGCGTACGCGAAGCAATCCCCGTAGTTCAAGCCGGCGGGATCGCGCCCCTTGCCGAAGCGGCGGTAGGCCGAGCGCGCGACGTCAGCCTGCTCTGCGTCGACGCTGACCAGATCAACACCAGCCCGATGCAGCCAGAGATCCAGTTCTCGTCCGCCAGGCTCACCGAATCGCTGCTCGACGACGATGGCCGCCTCCAGATACGAGGCCGTCGACATCAACCGAACCGGATCCGCGGCCACTGCGGCTTCGAACCGCTCCGCCTCCGGCTCATCAGTGAGCATCGCCACGAGCGCGGAAGTCTCAATCACCATCAGGTGGGCAGGCCGTGTTGGTCGTAACCGATGACGGCATCGCTGGCGCGGGCGTCCAGCACCGGCAAGTCGGCGCATCGACGACGGATCGATGCCAGTTCCTCGGTGAGCGGGACCGACCTGGTTCGCCCGGTCTCCCGGGCCAGACGTTCCCGCAGCGCCACCACGATCGCTTCGGTCAAGGTCTCACCGGTACGAGCTGCCAGTTCGCGGGCAAGCCGATCGGCTTCGGGGTCCTTGATGCTCAACGCCACGCTATGGATTATATATTGCAATCGTGATTCTAGAAATTACTGTGCATAGCGCGCACGGATGTCGGCCCAGCCAGCCACAATGGCGACGTGACGGCACGGTGCCTTTTTCCTCTGACTAGATGGTTCCTCGGTGCTGCAATTTCCGTCTATCCATATAGACTAGATTACGTCTAGTTGCATAGACTAAAGTTGTGATCGCACCGGCCCCGACCAGGGAAGTCGTGAAGCAGCTAACCGCGGCAGGCTTCACTAAGCGGGATGGCAAAGGAAGCCACACCGCCTGGACCTGCCGTCACGGCCGATACAGCGTCTCTGTTCCGACCGGTCATCGCACGATCAGTCCCGGCGTACGCCACAAGGTCAACGGGGCGATCGGCAGCTGCCGCACTAACTGCGAGGAGAGCTGAGATGCACACCTACCGCGTGAACGTCACCCGCGACGACCGGTGGTGGATGATCGCCGTACCTGAGCTCAACGGCTATGTCGGCGCCAATGGGGCGATCAACGTCGGTGACACCACTCAGGCCCGCCGGCTCGCCGACGTTCCCGCTGAGGCGCGTGACTTCATCTGCACTGTCACCGATTCCGCACCATCGGACGTTGACCTGATAATCACGGTCACTGTCGACGGTATTGACGTCACTGCCCGGGCTCAGCGGGTTGTCTCTGACCGTGAGATTGCTGATCGGCATGCGGCTGCGGCGGCGCTGCAGGCGAGGGAATTGGCGCGGGATCTCGCTGCGCGCGGAGTTGCGGTTCGTGATGTGGGAGAAGTTCTGGGCGTGTCTTTTCAGCGCGCTCAGCAGTTGATTGCCCGCTGATGCGGAATGCCGAAGATCTTGCGCCGAAT
>JAPLAO010000157.1 GCA_026393245.1 Mycobacterium sp. | reverse complement strand
CCATCGACGTCTCCGGCTACGACGAGTCGGCCGGAATACCGCTGCGGGGCCTTGCCCAACACAACGTCCTCGTCGTTTCCGCCGACTGCTACTACTCCCACACCGGCGAAGGCCTGCACCGTTTCGTCGACCCCGTCGACGGCGAGGTCTATCTGTACTCGCAGTTCGAAACCGCAGACGCCAAGCGGATGTTCGCCTGCTTCGACCAACCGGACATCAAGGCCGCCTTCGACGTCACCGTCACTGCGCCCGCGCACTGGCAGGTGATCTCCAACGGCGCGACGGCCACCGTCGCCGAGCACGGGGCAACGAAAGTCCACACCTTCGCCACGACCGCACGCATCAGCACCTATCTGGTGGCACTAATCGCCGGGCCCTACGCCCGCTGGGACGACACCTACTCCGACTCCCACGGCGATATCCCGCTGGGGCTGTTCTGCCGAGCCTCACTGGCGCCCTTCATGGATGCCGAGCGGTTGTTCACCGAGACCAAGCAGGGTTTCGATTTCTACCACTGCAACTTCGGCGTGCCGTACGCCTTCGGCAAGTACGACCAGTTGTTCGTCCCGGAGTTCAATGCCGGGGCCATGGAGAACGCCGGCGCGGTGACATTCCTTGAGGACTATGTGTTCCGCAGCAAGGTCACCCGGGCCTCCTACGAGCGACGCGCTGAGACGGTGCTGCACGAGATGGCGCACATGTGGTTCGGCGATCTGGTGACCATGCGCTGGTGGGACGACCTATGGCTCAACGAGTCATTCGCGACGTTCGCCTCGGTGCTGTGTCAGGCCGAGGCCACCGAATACAGCGAGGCGTGGACGACATTCGCCAACGTGGAGAAGTCCTGGGCTTACCGCCAGGACCAGTTGCCGTCCACCCACCCGATCGCCGCGGATATCCCCGATCTGCACGCCGTCGAGGTGAACTTCGATGGCATCACCTACGCCAAGGGCGCCAGCGTGCTCAAGCAACTGGTGGCCTATGTCGGGCTCGACCACTTCCTGGCCGGACTGCGGGATTACTTCGCGGTACACGCATTCGGCAATGCCACCTTTGATGATCTGCTCGACGCCTTGGAGCGGGCCTCCGGCCGCGACCTCTCGGACTGGGGCCGGCAGTGGCTGAAGACCACCGGACTGAACACGCTGCGGGCGGACTTCGATGTCGATGCCGAGGGCAGATTTACCCGGTTCGCCATCACCCAGGGCGGGGCCACACCCGGCGCCGGAGAAACCCGGGTGCACCGGCTGGCCGTCGGGGTGTACGACGACGGAGCCGCCGGGCCGGCGACATCGGACAGCGGCACCGGCAAGCTGGTTCGGATTCACCGCGAAGAGTTCGACGTCACCGGTGCTATCACTGAAGTTCCTGCGCTCCATGGGATTTCGCGCGGAAAGCTGGTGCTGGTCAATGACGACGATCTGACCTACTGCTCGA
Source organism: Mycobacterium sp. (assembly GCA_026393245.1). Lineage (GTDB taxonomy): Bacteria > Actinomycetota > Actinomycetes > Mycobacteriales > Mycobacteriaceae > Mycobacterium. The sequence goes on along the minus strand of JAPLAO010000157.1, from coordinate 10,801 downwards.
TGCGACTGGACGACGAGTCATTGGGTGTCGCCACCGCCCGCATCACCGATATCGCCGAACCGCTGCCCCGCACGTTGGTGTGGTCGGCGGCCTGGGAGATGACCCGCGACGCCGAACTGAAGGCTCGTGACTTCATTGCACTGGTGATGCGCGGAGTGCACGGCGAGACCGAGGTGGGCGTGGCCCAGCGGCTGCTGATGCAGGCACAGACCGCGCTGAACGCCTACGCCGAACCAGGCTGGGCCGCCGAGCAGGGCCGTCCGGCATTCGCCGACCGACTGCTGGAACTGGCGCGCGATGCCGAGGCCGGTTCCGACCACCAACTGGCCTTCCTCAACGCGCTGTGCACCTCGGCGCTCTCGCCCCGCCACCTCGCGCTGCTGGCCGATCTGCTCGACCGCAGCCCCGACGAGTGCGGACTGCCCGGCCTTGCAGTCGACACCGATCTGCGGTGGCGGATCATCATCGCGCTGGCAGCAGGCGGAAAAATCGACGCCGACGGACCCCGGACTCCCTGCATCGACGCCGAGGCTGACCGCGACCCCACCGCGGCGGGCAAGCGGCACGCGGCCACGGCCGCGGCGGCCCGGCCGCAGGCCGATGTCAAGCATCGGGCCTGGCGCGAGGTGATCGAGGACGACACCCTGCCTAACGCCACGGCGCGAGCAATCATCGCGGGCTGGGCGCAACCGGGCCAGGGCGAGCTGTTGTCGCCCTACACCGAGAAGTACTTCCACACCATCGGTGGTGTCTGGGAACGTCGCTCCAGCGAGGTTGCGCAGACCGTGGTGGTCGGCCTCTACCCGAACTGGGATGTCAGTACTGCTGGAATCGACGCAGCCGACGAATTCCTCGGCGGCCTGCACGTGCCCCCGGCACTGCGCAGATTGGTGCTCGAGGGCCGCGCCGGTGTCCAGCGGGCGCTGCGGGCACTGGCATTTGACGCGAGCTAGGTGGGACGAGCAGGTTACGGCCGGGATATCCCCGCCGACATCACCCGCACGGCGCTGATCAGACCATCGATCAGGTGGCCCTCCCGGAACGCCGACGCCGCCGCCGAGACCCCCAGCGGCGCGGCCGATTCGGCCCCACGCCCACGCACGTCTGCGCCGTAGGCAACCTCGATCGAGTGTTGGTCGGGTGAGACCGCCAACAGGACCGCATTGTCGGGAGTCGGCACCGCGCCGAGGATCTCCCGGGCCCGGGCCGCGGTATCGGCACCCAGATCGCCGACGTACACCGCGAACCGCGCCCGGGACTGCCGGCTGGCATGGGTCAACGTGTCGTCGAGTTCAACGAGCGCCCGGTCCGGGAACGGGTACTGCACCCCGGCGGACTGGCCGGAGTCGGTGACGCCGGAGAGCCGACCGCTGGCGGTCACCGCCCAACCCAGCGGCAGATTGTCCGCGTCGAATCGGGCTATCGCGTGCTCACCACCGGCCACTCGCACCACCTCCCACGTTGACGACATTCGCGTGCTCGTGAGCACCGTGAGCGCCACCGGGCACTATCTCGCCGGTGGCTGCCCACAGGATCGGATCGTGCGTCCATGGCTCGGACAGGCTGTAGGTCGTTCGGCGATCGACTGTGAGGATGTAGATCACGAAGATCAGCCCAAGGACCGCAAGCAACGGTACGGCGAGTAACACTCCGGCATTCACGCCCCAAATCGTAGCGGACCGGCCGTAGCGAAGCGTTAGGCCGCACCCGCACCGGCGCTGTTGTCAGGCAGCGCCCTCGTCGAGATAGCGCACCCACACCGGGTCGAGTTCCTTGACAGCGCACAACAACCGCCAGTGCTGTCCCTTCGGCGGCGTGGGAACCAGTCGCAGCGTCCAGCCCAACTCGCTGAGCAACTTGTCCGCCTTGCGGTGGTTGCATCCTGAGCAGGCCGCCACACAGTTCTCCCAGGAGTGCTCGCCGCCACGGCTGCGCGGCACCACGTGGTCGACGGTGTCTGCCTTGCCGCCGCAGTAGGCGCAGCGGAACCTATCCCGATGCATCAGCGCCGCGCGGGTCATCGGGATCCGGGCCCGGTAGGGCACCCGGACATAGGTGCGCAGCCGGATGACCGAGGGCACCCCGATCGCCCGGGTGGCCGAGTGGATGATCGGTCCGGACGGATCGTCATGCACCACGTCGGCCTTGCCGCACAGCACCATGACCACCGCCCGGCGGATCGGTAGCGCGGTCAGCGGCTCATAGGTGGAGTTCAGCAGCAGCACGCGGCGTCGGCCCCAGACCGATGCCTCAGACGGCGGCGGGGTATCGACGCTGTGCAAGCCGGAGGTGCGCAGGCCAGGGCCGGACGGGGGCCCGACCGGGCCCGCCGCGGCCCGGGGACCGCGGTTCCGTTTGCGCTGCGCCATGATTCCTCCAAGGACCAGTCCACCATGAATCGGCGCAGATCGCACGCAAATTTGCACCGTGTTCACGCGCGCGCCAGACGATGCGCCAAGATGTTCCCGTGGCCGAGACCCCGCAGACCTTTTACGATGCGATCGGTGGCGCGGCGACGTTTCGCACCATCGTGTCGCGCTTCTACGAGTTGGTCACCGACGATGAGGTGCTGCGCCCGCTGTATCCCGACGATGATCTGGCGGCCGCCGAGGACAGGTTGCGGATGTTCCTCGAGCAGTACTGGGGCGGCCCCCGGACCTACTCCGATCAGCGCGGTCATCCAAGGCTGCGGATGCGGCACGCCCCGTACCGGATCGGGTTCATCGAGCGCGACGCCTGGCTGCGCTGCATGCACACCGCGGTCGCCTCGGTGGACTCCGCCACCCTCGACGACGAGCATCGCGCAGAACTGCTCGGCTACCTGGAGATGGCCGCCCAGGCGATGGTCAATTCAGGGTTCTGAAGGCCGGCTCAGCGCAACACCAGAGCCGGGTCACCCCGGCGGCGAAATACCGATCCGAAGCGAGCGTCGATCCGCAGCCACGCCGGCATCACCCGAACGCGCACAACGTCCGTGTCATGTCCTTCCGTGTCGTAGCCGGCGGTCTCGGGCAGAAAGCGCATCGCCGCCAGCGCCAACACACACCGCATCGGCACGCCGAGCGCCGATGGTCCCGAACCCACCTGCAGCACCTCCTGATCCAACAGTGACGCCGGCGGCCCATGGGCACTGCCGTGTTCGCGGGCGAGGTCGGCCCCACGCCGGGCAAGTTCGACGAGCACCGGCACCGGGACGTCGTCGAGGTGGACGAACCCGGTCTCCGGGGGAAGCGCTCCGCGCCACCCGGAGTCCATCGGGAAGCCCGGATCGGCATAACCGGATTCGTCGGCATGGGCCAACCCCGCGACCAATTGATCTGCAGCGCAGGATAAGTCGGCCGGCCGGATACGTCCCGCCACCACCCGTGCGGCTACCACGTCGAATCCGGTGACAACCCACGCTCCTACCAAACCATCAGCCCGGGTGCGAAGCCGGATCACCGCGGCGTCATCGAGCCGGCGCGCCCGATCGGCGAATACGGCGAGATCATTGCGCTGGGCGACGTCGGGGATCCAGACGCCACGCTCGGGGCCGACGACGGCGGGTTGGTTCATCGCAGCCAGCGCTGCAAATACTCCCGATGCGTGGGCGAAAGCCGAACCAGTCGCTGCTCCTCAATATGCACGGCCGCGAGTTGGGTCTCGGCGATCACCGCGGGCAACGAGTGAGGATCGGCTACGGCAGCACGCACCTCATAGCCCAGCGTGAAGTCGACTGCCCGAAGCCGCTTGGTCCACATCGTCACCTGAAGTGGCGAATCGGCAAGTCGCAGTTGACCTTTGTAGAGCACCTGCACCTCATGGATCAACAGCCCGATGGTCGAGACATCTTCGGCGAAAGGCTCGCGCAGGAAGTCCACCCGCGCCTCCTCCAGAATCGTCACCATCGTGGCGTGATTGATGTGCTGATACATATCGATATCCGACCAGCGCACCCGCACCCCGGTGGTGAAACCCACACTCACTGCCTCACCCACTCGTTCCCGTTCCCGTCGTCCGCGTCATGCTGCGGATCTGCCGCGCCGCCACCGACAGGGTGGCGAGGTCACGGGCATCGTGAGCGCAGACCTCGGCCAGCGTCCGGCGCGCCCGCTGAACCCGTGAGCCAGTGCTGTGCTCCCACTCGGCGATCTTGTCCGGTCCGCTCTCATCGGTCTCCCCCGCGGCCAGCACGTCGAAACACAGGGCGCGCAGCGAACCGTAGATGTCATCGCGAATCGCGAGCCTGGCCAGCGCGTGCCAGCGATCGTCGCGCGGCAGGCCCGATACCGCGGTCAGCAGTGCGTCGGTTCCCAGGTAGTCCATCAGTGCGAAATAGGTATCGGCCACCTCGGCCGGATCGCGCTCGACGATGTCGGCGATGTCGATCACGTCCAGCAGGCTGTACTGGTACAGGCCCGACGCCACGGTGTAGGCCAGATCCCGGGGCACGCCGCCGGCGGCGAACTCCTCGGCTTCCTTGGCGACGATGGCGCGATCGTCGCCGCGCAGCCACTCCGGCATCCGCGGTGCAAGATCGGCGACGCCCGCGGCGAACCGGTTGATCTCCGCACCCACGGCAAGCGGCTGGGGTCGATAGTTCAGCAGCCACCGCGAGGCGCGGTCCAGAAGTCGACGTAGATCCAGCGTCATCCGGTCTGTGACACCGGCCGCGACGGCGTGTTGTTCGGCCGACGCGCGGATGTGCCGCCACGTCCGGCCGATACCGAAGATCGCGTCGCAGGCCGCGAAGGCTCGCACCGCATCGACGTAACCGACGCCGACGTCCTCGGTGACCCGGTAGGCGAAGGTGATGCCGCCGGTATCGACGACATCGTTGACCACCATGGTGGCGATGATCTCGCGCCGCAGTTGGTGGTTGCGGATCTCGGGCACGAAGTTGTCGCGCAACTGCGCCGGGAAGTACCGCGGCAAGCGGGCCGCGAACGCATCCTGATCGGGAAGGTCGCTGGCCAGCACCTGTTCCTTGAGGGCGAGCTTGACGTGGGCCATCAGGGTGGCAAGTTCCGGTGAGGTCAATCCGAGACCGGCCTGTTGACGGCGGGCGATCTCCTTGTCGGTCGGCAGCGCCTCGAGTTCGCGGTTGAGCCCGCGGAGTTCCTCGAGTTCGCGGATCTGGCGCGCATGAACATTCAGCATGGCCGGGGCGTTGGAACGACTGGTACCCATCAGGTCGTTCTGGTCGCTGTTGTCGGTGAGCACCAGTCGGCTCACCTCGTCAGTCATCGAGGCCAGTAGCGCACTGCGCTCGCCGGGATCAATCCGCGACGCATTGACCAGGGAGTCGACCAGGATCTTGATATTCACCTCATGGTCGGAGCAGTCCACACCGGCGGAGTTGTCCAGCGCGTCGGTATTGATCCGACCGCCGCAGAGGTCGAACTCGATACGCCCCAGGGATGTCACGCCAAGGTTGCCGCCCTCCCCGATCACCTTGGCGCGCAACTGATTCGCGTTGACCCGAACGGTGTCATTCGCGCGATCCCCCACCGCGGCGTCGGACTCGGACTCGGCCTTGATGTAGGTTCCGATGCCCCCATTGAACAACAGGTCCACCGGAGCGCGCAGGATGGCGCGGATGCACTCGGGCGGGGTCAGCTCGGTCACGTCATCATCGACACCGAGCACCGCACGCATCTGTTCGCTGATCGGGACCGACTTATGCTGCCTGCTGAAGACACCTCCGCCCGCGCTGATCAGGCTCGGGTCGTAGTCCTCCCAACTCGAGCGCGGCAGGTCGAAGAGCCGGCGCCGCTCGGCGAACGATCGCGCCGCGTCCGGGTCGGGGTCGATGAAGATGTGGCGATGGTCGAAAGCCGCGAGAAGTCGGATGTGCTCCGACAGGAGCATGCCGTTGCCAAACACGTCGCCGCTCATATCGCCGACGCCGGCGACGGTGAAGTCCTCGGCCTGGGTGTCGGTGCCCATCTCGCGGAAGTGCCGCCGAACCGACTCCCACGCACCTTTGGCAGTGATCCCCATGACCTTGTGGTCGTAACCCACCGAACCACCCGAGGCGAACGCGTCGCCCAGCCAGAAGCCGTATGAGTTCGCGACGTCGTTGGCGATATCGGAGAACGTGGCGGTGCCCTTGTCGGCGGCGACCACCAGGTATGCATCGTCACCGTCACGACGCACCACCCGCAACGGCGGCACCACGCGTCCGCTGGCCCGATCGATATTGTCGGTCACTTCCAACAGGCCGGCGACGAACAACCGGTAACAGGCGATGCCCTCCTCGCGGGACGCATCCCGGTCCGCCGCGGCGTCGCCGGTCGGGGTGGGCGGAGCCTTGACCACGAACCCGCCCTTGGCACCGACCGGGACGATCACGGCGTTCTTCACCGCCTGCGCCTTCACCAAGCCCAGGATCTCGGTGCGGAAGTCCTCCCGGCGATCACTCCAGCGCAGACCGCCGCGCGATACCGGACCGAAACGCAGGTGCACACCCTCGACCCGGGGCGAGTAGACGAAGATCTCGAATTTCGGCCTGGGAAGCGGTAATTCGGTGATGAGTTCCGAGTTGACCTTGATCGACAGCGCATTGCGGAACCGGGCCGAACCCGGGTCGGTGACGAAGTAGTTGGTGCGCAACGTCGCCTCGATCATCGAGGCGAAGGCACGCAGCACGCGGTCGGTGTCGAGACTGGTGAGGGCGTCTATATCGGCGGCGACAGCGCGGGCCGCCGCTTTGGCGTCAAGCCCGCGGGCGGCGGAGTCCGGGTCGAGCATCGCCTCAAACAAGCCGACCAACGCCCGTGCCGTCGAGGTGTGCTCGATGAACACCGATTCGATACGCGACTGGCTGTACGGGAAGCCGGCTTGGCGCAGGTATTTGGCGTAGGCCCGCAGCACCACCACCTGCTGCCAGGTCAGGCCGGCCTGCAGCACCAGTTCGTTGAACCGGTCCACCTCGACGCGGCCGTGCCAGATGGCGGTGACGGCGTCGGTGAACCGCGCCGCGGTGTCGTCCCACCCCCGGCGGGTCACGGACTCCGCAACCCCTGCGCCGAGTCGGATCCGGAACTGATACACGCGCACCGCAAGTCCATCGGGCCGGGTGACGCTGAATGGGCGTTCCTCGAGGACCTCAACTCCCATGCACTGCAGCATCGGCAACAGTTGGCTCAGCGATGCCGACGAGCCACCGAGGTACCAGGTCAGAAACGCCTCGTCGCCGTTATCGCCGGGCTCCAGTTGCAGTTTCACCGAATCCCGTTGCAGGGCCTCGATGATGCCGATATCGGTGATCGCCTCGGCCGGCGTCACCACCTGCTTAAACTCCTCGGGCAGTGATTCGGCGTAGTACTCCGCCACGGCGGCGTCGACCGCCCCGGGGGACCCCAGGAGCTGATCGGCCCAGGTGCGGGTGGCCGAGGTGAGCAGATCCTGAATCCGCAGCCGGTTCGCTTCGGAGGTGTCGATCGGGCGACGCTCTGGCGAGTCGGGTAGCAGCACCGTGAAATGCACTACCGCCCAGGGTGATTCGCTGACTCGCGCCGCATAGTCGATACTTGCACCACCGAACTCGCGAATCAGGATGTCCTGCATGGCCAGCCGGACGGCGGTGGTGTATCGATCGCGCGGCAGATACACCAGGCAGGAGAAGAAGTGGCCGAGCCGATCGGCGCGGAGGAATAACAGCGCGCGTCGTCGTGAGCCGAGTTCGATCACTGCGCCGGCTATGTCCAGCAGCTGCTCGGCGCTCAGTGTGAACAATTCCGATCGGGGAATCGTCTGAATGACGTCGAGCATCAACTGCCCGGGATGGCTTGGGTCATCGGCGGACATCGCCAGTGCCTCCTGAACCCGCCGGGATATCAGCGGAATATCGAGCACATTGGCATTCATCGCCGCGGCGGTGAACAGTCCGACGAACCGGTGCTCGATGACCGGGCCGGGTTCATTCCCCGTGTCGCTTCGCTCCTGCCCGCCGGGGTCCTCCTCGCGCACCACAACGATGTAGGGATAGGCGCCGTAGCGCAGAAAACTCGGCATCGTGGCCTGAGCCAGCACCAGCAGTTCACCAGAGTCGCTGAGTTCGGGCAGCACCTCGGTGCGAAGCCGTGCCACACCCAGCCGGCTGGCCTCATCGGCGACGGCGTGGCCGTCGGCAACCATGCAGCGCTGAGCGCCGAGAATCACGAAGTTGCCGTTGCCGAGCCACCGCATCAGGTCAGCTACATCGGCGCGCTCCGGATTACCGAACCGGCCGCCGGCGTCGGCGTCGATATCGGCGGCCAGGCCCTGCAGAGCGGCAGACAGTGCCGCCGAGTCCTGCGCCACCTGCCTGGCATCGGAGATCACCATCGGAAGCAGTCGCACCACCTCGGTCAGCGCCGTGCGGTTGGCCGTGGGTGCCAACTGAACGTGGATCCAGGACTCATCCACGACGCCGGGGTCGGAATCATCGGGCCCATCACCGGCAACCGAGACGTTCAGCAGGGCACCATCGGAATCGCGGCGCACGCTCAGGCAGGGATGCATCAACGCGACGTAGGCCGCACCCAGGCGGTGCAACAGGACCGTCACCGAGTCCATCAGCGTGGTGGCCTGATCGGTGACGATCTGCAACGCGGGCCCGAAACCGCCGGGTTCGTCGGCGGCGACGAGCCCGACCAACGTCTCCCCTGCCCGACGATGCTGCGCGAGGCCGCGGTGTGCGGCGATCAGGGCGGGCAGCACCGAAACATCGAGGCCACCGGGTTCGTTGCCATCGGTGGCAGCACCGGGGTGCGGACCGCGGTAAGAAGCCTCGTATGCCTCGGCGATGGTGCGGTCAGCCGTCATACCGTGGTCGCTCCAGATCGCTAGTCGCGCGTGAGCCTGCGATGGGTAACGCGGTGCGGCCGGGCGGCCTCTGCGCCGAGCCTTTCGAGTTTGTTCTCCTCATAGGCCCCGAAGTTGCCCTCGAACCAGAACCACTTCGCTTCGTTGCTGGCATCACCCTCCCAGGCAAGGATGTGTGTGCAGGTGCGGTCCAGGAACCAGCGGTCGTGGGAGATCACCACCGCGCACCCCGGGAACTGCTCCAGCGCGTTCTCCAGCGAACCGAGGGTCTCGACGTCGAGATCGTTGGTGGGTTCGTCGAGCAGCAACAGGTTGCCGCCCTCCTTGAGGGTCAGCGCCAGGTTGAGCCTGTTGCGCTCACCACCGGAGAGCACACCGGCCGGCTTCTGCTGATCGGGACCTTTGAACCCGAAGGCCGACACGTAGGCCCGGGACGGGATCTCGTTCTGACCGACCTGGATGTAGTCGAGCCCCTCGGAGACCACCTCCCACACGTTCTTCTTCGGGTCGATGCCGGACCGGGACTGATCGACATAGCTGAGCTTGACGGTGTCCCCGACCCGCACGGTGCCGCTGTCCGATGCTTCCAATCCGACGATTGTTTTGAACAGGGTGGTCTTGCCGACACCGTTGGGGCCGATTACTCCGACAATCCCGTTGCGGGGCAACGTGAATGACAGATCCTTGATCAGGATGCGACTGTCATAACCCTTATCGAGGTGCTCGACTTCGACCACGATGCCGCCCAGTCGCGGACCAACCGGGATCTGGATCTCCTCGAAGTCGAGCTTGCGGGTCTTCTCGGCTTCGGCTGCCATCTCCTCGTAGCGCGCCAGGCGCGACTTGCTCTTAGCCTGGCGCGCTTTGGCGCCGGACCGAACCCAGGCAAGTTCTTCTTTGAGCCGCCGCTGCAGCTTCTGGTCCTTCTTGCCGGACACCTCGAGACGTTCGGCCTTCTTCTCCAGATAGGTGGAGTAGTTACCCTCGTACGGGTAAGCGCGGCCGCGGTCGAGTTCGAGGATCCACTCGGCGACGTTGTCCAGGAAGTAGCGATCGTGGGTGACGGCCAGAATGGCGCCCTTGTAATCGGCGAGGTGCTGTTCAAGCCACTGCACACTCTCGGCGTCGAGGTGGTTGGTCGGCTCGTCGAGCAGCAGCAGATCCGGCTTACTCAGCAGCAATTTGCACAGCGCCACGCGCCGCCGCTCACCGCCGGACAGGCGGGTGACCGGCTCGTCGGGCGGCGGACAACGCAGTGCATCCATGGCCTGTTCCAGCTGGGAGTCCATATCCCAGGCGTCGGCATGGTCGAGTTCCTCCTGAAGCTCGCCCATCTCCGTCATTAGTTCGTCGGTGTAATCGGTGGCCATGAGCTCCGCGACTTCGTTGAAGCGGTCTAGCTTCACCTTGATCTCGCCGAGCCCCTCCTCCACATTTCCGCGAACCGTCTTCTCTTCGTTGAGCTGTGGTTCCTGCTCCAGGATCCCGACGGTCGCGCCGGGCGCCAGGAAGGCATCGCCGTTGTTCGCATGGTCGAGTCCGGCCATGATGCGAAGCACGCTCGACTTGCCGGCCCCGTTGGGGCCCACGACACCGATCTTGGCTCCCGGCAGAAAGCTGAGCGTGACGTCGTCAAGGACCACCTTGTCGCCGTGCGCCTTGCGGACCTTGCGCATGGTGTAGATGAATTCGGCCATGTCCACATCCTAGGCAGGCGCCCCCAGCGCCAATGCCGGAGAGTCGACCTCCTCGCCATCCTGGGCCCCTGCCTCGGCCTCGGTGCCGTCCGCTACCCCCGCATCATCGGGGTAATTCGGCTGGGCCGGCTGCTCGATCCGAGCGATCACCCGGGCGAGGTCCGGACCGACCGCGGTGGCGCGCATCTCCAGCGATGACCGCTTGACCCCGTCGCGGTCCTCGTACTCGCTGGTGTGCACGGTGCCGACAGCGATCACCGAGGCACCCCGGTACAGGCCGGCGCCGACTCCGGTAACCAGCTTTCCCCAGCAGT
>JAPLAO010000350.1 GCA_026393245.1 Mycobacterium sp. | reverse complement strand
TATGCCAGCGAGAGCGAAGTGATCCGGGAAGGTCTGCGGACCTTGTTCGCCCGGGATCGCGCGGTTGAAGCATGGCTTCAGACGGAGGTGGCTGCGGCCTACGACGCCGCCGTCTCAGACCCCGCGCGCACGGTTTCTGCAAAAGCGGTAAGGGAACGCCTCGCCGGTGAGCAGGCAAGAAGCGTGTGACCTCCAGCGTCGTCTTCTCGCCGGAGGCCGAAGAACAGCTCGTCGATCTCTATCGTTACATCGCCGCTGCCGGATCACCGGAAGCGGCGGCACGGTATACGGATTCGATAGTGAACTTCTGCGAGGAGTTGGCAACGTTCCCCTACCAGGGCAGAGCACGCGACGACATCAGGCCGGGGCTTCGACTCATCGGCTACAGGCGACGAGTGGTCGTCGCATTCGCCGTTACCGTGCACGCTTTGTTGATTGTCGGTGTCTTCTACGGCGGCCGAGACTACGGGGCGATTCTGGCTGAACCAGAGGATTAAGGGCGACCCTCGACGAACACGAAGCCGTGCGCGCTGCTGCAGCAGCTGCTCGCGAAACCTTGTCATATTGCGGCACTGTGAGCTGCAGCCCAGTCGGCCGTCACATCCACTTGTCAGACGACTACAGAACTTGTTGTTGCTGCTGCAGCATGCCTGTAGGTTCGCGCTTTGCGGTGGCCAACGCGCTTCTTTTTGAGCTGCACGTTGGCGGCGTTTCCGGCCACGGTGGCGAGAGGGTTTTCCGCTTTTCGTGGCGAACCCGAGAACGGTACGGTTATTCAGGTTCGCAACTCCCATTATCTCAATGGTTCCCGGGACCGGGCCGGCTTACCGACGGCAAAATAGCGGAAGGCGGCTCCGTTGCGCCCTCGCCGGTTTGGAGGATTCGGATGCGTGACGACGGAATAGTCATGTTGGCGTGGAGTGATTATGTGGGGATCACCCGCTGTCGCGCGGTCCCGGCTAGTCACTACGCTCAACGTCTGGAGACTGGGCTTGGCTGGGCCGTTGCCGGCCAGGCACTCACGCCGTTTGCCGACCTGGCCCCGAATCCCTGGGGTCCCATGCTCGAAGTGCGTCAAGTACCCGATCGGTCGTCGCGGGTGACTGTCGATATCTGGCCGGACGCCCCCGCCCTCGACTTCGTGATGTGCGATTCCCGGACTCCGGACGGCGAATTGTGGGATTGCTGCGCACGTGGGTTCTTGAGGAAAGCGCTCGATGATCTCCGCGCCGAAGCGGGAGTGGACATCCTGGCCGCATTCGAGCATGAGTTTTCACTCGTGCCTCGAAGTGAGGTGTCACCCCCCTTCTCCCTGGCCGCGATGAGAGAACAGGCTCAACTCACCCACGACATTGCCCACGCGCTGACGGTCGCCGGTCTTGCGCCCGAGACCGTTGAGCCCGAATACGGCTATTCCCAGTACGAAGTCACGGTCTCCCCGGCCACCGGGTTGGCGGCCGGGGACAACGCGATCGCAACCCGGGAGATCATCCGCGAGTGTGCCCGCCGGTTGGGCCTGCAGGTATCTTTTTCACCCAAGCCATTCCTTGACGGTCCTGGCAGCGGTGCCCACGTGCACTTCAGCTTCGTCAGCCCCGACGGGACCAACGCGACCTACGATCCCGCCCACGAAACCGGGGCTAGCCCGCTCGCTCGATCCTTCATCGCCGGAGTCGTGCGCCACATGCCGGCGATGTGTGCCCTGGTCGCGCCGAGCCCGGTGTCCTACTACCGTCTCGGCCCGCATCACTGGAGTTGCGGCTATGCCTCGTTCGGAGTCCAAAATCGAGAAGCGGCAATCCGCATCTGTCCGTCGGCATCCGGCGACCCGGCGGCGCAGGCGCGCGGATTCAATCTCGAGTTGCGACCACCAGATGCGACAGCCAACCCCTACCTCGTTCTCGGTGCCCTCGTGCGCGCTGGGCTTGAGGGGTTACGTGACGGACTGGAATTGCCGCCTGCCTGTGTGAGCGACCCCGCGGACCTCAGTGACGACGAGCGGTCAGCGATGGGGATCGTCACACTGCCGGCAACCCTCCCGGAAGCTCTTGAGGTCTTTCTCTCCGACGAACGAGCCGTCGGCTGGCTTCCTGCCACGATGCGCGAGTCCTATCTCGACGTGAAGCGGACCGAGCAATCACTCGCCGAAGCGGAAAGCGACGAGGAAAACGCAACCCGGTACCGGCGCGCGTATTAAACCTCCGCCGTGGGAACTGTTGTGACTTGACGAGAGGTGCTCAATGACAACAGATACCGTCGCGGCCCCCGTCGTGATTCTCGTCAACGGGCCGAGTTCATGCGGAAAGTCGACCCTGTGCCGAGCATTGCAGGAGCGCCTGATCGATCTCGCCGATGGTGATCCCAACGCCACCTTCGGATTCGTCGCGTTCGACGACAAGTTCCGATTGATTTCCGACAAGCTCTACTCCACTGTGTTCGTGGCCGTCGGCGGCGGCGATCTCAGCCGCCTTGCGTCCCGCGAGCCGAATGACGGCCGCGCCGCGTGGGAATACGCCGACGACAGCACTGCAGCGGGCAAGCACGGCGGGAGTCCTCGAATACGACTCGTTCTGAGCGCCCACACCCGGCGGGTCCTGACGGGAATTCACCGCGGTTGGGGTGAGCATCTCAAACTTGGCACCAATCTCCTCATCGATCACTTTCTTCAGGACAAGGATTGGAGCGACGAAGTCATCGACGTCATTCGGGAATCCGGCGCCCGACTCTTCCTGGTGGGGGTCTTTTGCTCGCTGGAGGAGTTGGAGCGTCGCGAATCATCCCGTGGTGACGGAAATACCGAAGGCCGACCTCTCGGACTGGCCCGGCGAAGCGATGAGATCTGCCACTCACACGGCCTGGACTACGACGTGACCGTTCAGACAGATGAGCAATCCACGGCAGAGTCCGTGGAGTCGATCATCGCAGCACTGCACGCGGCGGGTTATCTGCCGGAGCAGGCGCCCGCGTGAGTGTTGCGAATGCAGCGCCGACCGCCGAGGTTCACTGAGCGCCACCCATGGCGCTGTGGAGTAGCTCACCGATGTGCCGCCAATACAGCCAATCGGCGACGGCGGCGCGGCGCGCATCCGACTCGGCCGCGGTGTGCGCCGCAGCCACGGCGATATCGCGTTCCAGCGCCGCATACGGGCCGAATGCCTTGAGGTGAAGGGTTTCTCGGCCCTCGGCCGAGCCGGTCAAGGGCCGCAACACCTCCCACCACAGCGGCTGGCGTTGATCGAACAGCGCACCGGAGTCGGCCGGCGCGGGCGGTAACAGGTCGAGCAAACCGTCATCGGTTGTCTCAGCCAGGACCGCCGCCGAGTCGGGGTCCACCACCTCCAGCCGCGACCGGCCCGTCATGACACCCGTCGCCGGGATGTCTTCGGGTTCAAGCACCACCTTGGCCGCGCCGGGGTCGGATCTGCCGAACTGTTCGGCGGTGGCGATGACCGCTCGCAACTTCTTGTTGTGATGGGCAGCCCAGGCCTGCACTGCCATCGCCGGATAGGTAACCCAGCGCGCCCGTTCGACCGCCGGGATTTCCGCATCCGCGGTCACCAACTGCACCGGCTCAGGTAGTTGGACCCCGGCGGGGATGTAGGCCAGTCCGTAACTGTTGGCCACTACGATCTCGCCGTCCGTGCTCACCGCGGTCATCCAGAAGAACTCGAAGGCATCCGCGCCGTCGCTGTCCGCGGCGTTCAAGGCCGCCGCAACCCGGCGCGCCAGTGCCAGCGGATCGGCACCGCCGCGTTTGGCCGCCTCTGGTGCGGTGGCCGCCGCGATGGCATCACGTTCGGCCCGCGCCGCCGAGACCGGTATCGGTGGTGCCGCGGCGGCCGCGGCCGTGGGTCGATCAGACACATTCGGTTCCTGCTGACGGCCCTTTTGCGCCCCTGTTCCGGCGGGCGCTTTCTGCCCCGGTGGCGACGAGGCAGCCGCTGGGCTTGTTCCCGCCGGCGCCGCTGATCCCTTACGTGAACCCGCCGCGGCCCCGCCGGCAGCGCCCGCGCCCATCGGCGCTCCCATCGGCGCGGCCGCCGATGGGTCCTCTGCGGATCGGGGCGCCATCATGGGCGCGGATGCCAC
>JAPLAO010000054.1 GCA_026393245.1 Mycobacterium sp. | reverse complement strand
CGGTAGAAGATCTTGTCCGGCTGCTCGCAGTTGTCGGCATAGGCACACGTGGGTGCGTCGGTGGGTGCGGTGCCGCCGTACTCGAGTTGCACCCAGGCGTCGGTGAGTCCGTTGTCGGCCGCGAACGCGCTCAGTGTCTGGCCGACGTCGCTGTACAACTGGCCGAAGTCGCCGGTGACGATGACCGCCCGGCCGGTGGAGTTTGCGCCGATGAACGTCGATAGCTGCGTGATCTCGGCGTCGGTCAGCTCTGTGCCGCTGGTATCGACGTTGTAGACGTCGACCGAGGAACCGCCCGGAATGTGTTGGCGGGTATAGGTGAATCCGCCCGGGTTGAGCAGATTTGGCCGGGTGCTCCACGCCTGTCGGTCGAGGCTCTCGATGTAGTAGGCCGATAGCGAGTTCAGCCCGTCAGAGAACGGCACCCCGACCGGCCACGCCCAGGTGGGCACCTGCGGTGCAGTCCGGTCCGGGAAGCGCGCATCTGCGATCAGGAACGGGTGGTAGGCCACATCCTCCTGGACGTTGACGATATCGAAATCAGTGATGCGCGAACCAATCTGAAGGGTATTGGTGATCCTGGGCCACGCCCCGTCCGAGAACGGGAACGGCCCGCCGGAGACGTTGTAGGTCAGGACCGTGAAGTCTCCGACAATGTCCGGTGTGGCGTCTTCGTTGTTGAAGACCGTCACCGTCGCGGTGGTGCGGTGTCCGCCGGCCAGGCTGGTGTCGAGGATCCCGAACGCCGCGTTGAGCAGCCCGCCCCAGGCGTGGACATGCGGGGCGGTGTCATCGCTGACGACAAAGGAGAACGTATCGGTGCCGACGAAGTCCACCTCGGGTGTGTAGGTGAACGTTCCGGCAGCATTGTCGACGACCACGATGCCGCGCGCCGGAGCGCCGGGCAGGCCGGTGCCGGGAACCGAATAGATCAGCCGGTTGCCGTCGGCGTCGGTGGCCGTGAGCGCGATGGCCCCGCTGGCCACTCCGGCGGCGAGGTCAAGCTCCAGTTGCATTGGGGCGGCGACCGGGGTGGCGTTGAAGAACACCCGCCGCACCTCCAGGGGCAGCAGGCTGCCACTGCGCCACGGGTAGAGGTTGGCGAAGGTGTCCACCCACACCCTTGCGCCGGCAATGAACTCCTCGACCGGGTTGGTCGCGGCCAGGGCGCGCCGGGTGGTGATCAGCGCCCCGGCAACCGCCTCGGCACTCGGGGTCGCCGGCGGTTCGGTACGCCAGGCGCGGCGGGTGACGGCCGAACGCGTGGCCCGGCCGATGCCGGGCTGGGCTGCAGACTCGACGACCTGTCCGACGGGGCGCGCCAGATGTGTCGACGTGCGCTCGATCGCGACCGCATGCTCACCGATCCGGTTCGGCCGGTCCGCCGCGAGGCGGGGCGGAGCCAAGCGGGGCGCACTCGAGCGTGTCCCGACTGCTGCCCGCGGCCCCGGCGCCACCTTGCCTGCCCGGCTCACCCGGTGATTCGGTGCGCCCGCGTCCGCGGTGACCGCCGCGGCGTCACTCGCGCCCACCTCGGCGCTGGCGGTGCCGAAAGCCTGCGGCCCGGCCAACGCGAATCCCAGGGCGGCGGCGGCGGCCCAGACTCGCGGATTACTGACGGGCATCAGGGCAACGATAACGAGACTGTGGCGCCGCGGGGCCAACTTCACGCATCGGGGAACTGTCGGTGGTCAGGTGCAGGCTGTTGTGCAACCACGACAGAAGGGAGCCGGCGATGTGCTGGCAGTGCGACAACCCCCACCGCACCACCGATGATTACCTCGACGTCTTGCGGGAGATCATCAACGGACACGGCTGGGCCGTTCAATACGTCGAGGGCGAGGACCGGCCGTTCGCCTACACGGTCGGCCTGACCGACCTGGGCCTGCCCGAGTTGCTGATGACCGGGCTGCCCCCGCGGACATCGGGACGGCTACTGAACTCACTCGCGCATGACATGGTCGACGACGGCACGGTCCTTCGGCCGGCCATGCATATCGACTATCAGAGCGAGTTTCTCCTCGAGGTCGTTGAGGTCGAACACCCGGACGTCCACCTCGTATTCGCCGTCGCGATCTGCGGTCCCGAGGTCCGCGCCCTGCAGCTCGTCTGGACCGACGACTTCCGGCACTGGCCGTGGGACCGCGGGTGGAGCCACGGCCGACGTCGGCAACCGGTGTTCGGTATCCGCACCCCGCTTGCGGGATGAAACCCGTGCGGACGGCACCTGCACCGCCGGTTATACCCGGTTATACTCACGTGGTGAAGACTGCGATTTCGGTGCCGGATGAGACGTTCGACCGGGTCTGCCGACGAGCCACCGCTCTGGGAATGAGTCGGTCGGAGTTCTTCGCCCGAGCCGCCAAGCGGTACCTGGACGAACTGGACGCCGAGTCATTGACCAACCAGATTGACACTGCCCTCGAGGCCATCGATTCCCCGGACGAGTCGCAGGAGGCTGCGGTCGCGGTCGGCCGCCGAGTGGTCAGTGCAGCCGGCGATGACTGGTGATCGAACGCGGCGCGCTCCGCTGGGCCGATCTGGGAACTCCATCCGGTAGTCGTCCGGCCAAGCGCCGACCGGTCCTGGTTGTGCAATCCGATCCGTACAACGCCAGCCGACTGGCCACTGTGGTGGCGGTCGTGATCACGTCCACCACCGGTTTGGCCGCTTTGCCCGGCAACGTGTTCCTCCCGGCGACCATGACCGGGTTGCCGCGCGATTCGGTGGCCAACATCACCGCACTGGTGACACTGAACAAGACCGACCTCACCGACCGAGTAGGCCGACTGTCACTAACTCAGATGAACCAGGTCGACCGGGGGCTGCGACGTGCGCTGGGACTGTAATCCGCCGTCAACGGCCAGTGTCGCACACGTGCTACGGTGATTTTATGTCCAGCGAGATCAGTCAGCGCGAGTTGCGAAACAACAGCGGTGACATCATGCGTCGGCTCGACGAGGGCGAAGCATTCATCGTGACCCGCAATGGTGTTCCGGTTGGTGAACTGGTGCCGCTGCGGCGTCGCCGCGTTGTGAACGGGCCAGCTTTGGCGGCGGCGTTCCGCGGTGCCCCGCACATTGACTATCAGCGGTTGCGCGCAGACCTCGACAATGCCGTCGATCAGGACATCAGTCCGCGTGGCTGAGACGACGAGCGGCTTGCTAGACACATCAGTGGTGATCGACCTCGACGTGATCGCACCGGATGATCTGCCCGGTGAGGCGTCCGTCAGCGCGGTCACGATGGCCGAGCTGTCCGCGGGCCCACACGCCACCGCCGACCCCGCCGAACGGGCGCGTCGCCAGGACCGGTTGCAGCAACTCGAGTCGTGGGTGGAACCCGTTCCATTCGACGGTGACTGCGCGCGGGCCTACGGGAGGATCTACTCCGCCGTCCTCGCCGCCGGCCGGCAGCCGCGTCGGCGCGCAGCCGATCTCCTCATTGCCGCGACCGCTCTAGCCTCGGGCCTGCCGCTCTACACCCGTAATGCCGACGACTTCCTAGGCCTCGAGCAGATTCTGACGGTCGTCGCCGTTTAGGTGTGATAGCTCACCAGAGCACGCCGGTGTCGGTGGACAGGATGAATCCATGGTTGCCCTGCGTCGCGCAGTGCACCGCACCCTGTAGGTCGACCGCGCAGACGCCGCCCATGGTCTGAACCCGTTCGCCGGCGGGGAGCACCGAGGCGCCGCGGGTGAAGGTCAGGGTGTCCGCAAAACGGTACTGCGCGGGATCCGCAGCGTCGGCGAAGGTCTGGTTGGTGCCCGGCGGCGCATCTGAGGGCACCGCGTCACAGCCAACCCCGCCGCCGTTGGGTTCGATGCCACACGAGCGACCATCAGGAGTCGTGAAAAAAACCCAGCCGTAGTCCGGCGGGGAACTCTGGTAGTTGCCAGAGGCCAGCGGAAAACTGTTCAGATCATCGACGGGCGGGGTGGTGTCATCCGCGTGTGCGGCAGCAGCCGTGGCAACGGGGATCGCCAGACCGCTCAGCGCAACCACGACCCTTAACCGCAACGACGTCATCTGCGCACCCTATCCGGCATCACCGTCCGGGGTACCCGCTTAGGGCAGCACCGTGTGCATGAGCATCACGTTGTACGCCGACCACAGCGACAGGTTGTAGTACAGATCCTTGCCGGTCGACCACGGATGCAGGTATGGCGCGTAGACACCGCCGGGGGTGAACATCGACGACACCTGCAGCTGCTCGGGGCCCCACGGACCCTGCGGTGCGGGTGCGGTGCGCATCACCACGTCGTTGGAACGGTTGGTGTAGAGCACCACATACTGCTTGAGGTAGGTGTTGTATTGCGCCGACATCTCACCCACCGGGCCGGGGATCACCGCAGTGGCCGCGGCCGGGTTGGCCGGCACCCACGCGCCTGCATCCGAACTCCAGTACTCGTACCTGGTCAAGTCCGGCACCACTGCCGGCAATACCCGCGCCACATACGCCGAACCGCTTCTGCCGCCGGGAGTTCCGTACGAGTAGAGGTAGGGGTCCCCGGGCCCGGGCTTGAGGAATGCGCCCATCTGGAACTTCTCGTTACCGGCTTCCGGTTTGCGGATCGTTCCCGGGTACACGCCCCAGGTCTCGCCGTTATCCGACGAGACGGCCATGGCCGAGTAGTTGGTGGTCCACGTCCCGTCGCCGTCCCAGGTCTTGATGGACATGAAGTTCAAAAACTGCTTTCCGCCGAAGCCGACACCGGCGGTGGGGATGATGCCGGTCTCCTCGGGGGCGGCGTTGATGGTGTTGACGATCTGCTTGGCGATACCCGGACGCCACACCGGTGCACCGGAGTAGCGGTTGCCCACCGCACCATCCCCGACGGCCACCGTGTTGGCCAGGGTGCGGTCCGAGGAGCGCATCAGCACGTTGTAGCGCCACTGCTCACCGGGGATCTGGCAGAAGCCCTTGGTGTCGCCGAAGGCCATCAGCACCTGGTTGTTGGCGGGGTCGCCGTTATCCCACATGATCCCGAGGTCGGTGCCGGTGACGGCGAAGTTCGCAACGGTCTTGTTCGGGCTGTCCGGTCCGGTGACCCAGCCGACGACGGAGGTGCCCGGCGGCAGGTCGCCCGGCGCGGCGACGGCGACGGACGGCGCAGGCAGTGCAGCGACGGGGGCAGGCGTGGCGGCGGCATTGGGTTTGGGCACCGGGGCCACCCCGGCCTGTTGCTGGACCGCGGCCGCATTGGGCTTGAGCACCGAGGCCAATATCTGGCCGATATTGGGCAGCGGCGCCTTGTCATTGGCACCGACGGGCTTGTGACCGATCGGCCGACTCAACGGCGCGATCTTGCCGGGGCTCGGAATCTGGACATCTTGATTGGGCAGTGGCTGTGCGGCGGCGGCGGCACCGGAACATCCCTCGGCCGCGGCGGTCGGTGCGGTCAACCCCGCGCACAAGACGGGGACGAGTACCCACGCCATCCACGACGAGGCGCGCTCAAAATTCGGCGACACAACGCACCTTTCCCTCACAGCGACAGCGACGGCTGTCCGGTGTGACATTAGGGGCGGATGTGGCCAATGTGACTTCTGAGATGCGAATGGGTGCGCATCCGTGACCGTGTCGCAATGCCACGCTGACTGCGCTGAGCGCCACGTCAGCAGGGTGCGGGCATTACCATTGTCGTGATGCTGAAGTCGCAGGGCCGCCACCCAGCGGTTCTGGCGGCCGCAATCGCCTTCGCGCTGTTTGCAGCATCGGATCTGCCGGCATTGCCCGTTATTGGTAATCCGGCGATCATCAATGGTCCTTTCCGCTCGCTGCTGGAAGCCTCGAACGATCTCGGACCCTCGTCCGCAACGGACGCGCAACTGACCGTCACACTCGCCGCGCCGCTGCGGCCGGAGGCATTGTTCGACTGGGCGCAAGGCCGAGGCCTTGCAGTGCGGTGGCGACCCAGCGACCAGTGGGCGATCGTGCACGGCGCCGCAGACGACGTCTCGCGCGCCTTCGATGTTCCCGTTCACGATTACCGCGGCCGCAAGGGTCAGGTGTTCTACGCCTCGCCACAGCAACCACTGTTGCCATCGCTGCTGCGCGATGAGGTCTCTGCGGTTGGCCGGATCCTGAGCTACATCCCGCACCGAATGGCCGGGCCTTCGGTATTCCCACGCGACGTCCCTCGCCAAGGGCTAACGCCTACGGCACTGCTCAACGCCTACGGCGCGACGGCGCTGGCTGCTGCCGGGCACACCGGCAAAGAGTCCACCATCGTGTTCTTCGAATTCGACGGGTTCGACCAGAGCGACCTCGACTCCTTCTCCGAGTTGTCCGGGTTGCCGAAGTTCACTCCCGTTGTGATCGGCGGCCAAGCCGGCCCCGCCCACGGTGAGACGACGATGGATCTCGAGGTCGCACACGCCATCGCACCGGATGCAAAGCTCGTGGTGGTCAATGCGCGTCCGACGATCGAAGGCGGTGGCACCTACGAGAAGATCGGCCAAATGTTCAACGCAGCCGATCAGCAGTTCCCGGGGGCAGTGTGGAGCCTGTCCATCGGATGGGGATGTGAGGCCATGGTCAACGCAGCGGACGTCGCCCCCGTTCGAGCCGCATTGGTCAACGCCCACCGGCATGGCACTGCGACATTCGACGCCAGCGGCGACATCGCCGGTCTGGAATGCAAAGGTGGCGAGGACTTTTCGACTCCCCCGGGCCCCAACGACATCGGTGTTGATGCTGTCGCCTCGCTACCGGAGATGACATCGGTCGGCGGGACCACCCTGTCGACAGACGCCCATGGGCGGTGGCTTGCCGAGCAGGCCTGGATCGACGTGCCGATGTCTCAGGGCAGTGGCGGCGGCGTATCCACGTTGTTCGCGCGGCCCGACTACCAACGCGACGTGCGACCGGAGCGGGATGCGACACACCGCGTCGTTCCCGATGTCGCCGCGGTAGCCGACCCATTCACCGGCGTAAGTATCGTGTACAACCAGCAACAGCGACTCGGTGGCGGGACCTCGCAGGCGGCGCCGATCTGGGCAGCCCTGACGGTATTGATGAACGAGTACCTCATTGCACACGGCGGCACACCGGTGGGAGATATCAACCCGCTTCTCTACCGAATTGCCCAGGGCTCGGAGTTGCCCGGATTCCGCGATATCACCGCCGGAAGCAACGCGGTCGACTTTGCGACACCCGGGTTCGACCTCGTGACCGGACTGGGAAGCCCGCGAACCGCCAATCTCGCCCGCGACCTGCTCGACGCACAACAAGTCCGGGTGCCGCGCCAATGACCGCTGCCGACCCGTTCACAGCCGGGTAGCCGGTGTCTGTCTGCTGCCCGGCGTGCGGATCCGACGATTCCGCTGACGCGTTCTGCGGGTCATGCGGCACAGGTCTGTCGGACTACCAGGGCCACAGGCGGTTTCGGCTTCGGCTGCGCACCTACGCCGCCGATTCCAGGGAACGCGTTCTGCGCCTGTGGTTGTCGAGTTCACTGTTTCCGCATCTGCCGGGCCGGGCGCGTATGCCGTTGCGCGTGGGCCTGGCCGTGATGTTCGTTGCGCTGGGTGCGTTCGCCCTGCTGCGATGGCAAGCGCCGATGATCGCGATCGCAACGTTCGGGCTTCCCCTGTTGTTTGTCGCGTACTTGCGCGAGATCGATGTTCGCCGAGACGTCGCTCTTGGCATCCTGGCGTCAACCGTGGCGATCGGCATCCTGCTCGGTGTCGCCTGGGCGTACCTCGCGGGCACTGTATTCGCCAGCGGGTACACCGTGGCGCTGGGATCTGGGGTCACGTCCGGACCCGGCGTTGGGATCGGGCTTGCCGTCTCTGTCGCCGAGGGGCTTTTGATGCTGGCTCCCGCCCTGGTGGCGTGGCTTCTGAATCGATCACCCCGCGAGTCACTGCACGGTTTCCTGATCGGAGCACTCGGTGCCATAGCGTTCACCGCGGCCGCCAACATGATCCTGCTGGAACCCCAGTTGGAGGCCGGCCCGATAGCCGACAACCGCTCGCCGACCGGACTGCTCGCGCAGGCGGGTGTCCAGGGTGTGGCCATGCCTCTGGTCAGTGTGGCCGTCGGCGGCATCTTCGGTATCGCACTGTGGTTTCGACGCCCAACCGGGGCTGCACAACACCGGCCGAGCCTCGTCGCCGCGGCCGTTCTGGTCGTCATCGCCGTGTTTGTCGGCCTTGGCCTGCTCGATATTTCACCTATGCCCGACAACCTGTACCTACTTGGCTACCTGGTGATCGCGGCATTTGCGATCCTTGCCCTACGGGTCGCCATCCAGGCCGCCCTACTGCATGAGGCACGTGACGGCATGGGCACCGGCGAAGGATTGCGTTGCGCACATTGCGATCACGTCGGTGCCAGCACCGCATTCTGCACCCGATGCGGAGCCGCCACCCGGATGTCCTCGCGAATATTCCGCACCAACTACACCCGCATGCTTGGACCGGTGGGGCTGGCCGCCGCCGTCAGCATTGCCATCACGGTCATCACATCGATAGTGATCACACCCGGAGTCCCGCCCTATACCTGCCCACCCGACTGCGGCGCGCCACCGTTGGGGACACCGGTCGAAACGAACCCCCGATTCAACGCCGAAGGCGGATCGTTTTCAGTCTCCTACCCCGGTAAGGGCACCGCTTACCGGGCCACATTCAACCCGAAGGGACTCAACGGCGTGGTTCTGCGCTATGTGGGCGGCGATACCGGAACGCTGGCACTCTTCGGCGAACCTGCCCAGGATCGCTCGGCGAAACAGATAGCGCTCCGCTTGCTCACAAAGGATCATCCGGACGCGACGATCGCCTACGAGATCCCCAACGCATCCGTCGGCTACCAGAGTGGGTACGGCTTCGTCGCCGATGCGTACCCACAGCTTTCCACCGGCCGATATCTGCGGCTCAGGGTGCTGATCCTGGTCGCGATCAAACACGATTACGCATTAATCGCATCGGCGGTCGGCCCGTACCACCGGTTCAGTGCCGGCTACGGGTCCGGCCATCCGTCCGGCGCCAACCTCGAATTGGCCATGGATATGGGCAAGTACGTCAACAGCTTTCAGTGGGGTGGAGACCGCTACGGGAAGCCGTCGCCGTGAGAGACAGAGGCCGAGCCATCCCGGGCCTGACCGTCATTTCCCGTCGCACCCTCATGAAATCATGAGTTCATGAGGGGATACGACATCATCGGCGACGTTCACGGCATGGCAACGCTTCTCGAGGAACGGCTACACAGCCTCGACTACCGAATCGACCCCGGCACCGATGCCTATAGACACCCCGAACGCACCGCCGTCTTCGTCGGCGATCTGGTCGACCGCGGAGCCGAACAACTGCGAACGTTGCAACTGGTGAAGGCGATGGTCGATGCCGGGAGCGCGCTGATCGTCATGGGCAACCACGAGTTCAACGCCATCGCGTATTCCTTCGAGCACCCGGCCGGAAGCGGCAGGTTCCGGCGGGTCCACGATGAGCGAAATGAGAAGCAGCACAGAGCTTTTCTTGATCAGCTCACCAACGACGAGAAGCAGTACTACCTGACGTGGTTCTGGACGATACCGCTGTGGCTCGACCTCGGCGACCTGCGGGTGGTGCATGCCTGCTGGCACGAACCATCAATGGAGGTCGTGATCGCCGAACTCGGCGGTGAGCGTTTCACCACTCGCAAGCAGATGATTGCGGCCACCGAAAAAACCACTGCGCTGTACGCGGCAGTGGAGATCCTGCTCAAAGGCCCCGAGATCAGCCTGGTCGATCGCGGACTACCGCGCTACCTCGACAACGAAGACTATCCGCGTAGCCAGGCACGAGTCCGCTGGTGGCATGAAAACGCCACCGAACTCAAGGAATTAGCCGAGCTGAGCAACTTTCGCACTGAGTCCGGCGATCCCTACCCGGATGTCGAGGACTTCGAGGCGACGGCACTGGAGCGATCGTTTTCCTATAACGCGGGCATCCCGGTCTTCTACGGCCACTACTGGCGTCAGGATCCGCCGGAGCACCTGCTGGATTGGACCTCCCACACCGCGTGCGTCGATTTCAGAGCGGTCCGCGGCGGCACCCTGGTCGCCTATCGCTGGAGCGGGGAGCAGACGATCGAGCTGTCGCATTACTTCCCGCACGGGGCGGACGTCGTCGCGCAACAGCCGTCGGACTAGGTTGCCGCAGTTCCGCACAGGCCGCCGCCCGCTCTGGACCACTGTGTCCTTTCAAGCACTGTGTCTTTCACAAACGTGATATCGCCGGTGATATCACGTTCTGCACAGCATCATCCCTGCCTGAATCCCCCGTGCAGCGAGTCCGCGCATGATGGCCGTCATGCAGCAGAACTACGCTTAACGGGCCGAGTGGGATCCGGAGCGACGCGAATACTTCGCGCGGTGCTTGCAGTTTCCGGGGCGCTATGCGGAGGCGTTCACGGCCCATGAGGTCATCGCCGCACTGGAGACAGTCGTCACCGAAGCCCTAACCGAGATGGCGGAATTCGGCCAGACTCCCCCGGACTCGCTCACCGATCACCGCTACAGCGGGCG
>JAPLAO010000117.1 GCA_026393245.1 Mycobacterium sp. | reverse complement strand
GCGGCCTGGCCGGCCAGCCAGGCGTTAGCCCACACCGAAAGCGAAACACTGGGACACCACATGATGGTCGTGAGTGTAGTGGTTCGGCGGTCGGCTGATCGGCACCGGACGCGCCGTCGATCTGCGCGTAGTGTGGCGCTATGTCCGCGGCTTTGATCTGGCTGATCGCTGGACTCGGCTTGGCCGGGGCTGAGGCGCTGACCGGTGACATGTCGCTGCTGATGCTCAGCGGCGGTGCGCTGGCGGCGGCGGGATCCAGCTGGCTGCTCGGCCTGCCGCTGTGGGCCGACGGAGCCGTCTTCGGAGTCGTCTCGGTGCTGCTGCTGGTGCTGCTGCGTCCGGTATTGCGGCGACGGCTGACCGGTGGCGCGGGCCTGCTGGATCCGGTGAAGGCACTGGAGGGCAAGCCGGCCCTGGTGCTGGAACCGGTCAGCCGCCACCACGGCCAGGTCAAGCTGGACGGGGAGGTCTGGACTGCCCGGCCCTACCAGGATGATGAGGTCTATCAGCCCGGCGATCAGGTGACGGTGATGCATATCGACGGCGCCACCGCGGTGGTATGGAAGACGCTGTGACAGGCCCCATGACAAGGCCCGAATAAAGAAAACCCCACGACAAGGCCCGAATAAGGAGATCCGACATGGACGGTGCCATTACCGGTCTGGTTGTACTGGCGGTGTTGGTGATCTTCGCCGTCATCGTCGTGGGCAAGTCCGTTGCGCTGATCCCGCAGGCCGAAGCCGCGGTCATCGAGCGACTCGGGCGCTATAGCAAGACGGTGTCCGGACAGCTCACGCTGCTCATCCCGTTTGTCGACCGGATCAGGGCCCGAGTCGACCTCCGGGAGCGGGTGGTGTCCTTTCCGCCGCAGCCGGTGATTACTGAGGACAACCTCACCGTCAACATCGACACCGTGGTCTATTTCCAGGTCACCAGTCCGCAGGCCGCGGTGTACCAGATCAACAACTACATCGTCGGCGTGGAGCAATTGACCACGACCACGCTGCGCAACGTCGTCGGCGGCATGACCCTGGAACAAACTCTGACCAGTCGCGACAAGATCAACGCGCAACTGCGCGGCGTGCTCGACGAGGCCACCAACCGCTGGGGGCTGCGGGTGGCCCGGGTGGAGTTGCGCAGTATCGATCCACCGCCGTCGATCCAGGACTCGATGGAGAAGCAGATGCGCGCCGACCGGGAGAAGCGCGCGGTGATTCTGACCGCGGAGGGCACCCGTGAGGCGTCAATCAAACAGGCCGAGGGACACAAGCAGGCGCAGATACTGGCCGCCGAGGGTGCGAAGCAGGCTGCCATCCTCGCCGCCGAGGCCGAACGACAGTCCCGGATCCTTCGAGCGCAGGGCGAACGAGCCGCCCAGTACCTGCAGGCTCAGGGTGAGGCCAAGGCCATCGAGAAGACGTTCGCGGCAATCAGGGCGGGCCGGCCCACGCCGGAAATGCTGGCCTATCAGTATCTGCAGACATTGCCACTGATGGCCCAGGGTGAGGCCAACAAGGTGTGGCTTATCCCCAGCGACTTCGGGTCCGCGCTGGAGGGTTTCACGAAGTTGCTCGGCGCTCCGGGCGCCGACGGGGTGTTCCGGTATCAGCCGCCAGCGGAGAACGACCTGCCCAAGCCCGCCGATGATTCCGAAGAAGTCGCCGACTGGTTCAACACCCGCACCGATCCGGATATCGCGGAGGCGGTCGCCAGAGCCGAAGCCGAGGCACGCAGGTCGGTTACCGCAGACCAGTCACACGATGTGCCGGGTATGCTGGCGCTCGATCCGGTGACCTCCGAGCCGCTGCAGAGTCCGCCAGCGGTTTAGCGGACGGTCACCAGCCGCCGATTCCGAACATCCCGCCGGCTTCGTCGGTCTCCGCGGCCACGGCACCCAAGTCGTTCGGCGTGGCGGTCAGCTGCGAATTTCCGGGGCTCGAGCAGTCGGTGGACTGGCCGCCGTTGGTGGAACTGCCGCCCATGGTTTCGCAGCTCGGCATCAGGGGGTTATTGGGTCCGCCGCCGCCATCCTCATCGGCCCCGGCGAAAGGGGCGCCGATGAGTGCGGCCGCGATACCGAACCCGCTGGCGAGAACAACCAGGAACTGTCGTGTGCGTTTCATGTGACCGTGTCCTCACGTCGTTTGAGAAGTAGCCTACCGAGTCGGGCCCGCTACCGCGAGTGAAGGCTGCCCGCCTGCTGACTTACGATAGTGTACGAAAGAACGACCCAAGGAGCCCCATGACCCTCACACCGTTGGCGCGTCGCACGGCGGCCTCAATTCTCGGCGCCGGCGGCGTCCTTCTCGGACTGGCCGCACCAGCGGCGGCCGATATCATGCCCGGTTGTTCGGCGGCCGATATCACGGCGGTGGAGAGCCAGGTCGCTGCAGGGGTAGCCGGCTACCTCTTCACCCACCCCGACGTCAACCTCTACTTCAGCAGCGTGCAGGGTCAACCGAAGGCCGCGGCGATCAGCAAGATTGCAAGCTATCTGGACGCCAACCCGCAGACCCAGGCTGATCTCGACGCCATTCGAGGGCCGGCGACCGATCTTCGCAGCCGCTGCAATATCTCGGATGCCAGCATCCATCTCGGAGTGCTCTGACCGGTCACCGTGCCGTCCGGCGCCGGTGTCTGCCGGTCTCGTAGACGAGCCCGGCGGCGCCGATCGCCCCGGTGCACAACGACACCAGTACCAGCACTGGGTTGACATCGCCGCTCATGGCGTCGCCGAGAATGACAACCGCGGAGGTTCCCGGCAGAAGTCCGGCCAGAGTTGCCAGTAGGTACGGCCTGATCTGCACAGCCGAGGCACCGGCGGCGTAATTCAGTACCGAAAAGGGAACCACGGGGATCAGCCGCAGCGATAGCACCGCGGGCCAACCCCGTTCGGATAACCGGGCGTCCAGCGAATCGACTCGGGTGTTGCTCGCCAGCTTGCCAATCTGCCAGCCGAAGGCTCTTACCAGCAGCAGTGCGATGAGCGCGCTCAATGTGCTGGCCGTCACCGCGATCGCGATGCCGAGCGCCGGACCGAACAATAATCCGGCTGCAAGGGTAAACGCGGTCCGCGGAAACGGCAGCACCGTGGCGACGATATGCGCACCGAGAAATGCGATCGGGAACCAGGCGCCCATCGCCGACGACCAATCCCGCATTTGCACGGCGGTGGGCAGCGGAACCACAACCACGATCAAGATGATTGCGGCCACGGCGAGAGCCATTAGCGCGATCCGGGTCCGGCTCACCTGCCGGGCTGTGACGATCAACGCCGCACCCACCCTGCGCAGAGCGCTCACGCCGGGTGTTATCACGTGTCCCAAGGTTACGGGCCGTATAGGTCGGGTCGGCGAATCGTGAGCCGAGTCACCAGGGGAACACACGACACCGACCGCAGGGCGATCCTTTAGCCTGAGATCAGGCGGCGTCGGCTGCCACAGGACAATGGGAGCCGCCGGTGTCGGTAGAACTGCAGGGCGCGCGGTGGCGCAGTGCCGTCGCCGAGGTGATGGCCAAGACCGGTCGACGGGATCGCTCCGAACTCCCTGACGAACCCGAACGACTACTGGACTCGCCGACCTACGAGGGCTTTGAGGTTCACGCGCTCTACACCGCGACTGATGGACTGGGCGAAGCGGCGCTGCCGGGTGAGTGGCCGTTCGTGCGCGGCGCTGACCGCCACCGTGACGTACTGGCCGGCTGGAAGGTTGCCGAGCAATTCCCGGCGTCGAATTTCACCGGTACCGCCCCGGAGGGCAATGCCGCCGTACTCGGCGCGCTTGTCGACGGCGTGAGTGCGCTGGTGCTGCGAGTGGGTGACGGCGGGGTGGCGCCCGGGCAACTCGACCGTTGGCTGGAGGGTGTGTACCTCGAACTCGCGCCGGTAATGCTGGACGCCGGTGCAGATTTCCCGGTTGCGGCCCAGGCGGTGCTTGCCCTGGTGGTCGGAGCCGACGACGCAGGGCGCGCGTCGATGTCTATCGACCTCGGTGCCGACCCGCTCACCGCCGTACTCAGCGGGTCCGACACAAGCACTGTCGAGGAGGTTCTTGCGGTGGCCACCACCGTGGCCGGCAAGCGCGGCGTGCGGACGATCACTATCGACGGACCTGCTTTCCACAACCGTGGGGCCGGCGCCGCCTGGGAACTGGCGGGTGTGCTCTGCGCGGGCCTTGACTACCTGCGCTTGCAGACCGCTGTCGGAATAGCTGCCGTCGATGCACTGCATCAGATCAGCTTCCGGCTGGCCGCCGACGATGACCAGTTCATGACCATCGCGAAGTTCCGTGCGGCCCGGCAACTGTGGGCACGGGTGGCCGACGTGTTGGGCTGCCCCGATGACGGCGCTGCGACGGTACATGCGGTCACGTCTGCGGCGATGATGACTCAGCGGGATCCCTGGGTGAATATGGTGCGCACCACCGTGGCAGCGTTTGGTGCGGGCATCGGGGGAGCCGACACGGTGCAGGTCTTGCCATTCGATGCGGCGATCCCGGGCGGATTCCCCGGAATGGGCGTTGACTTCGCCCGGCGGATTGCCCGCAACACCCAGTTGCTGTTGCTCGAGGAGTCCGGCGTCGGCCGCGTTCTCGACCCCGCCGGCGGCTCGTGGTACGTCGAGCGACTCACCGAAACCCTTGCCGCGCAGGCATGGTCGCATCTTCAGGAGGTCGAGGCCCGCGGTGGTTTCCGGCAGGCGATCAACTATGTCACCCAGCAGATCGACGAAGTGCGGGCTCGTCGTGCCGACGACATCGCACACCGGCGCACCGCCATTACCGGCGTCAGCGAATTCCCAAATCTCTCCGAACCGCCACTGCCGCAAACCGGATCGCCGTCCACGGGACTGCGTTACGCGCAGCCGTTTGAGGCGCTACGCGATCGCTCCGATGCGTACCTTGTGCGCACCGGTCAACGTCCGCGGGCACTGCTGCTTCCGCTGGGCCCGCTCGCCGAGCACAACATCCGAACGTCATTCGCTGCGAATCTGTTGGCATCCGGCGGAGTTGAGGTCGTCAATCCCGGCACTGTCGAACCCGGCGCTGTGGGCGAAGCCGTGCGCGATGCCGGTACCTCCGTCGCGGTCATCTGCGGGACCGACGCCCGGTACGGCGACGAGGTGGCAGCGATCGTGACCGCGGCCCGCGCGGCCGGGGTGCAACGGATCTATCTCGCGGGCCCGAATAAGGCAGTAGTAGACGTGCCACCCGAAGCCCGGCCAGACGATTACCTCACCGCCAAAATCGATGCGGTGGAAGCGCTTTCGGCCCTGCTGGATGGATTGGGAGCATGACCGAAATGATCTCTGGCGATGTCGCCGCCGGCATGGGTGCGATCCCGAGCTTCGCCGATGTTCCACTGCACGGCGGACGCCAGGCCGCCACGCCCACGGCGGCGGCGGCAGCCGGCCACGTCGCAGCCGCGGCGGCGGCCCACGGCTACACGGCCGAGCAGTTGGACTGGCACACCCCGGAGAACATCGTCGTCAAACCGCTGTACACCGGCTCCGATCGCGATGCCGTTGTGGCGGCGGGCTATTCGCTGGACAGTTTTCCCGGTGCGCCGCCATTCATCCGTGGGCCGTATCCCACCATGTACGTCAATCAGCCGTGGACCGTCCGCCAGTACGCGGGTTTTTCCACCGCCGCCGATTCCAATGCCTTCTACCGGCGCAATCTCGCAGCCGGGCAGAAGGGTCTTTCGGTGGCGTTCGATCTGGCCACCCATCGTGGTTACGACTCCGACCACCCGCGAGTGCAGGGTGATGTCGGGATGGCGGGCGTGGCCATCGACTCGATCCTGGACATGCGGGAACTCTTCGACGGAATCGACCTGTCGGCGGTGTCAGTATCGATGACGATGAACGGCGCGGTGCTGCCGATACTGGCCCTGTACGTGGTGGCTGCCGAGGAACAGGGCGTGCCTCCGGAGAAGCTAGCCGGGACCATTCAGAACGACATTCTCAAAGAGTTCATGGTCCGCAACACCTACATTTATCCGCCGAAGCCGTCGATGCGGATCATCTCGGATATCTTCGCCTACACCAGCGGCAAGATGCCCAAGTTCAACTCGATCTCGATCTCGGGCTACCACATCCAAGAAGCAGGCGCCACAGCCGATCTCGAACTGGCCTACACGCTCGCCGATGGAGTGGACTACCTCAAGGCTGGTGTGGACGCCGGTTTGGATATCGACAAGTTCGCCCCCCGGCTGTCGTTCTTCTGGGGCATCGGAATGAACTTCTTCATGGAGGTCGCCAAGTTGCGGGCCGGCCGTCTGCTGTGGAGTGAGCTCGTCGCTGGATTCGGGGCCGAGAACCCCAAATCCCTGTCACTGCGCACCCATTCGCAGACGTCGG
This sequence comes from Mycobacterium sp., assembly GCA_026393245.1. GTDB lineage: Bacteria > Actinomycetota > Actinomycetes > Mycobacteriales > Mycobacteriaceae > Mycobacterium. The sequence goes on along the minus strand of JAPLAO010000117.1, from coordinate 667 downwards.
GATGGTCGCTCACCGCCCAGGATCCGTTCAACAACGTTGCCCGCACCTGTATCGAGGCGATGGCCGCCACCCAGGGGCACACTCAGTCCCTACACACCAACGCACTCGACGAGGCGCTCGCATTGCCCACCGACTTCTCCGCGCGTATTGCCCGTAACACTCAACTTCTGCTGCAACAGGAGTCCGGCACCACCCGACCCATAGACCCGTGGGGAGGCTCCTATTACGTCGAGTGGCTGACCCATCAGTTGGCGCAACGTGCGCGCGCCCACATCGCCGAGGTGGCCGAGCGCGGGGGGATGGCGCAGGCGATCAGCGACGGCATTCCCAAGTTGCGCATCGAGGAAGCTGCGGCGCGAACCCAGGCGCGGATCGACTCCGGACAGCAACCGGTGATCGGCGTGAACAAGTATCAGGTCGATGAGGACACCGATATCGACGTTCTCAAGGTGGAGAACGGTCGGGTTCGAACCGAACAGCTCGCGAAACTGAAGCAGCTTCGCGCGGCACGCGACGAGGCCGCGGTGCAGGCAGCGTTGGCTGAACTCACCCGGGCAGCCGGACCGACCGCAGGGTCCGGTCTGGAGGATAACCTGATGGCGCTGGCCATCGACGCCGCGCGGGCAAAGGCCACGGTGGGAGAGATCTCCGATGCACTGGAAAAGGT
>JAPLAO010000081.1 GCA_026393245.1 Mycobacterium sp. | reverse complement strand
TCCTGCTCTGCGCGCACCACTGACCTGGGAGGTGGATCACCCCTACCCGGTGCCGCAACCCGACACCTACTACACCGATCCGCGTATTGACGACACCCAGTCCCAGTTGGAGATGACCGAGCAGTTGATACCGGGGTTCATGAAGTTCCACCCGATGGACGCGCGCGTCGGACAGGAATGTGTGCGGATCTTCGCCGGCTCCTTCTGCAGCATGATCTTCACCGTGCAGTACCGGCTGCCGAACTATCAGCGTTGGCTGATGCATGAGGCCGACCACTCCCCTGCCTACCGGTATCACCGAAAGTTTCTGCAGCACTTGCAGTCCGGCGTTCCCGGGCAGTGGTTGTTAAAGACCCCGGCACATCTCTGGCAGCTGACCGACCTACTAGCGGAGTATCCGGACGCGCTGCTGGTCCAGACCCACCGCGATCCACTGGTGGTGATGTCGTCGACGAGTGCGCTGATGTGCCACCTGCGTAGGCTCGCCAGCGATAACCCGACCATCCCGGAGTCCGCCAAGCAGTGCAGCGAGGAGATCATCCTCGGCCTCAACCGGGAGCTTCAGTGGTTCGACGACGGAGCGGTCAACGAGAGCCGGATCATCAACGTCCAGTTCGCTGATTTCATGCGTGACCCTTTCACGACGATCCGCAAGATCTACGGACAGCTCGGTAGGGAGTTGTCGTCGACGGCGGAAACGCTGATGCGCGAACATCTTTCAGCCCACCCCGGCGATGGCGGCGGCAACCGCTACACCTGGTCTGATACCGGCCTGGACGCGGCGGAACTTCGCGAGCAGGTGCGGGCCTACCAGGAGCGCTTCGACGTGCCGAGCGAGAAACTGCGCTAGCGGGCAATCAATCGTGCAGAAACCCGACCGATGCTGTGATCACGGCTGGCGGTCAAGATCCTGATCGGCTCCTGCCCAGATTTCCGATTCGGCAAGCCAGTCATCACGCGTACTTTCGTCGGAATTTGTGATCGCGGCCGCAACTGCCGACAGGCGACTACGGCGCTCGTCAGTGTTCCGATCGGATGGGGTCACAGGCTGACGATACCGGCTAAATCACGTACGCGAGGTTCTCCACGATCCGCGCCCCGAGGACCGCGTCACCGGAGTACCCGACCTCCGCAGGCCGGTAGGCAACCAGGCCTCGCCCACCCGCCAATCGGGTGAACTGCAACCCGTCGAGGGTGACGACGGTGGTCGGTTCAGCACCGCCGAAGTCCTCGACGAGTGCGGCGCGACCGTCGACCGTCACCCGAATCTCCCGCGACAGCGGCCCGGTCAGCTTCAGCAGCACTCGCGAACCCTCCGGCGCCTGACCCTTTTTTCCCACCACGAAGCTCATGCTCGCCGCCATCTCATCAAGGGAGATCCGCGCGTCGGCCGTGGATAACTGCGCAGAATTCGGTTCGCGATCCAGTGCGGCGCGGATGTCCTGTTCGTGCATCCAGCAGTCAAAGGCCCGGATCCGCATGAACCGTCCGTAGCTGTCCGGTCCGGCCGGCGTCTGCGTCGGGGCATTCCACTCGTCAATCGGAATCGCGGCCAGCACGATGCGTCGCTGCGCGGTCACGTCCCGGAATCGCGCAAGCAGTTCGGCTCCGGACTCAGCGCGCAGGGATCGCACCCACGGCTCGTTCATGGCTCCGACGAAGTTGCGGACGTGCTCCACGGTCTCCAGATCCACATCGGGCTCAGGTGTGACAAGGCCGAGCAGCATGGACTCGGTGCCGACCATATGCGCGACGACTGCGTGCACATCCCAGCCCGGAAGAGCGGTCGCGGTGCGCCATTCGTCCTCACTGAGATCAGCCAGCAGTGCGGCGATGGAATCCCAGGAAGCGAATAACCCTTCCAGCACATCGTCTTTGTCCAGCACGGTCACGGGGCGCTCAGAGCTACTCACACCGCGATGCTAGTGCAGCGAGGTAATCGCCACGGCGAACAGAATGCCGATCAGGACTTGCCCTTGGCGCGCCGTCCGAGTTCGCGGACCACCTCGCGCTGGGCATCACGGCGGGCGAGATCCTGGCGTTTGTCGTGCGCCTGCTTACCGCGGGCGAGCGCCAACTCCACCTTGACCTTGCCGTCGAGGAAATACATCGACAACGGCACGAGGGTCAGGTTTCCGTCGCGGATCTTGCCGACCAGGATATCGATCTGGCGGCGGTGCAGCAGAAGTTTGCGGTTGCGCCGCGGGGTGTGGTTGGTCCAGGTGCCGTGGTGGTACTCCGCGATGTGCAGATTGCGCAGCCACACCTCGCCGTCGTCGACGGTGGCGAACGCATCAGCCATCGACGCCTGACCCTCTCGCAGGCTCTTGACCTCAGTGCCGACGAGTGCCACACCGGCCTCGAAAACCTCCAGCACCGAATAGTCATGCCGGGCTTTGCGATTGGAGGCGACGATCTTCTTACCGCCGGAAGCGGAAGGCTTCTTCGCCGCTGCCGCCGCTTTGCGTTCGATCGATGACTTCGCCACGACTAGTCCCGCACATACAGGCGCAGCGTCACATACGCGGTGACCGCTGCCATCACCACACCGACGCCGAACATGACCGGGGCGATGTACAGGATGTCGGCGTAGTCGATCCGGGCAATCAGATTGGCCTGATAGAACTGGCTCAGCGCCTTGTCCAGGAACAGCGCGCGCGCCACTATGAGCCCGAGCATGGCCAGCACCACGCCGATCGTCGCGGCCAGCACCGCCTCCAACAGGAACGGCAACTGGGTGTACCAACGGGTGGCGCCCACCATCCGCATGATGCCGATCTCGGTGCGCCGGGTGTAGGCCGCGACCTGAACCATGTTGGCGATCAACAGGATTGCGCTGATCGCCTGCACCACCGCGATCGCGAACGCGGCCTTGGACAACCCGTCGAGCACCGCGAACAGCCGGTCGATCAGTTCCTTCTGATTGAGCACATTGAGCACGCCCGGTTGACCGCCCATGGCGGCGTCGAAGTCCTTGTGTTGCTCAGGGTTATTGAGCTTGACGATGAATGAGGCCGGGAAGGAATCCTTGCTGGCGACATCCTTGTACTCGGGAAACTTGGTGATCGCGTCGGTGTAGGCGTCATCGCGGTTGAGGAAGCGCACGCTCTTCACGTCGTCGCGGGCTTCGATCATGGCACGCAACGCTTTACAGGCATCAGCGTCGCACGTCGGATCGTTAGCCGACACATCGTTGTTGAGGAACACCTGACTCTCGACGCGGTCGAGGTAGATGTTGCGGGACTGCTTGGCCAGTTGGATCACCAGTAGGCCACCGCCGAATAGACCGATCGAGATCGCGGTGGTCAGGATCATCGCGATCGTCATCGTGACGTTGCGACGCAGTCCGCTGTAGACCTCGTTGACCAGAAATCCGGCGCGCATTTAACGGTCCATTCCGTAGACACCGCGCTGCTCGTCGCGGACCAGCCGGCCCAGCGACAGCTCCACCACCCGCTGGCGCATGGAGTCGACGATGTGATGGTCGTGGGTGGCCATCAGCACGGTGGTACCGGTCCGGTTGATCCGGTCCAGCAGGTCCATGATCTCCCGGCTGGTCTCCGGATCGAGGTTGCCGGTCGGCTCGTCGGCCAACAGCACCAGTGGGCGGTTGACGAACGCCCGGGCTATCGCGACACGCTGCTGCTCGCCGCCGGACAACTCGCCGGGTAGTCGGGCGGCCTTACCGGACAGCCCCACCATCTCGAGTACCTCCGGCACCACCTTCTTGATGACATCGGACTGCTTGCCAATGACCTCCAGGGCGAAGGCCACGTTCTCGAACACCGTCTTCTGCTGGAGCAGCCGGAAGTCTTGGAAGACGCAGCCGATGACCTGCCGCAACTTGGGGATATGCCGGCCGGACAGTTTGTTGACGTGGAACTTCGAAATCTGGACCTCACCGGCGGTCGGCATTTCCTCTCCGAGCAGTAACCGCATGAAGGTGGACTTGCCCGAACCGGATGGTCCGATCAGGAAGACGAACTCACCCTTGTCGATGTTGACGCTGACGTTGTCCAGCGCCGGGCGGCCCGACGCCTTGTACTGCTTGGTGACATGGTCAAGGGAGATCATCACGGCACGCCAGTCTAGCCGGGTGGCCGGTCGTTACCGCGCCGGTGGCGCGGGCGTCGCCGATGTTGCGGCACCGGGCGCGGGCGGGGTCGTGACCGGCAGGCTCGAGACCGACGGGGGCGACACCGGCGTCGTGGTCGCCTGCGGCGATGGGCAAAGCTAGAAACTCAGTCGTCGTCATCTCGTCGATTACGCCACCGGATTCCCGCTTCCAGGAACCCGTCGATGTCCCCATCCAGAACCGCCGCGGGATTGCCGACCTCGTACTCGGTCCGCAGATCCTTGACCATTTGGTAGGGGTGCAGAACGTAGGACCGCATCTGGTTGCCCCAGGAGCTGCCCGCGTCACTCTTGAGCGCGTCCATCTCGGCGCGCTCCTCGAGGCGCTTGCGTTCCAGCAGTTTTGCCTGCAGCACCCGCATTGCAGAGACCTTGTTCTGCAGTTGCGATTTTTCGTTCTGGCAGGTCACGACGATACCCGTGGGGATATGGGTGAGTCGAACTGCGGAGTCGGTGGTGTTGACTGACTGGCCGCCCGGACCGCTGGAGCGGTAGACGTCGACGCGCAGGTCAAGCTCGGGAATCTCAATGTGGTCGGTGGTCTCGGTCACCGGCAGAACCTCGACTTCGGCAAAAGAGGTCTGGCGGCGGGCCTGGTTGTCGAATGGGCTGATCCGTACCAGCCGGTGGGTGCCCTGCTCCACCGATAACGTGCCGTAGGCGTACGGCGCATGCACCGCGAAGGTGGCGCTCTTGATGCCGGCCTCCTCGGCATAGGACGTGTCGAACACCTCGACGCCATAGTTGTGTTGCTCAGCCCACCGGATGTACATCCGCATCAGCATCTCGGCCCAGTCGGCGGCGTCCACCCCGCCGGCACCGGACCGAATGCTGACCAGCGCCTCGCGCTCGTCGTACTCCCCCGACAACAGGGTGCGGACCTCGAGTACCTCGATGTCGGCTTGCAAGGACTTCAACTCGGCGTCAGCCTCCGCCAATGCGTCCTCGGCACCCGCGCCCTGTTCCTCGGCGGCCATCTCATAGAGCACCGGCAGGTCGGCGAGGCGGCTGCGCAGGCCCTCGACGCGGCGCAACTCGCTCTGGGCGTGGGACAACTCGCTGGTCACTCGCTGCGCGTTGGCCTGGTCGTCCCACAGTTTGGGATCGGAGGCATCGTGTTCGAGTTTCTCGATCCTGCCGCGCAAACCCTCGATATCGAGCACCCGCTCCACCGTGGTCAACGTGGTGTCCAGGGCGGCGAGGTCAGACTGTCGATCGAGGTCCACGAGGCTTGAGATTACCGCCGCGGCTACCATCACTTCGACCACGAGGAGATGAAGCCATGCGTCCGTACTATGTCGCGATCGTCGGCGCCGGCCCCTCCGGGTATTTCGCCGCGGCGTCGCTGTTGAAGTTCGCCGACGGATCGGTGACCGCCGAGGGCCCCGACGTGCGCGTCGACATGCTCGAAATGCTCCCGACGCCTTGGGGTTTGGTGCGCTCCGGCGTGGCGCCGGACCACCCGAAGATCAAGTCGATCAGCCGGACCTTCGAGAAGACCTCAGCCGACCCCCGGTTCCGGTTCTTCGGCAATATCACTGTGGGACAGGATGTCTCGGTCGACGAGCTTGCCGACCGCTACGACGCGGTGGTCTACGCGGTGGGCACCCAGTCCGACCGGACCATGGGAATCCCCGGCGAGGACCTGCCCGGCAGCGTGCCGGCCGTCGACTTCGTCGGCTGGTACAACGCCCACCCGCACTTCGCCGAG
>JAPLAO010000024.1 GCA_026393245.1 Mycobacterium sp. | reverse complement strand
TTTATTGCTTAGCAGCGTCTTCCACAGCGGCTCCACCCACATCGTTTCGGGCAGGAGATCCACTGCGCGGCGGCCGAATTCGTCGTCGAGCACCCACTCCCACGGGTAGAGCTTGAACAACGACGAGATCGGCGCTTCCTCGAGATCGACGAAGCGTTCAAGGTCACTGTCATAACCGAGCTGCTCGATCGCCAGGGCCACCGTGTGCAGGCCCGCTTCGGCTGCGCACTCTTGCATGTAGGCAAGCGTCACGTTGTCCTCGCCCGTCATATCGGCTGACGACCATGTGAAATGAATTTCCTCACCGGCCAGCCGCAGCCGGATCTCCTGCCAGCGCTCGACCAGGCGCTCGTGCAGGGAGTTCCACTGGTCGTCGTCGGGGAAGACGGCGGTTTTCCAGTGCCACTGCAGAATCGCGGCCTCGAGCAACGTGGTCGGGGTATCTGCGTTGTACTCCAGCAGGACCGGAGGCCGCTTTCCGTCGTAACGCAAATCGAACCTGCCGTACACGTGCGGGTCGCTGCGCCGCCAAGACTTCGCGATGGGCTCCCAGCACCACTCCGGCAGCCCGAAGTCTCCGAACCGTTCTGTGAGCACCACCTGCTCGACCGCTTCCAGGCACATCGAGTGAAGGACCTCGACGCTAGCCTCCATGGACAACACCTCGTCCATGTCGAAGACGTAGTGCACAGACTCATCCCAGTAGGGGCGAATCGAGCCGTCGGCGTAACGGGCGGGTTCATCGAAGCACATGCCCTGGGCGGCGACGATCTGCTCCCAATCCGGCCGGGGAGCCCGGTGTTCCCGACGCATTCAGCCGCCCGCACTACCCACGCTGGACGACCCGAAGCCGCCACGACTGATCGACGAGCCGGACTTGGTCTTGGCGGTGGTGCCGCGGGGCTGTGTCAGGGTCCCTCCGGTAGCGACGGTACCCACACCGCCGGTCGCACCGCCGTAGTAATAGCGGTACGGCGCACCCGCAAAAATAAAAACGCCGCCTATGCCCGGAGACCCCGATCCGCAATAGCTGTCCGACACCACCACGCTGTTCTCGTCCACGCAGCTGGCCGAGATTTCCGGGTCGCTCTTGGACATCTGATAGCCGAGGGCAACCACCCCGACCACCCCGACCACGGCCACCGCCCCCATCAGGGTCTTCCTGTTCTGGCGGCGTCTGTCCTCTGCGTTGGCGGCCTGCTCCGCGGCGAACTCCTCGGCGACTTCGCGCGCCTTTCGCGCCTTGTCCCGCGCGCGCGCCTCAGCCACAGTGGCGGGGCGCGGCCGGGTAACCCCCGGCTCCTGTGAGCGGATGTTCCCGCGAGTACGCGACGCGGCACTGTAAGCGTCATCGGCATTGTCCGGACGGGGTGGATACACCGCGTCGTTGTCTGGCTCGTTCTCCACGTCTCGCACTCCGGGCCTAGATTGGTGCATTCGACGATACATCCGGTCGACCGCTGCGCTTCGCCAGGATCCGCCGTGGCGGCTTTTTGAGTCCGTCATCGACCCCGGCCCCGTCCGCGAAGGCCCTTGTAGCCTTGCCCCATGGCGAAGGTCTTCAGACAGATCGATGATCAGATGGCTGCGTGGCTCACCGCGCAGCCGATGTTCGTGGTCGCCACCGCACCGCTGGCCGGCGACGGGTTGATCAATGCGTCACCTAAGGGCGGGAGCGCAACGTTCGCGGTGCTGGGGCCCACGACCGTCGCGTATCTCGATCTCACCGGCAGTGGCGTGGAGACGATCGCTCATCTGCGTGAAAACGGCCGGATCGTGCTGATGTTCACGGCGTTCGACGGGCGGCCACAGATCGTTCGGCTGCACGGAGGTGGTCGCGTAGTGGTGCCTGACGATGCCGAGTTCGCAGAACTGGTGCAGCGGTTCCCGCGGAATCCGGGAACCCGATCAATCATCGTCATTGACGTGGATCGGATCGCCGACTCCTGCGGCTACGCGGTGCCGCGGATGGATTACGTCGCCGATCGCGACGTGCTCGACCTGTGGTCGGAGAAAAAGGGGCCCGAGGGACTCGTCGCCTACCGGGCCAAGAGCAACGCCGTGAGCCTCGATGGACTACCCGGACTCGACTGAAGCATCACAATCATCGTCCCCTACTCCATGCGGTGTACGAGCTGATCGATCCGGCCCGCGGGCGCTGGAGCCACGGCCATGGATGCACCGCGACCACATCGAGGCGGGCGGCCCGGGACTTCCAGCCCGGGACGGGTGCGAAGGTGGCGGCCAGTCGCCGGCCCTGGAGTACCTCGACCGGGTCACCGAGCCACAGCTGAACTTCCCTGCGGGTGGAGAGGTCGGCAACCGACTGCGCAAGGAAGACAAGCCGATTCACCGAAAGCCGCAACCGGCGCAGCAGTGGCTCGTCGAAGACGAACACCACGGGCAGATCCGGATGTGCCGCAGCCGCGGGGTCGCGATCGCCGAGGCTCTCCGCGGTCATCCACACGGCCTCTGGCGTTGCCGACTGCTGGGCTGTCGCGGGTCCGGCCGTCGCCTCGAGGTTATCGTCGCGCCGCAGTCGGGGGTCGCTGAATGGAAGGGGCTCCCGCTCCTGGGTGGCAGGCCAGTCCGTGATCGGACAGTTCTGTTCCAGCGGGCAGGTCGCGCACAGACCCGGTGCGCGCTTCTCCACCTGCCATCGGGAGAATCCGTACGCCTTGCCGGTGAGTGCGCCGACGGTCCACTGCCAGCCCAGCCGGTTGGCTGCGCGAGAGCCGTCCACCAGGTGTCGGTACATGAGGTCTTCGCCGTCGCGCCAGCCCAGCCCCTCGCGGACACTCCACTGCGAGGCGAGCCACATGCGGGTCTGATTGGTGAGCCAACCGCTGGATACCAGCTCCGACCAGGACGAGTCCAGGCACCGTGCCGATGATGACCACGGATTGCTGATGGATGCCGGACCGGTATCAGCGGTGCGCTCCTCGACGGCGAACCGAAACGAGCGACGGGACGCTGTTCCCAAGCGCGCGTAAAGATGTCGCGCGTATTCCTGCCAGAGCAACTCATCGCGAAACTTCGTCACGTCGCTTTGCGGACCCCCGGCCACGTGATCCCACACCTCACGCAGCGTCAGTAGCCCATGCCGGATATAGGGCGACAGTCGCGACGCGCCGCGGGTTCCCGGCGGCCAAACGTTGTTGCGCCGCCGCGCATACCCGGCCACGTCGTAGGCCTGGAGCGCCGCATCCGCCGCTGACTGGCCGCCGCGCGGGGACCCGGCTGTTGCTGATGCTTGGGGCGCGCACAGATGCCCGAGATGGCCCATCACCCACGCGTGGATCTCATCGTGCGCCGGGGGATCGGGGAGGCGCTGAGGTGTCATGCGATTTCCACGTAGCGCGGTGTCATGCCATCAGTATCGCGACCCCGGGGCGACTAACCTGACCGCCATGGCTGTCGTCGTCGTGGGAGCAGGGCTGGCCGGTCTTGCTGCCGCACGTCACCTCGCCCGCCATGGTGTCGAGGTAACGATCCTCGAAGCGTCAGACGGCGTGGGCGGGCGCGTGCGCACGGACCTCGTCGACGGCTTCCGCTTCGATCGCGGCTTCCAGCTGTACAACCCGGCCTACCCCGAGGGGGCTCGTGTCCTCGATCACGAGGCACTCGACTTGAGGCCCTTCATCGCGGGCGCGCGGATCGTGGTCAACCGGGCCGGGCGCCGTCGGGTGGACCGAGTCGCCGATCCACGGCGCGCGCCGTCCTGGTTGGTCCCGTCGCTCGTGGCGCGCATCGGCTCACCGGTGTCGACAGCCCGCTTCGGCGCCTATGCGGTCTCTCGCGCCGTCCGGACCGTTGAATCCCTGGAGACTGACCCCGACGTCACGACCGAGGAGGCGCTGCGCCGCGCCGGTGCGGACCGGACGCTGATGGAGCGGCTGCTGCGCCCGTTCCTGTCCGGGGTCTTCCTGGATTCCGAGCTGACGACGTCGCGGCGCTTCCTTGATGTGGTGCTGAAGTCCTTCGTCCAGGGCACTCCGGGCGTGCCGGCACTGGGTATGGCGCGCATCCCCGAACAACTTTCGACCGGGCTCGATGTTCGACTCGGCCACCGGGTTGCGTCGGTCGTGGCTGAGGCTGTGAATATCGTCGGCGGCGACGCGCTCCGAGCCGAGGCTGTCATCGTCGCGACCGATCCGACGACGGCCGCCGGACTCATCGGAGAGATCCACGCCCCGGCGGCGCGTTCGGTGACAACCTGGTACTTCCGGCCCACCTGTGCGCCCGAGGACCTTGCCGACGGGCAGGCGGTGCTCATCCTCGACGGCGATCGCCGCGGACCACTTGTCAACACCGTGGTGCTCACTCATGCCGCACCCGAATACGCACCGGCCGGCGCCGCGCTGATTTCGGCGTCGGCGCTCGGTGTGTGGGACTCGCCTGGGGACGAGAACGCTGTGCGCGAGCATCTTGCGTGGTTGTACGGCCTTCCGACGCGCGACTGGGAACTCCTCGCGACCTATCCGATTCCCTACGCGCTACCGGCGATGCCGGTGCCCTTCGAATTGCAGCGGCCGGTACGCACGGGCGGTGGCTTCTATGTCGCCGGCGACCACCGTGATACGTCGTCTATCCAGGGAGCTTTGGTGAGTGGGCGCCGAGCAGCGCACGCACTACTCACCGACCTTGGGCTCGCGATCGCTACGGATGCGGGCAGCCCGAAGCGCGAGAATTAGCGGGCAGTCCGCTTCAGTAGGAATTGGAGCCATCGGATATCGAGCAACATGACTCTGACGGTAGGGACGGAAATTAAGGCCGAGGGCCCCCGGGGCTAAAGCGTCGCTAAGAAGTTCTGCCATGAGTCCATTATTTTTTGGAGCTAAAAATCAGTGGCTAAACTGTGTAACGAAGTCAATCCGCAACCCGATGTGGTTCATAGCGGTTCCCCTCAAGCGTTAATCAGACACAGAAATGAGGTCCTCATGAAGACCCGGCCACAGTTCAACCGTGCACTCGGCGCGTTCGCGTTCGCGTTGGCAGCCGTCCCGCTGACCGCACTCGCAGCACCCGCGGTGAGCCACGCTGACTGGTGTGATCCCGCCACCCTGTACTGGGACGCTGTGACGAATTCGTGCATGCCGATCCTCGGCCCGGTTGGCCCCATCGGCGTCGGCCCCGATCCGATCCTCGGACCGGTCGGACCTGTCGGGGTTGGTGGCGTTGGTCCCGTCGTCGGGCCGGTCGGACCTGTCGGGGTCGGTGGCGTTGGTCCGGTGCTGGGACCTGTCGGGCCTGTTGGAGTCGGTGGACTCGGGCCAGTCGGCCCCGGCCGATAGGGGAGGCTGGCGGATGGGAGTTCCCAGCATCCGTCGCATCAGTGGTGCCACGGTCGTGACGGCCGTGGCACTGCTGAGAGGACCCATCGGCGTTCCCGCCGCCTCCGCTAACCCGTTCCCGAACGTCGAGGTGATCTTCGCTCGCGGGACCAATGAGGCACCCGGCCTTGGCTTCGTCGGTCAGGTGTTCGTCGACTCCCTGAGATCGCAGCTACCGGGGCGCG
>JAPLAO010000016.1 GCA_026393245.1 Mycobacterium sp. | reverse complement strand
ATGATCCCCTGCGTCGTCTCCCGCGCCAGATAGGCATAGGACCGCGCCGTCAGCGCTGCGCCCGGCCGAGGATGGTAGCTCGAGGCGCAGTTGCGGAGTCGTGACACCACAGCATTGCGACGTTGCAGCAATGATGACGCGAATACCGCCCAGGCCCACAGCGGCGGTTTGTCGGCCAAGAGCCGATCGAGCTCGTTCTGAGTCGAGACGACCTGAGCCAGGGCGGCCGCCGACGGATCCGGCGGAAGCAGTCGCTTGGGCCGCGGGCCGAACGGGCGCGACAAGTGCTCGACGGCGGCACGGAACTCATCCGGCCAGGGCCAGGGCAAGCCAAGGTAGCCGTGCTGCCGGATTGGCGCGTAGGTCATACCCGTTGCTTTCCCATCTTCTCGACCGCCGGCAGCAGCCCCGCCGCGCTACACCTGTTGGCCCACCGGCCCGCGGTGCTGCGACTCATATCCAGTTCACGCATCACCGCCGCGATCGGCTTATCAAGGTTGCTTGTGTAGATGGCGGCTACCTGATGGAGAAGTTCCTTATCCCCTGGATCTCGTCGGCGCTGCGTCTGATCGACAACGCGCCGTTGGTCGGTGGCGGCCGGCCCTTCGATCGCAAAGAGCCCCGTCGCCAGCGGAAGGATCTGTTGCGCGCAGGCCGCGACGATGTCGCACACAAACGTCTCGATGTCGATCTCCTCGAGGTGCTTGCCGCGCACGGGGGCTGCGGTGGCACCGTCTGACTCGGTTTCAATGCCCATAGTGATCCACGGAGCCTCGCCGCCACCGGAGTGAAATAGTATCTTCCGCGGTATCAACTGGTCGTCGACTGGTTCACAGTCATAGTGGCTGTAGTACGCCTGCCCGGCAGGCAGCGGGACACGGATAGTCCTGCCACGCCTCTTATTCAGCTTAAAAGGCATTACAGCCCCCGTTCCCTACTAGTTCACAACCGGACCTGGTAGTAGTTCACACCTAATTCATAGTTGAATTTCTACTGCGGAGTGAACACGCTAGCAGAGACGGTCATAGTCGTCTACCCCCGGTTTCAGCAGTGCTGACGGCCCACCGAAACGTGTCGGTTACGGGAACATGTCCATCGACAGGTCGCGCAGATCTGCGTGCGCTTGGGCAGCTTGATCCGAACCGATCAACCCGCCAGCGCACGCCAGCCACGGCATGCTCACCGCCGATCAGCGCCCTTGGCGGCAATGGTGGCAGCTGGATCGAGACGCGTGCCCGTCGCCTTGGCGCCAGATTGCGCGCGCGCCACAACCTCGCCAACTGTGGGCTTTGCCGCAGCCGCGTAGCTGTCCACGATCGCCTGGACACCCGGGGTCGCTGCCCGATGAGCCACGAAGATGATCTCCAGGCCGGCATCTTTCACGAGGTCCATCGCCCGCTCGATGGCGCTGTCGATCCAGTCGTCCCCGTTTTCGAAGACACCGCCACCGATACGGGTCAGCAGCACCGTGTTGGAGCCACCGCAGCTCGCCTGCTCGACCGCGGCCAGCATGACCGCCTCATACGAGGCCTGTAACACCAAGCGCGCGAACGGCTCCCAGCTTCCCCTACCGTGCGACGAGTAGGCGACGGGAAGTGCTGAGCAATAGGCCTGCGAAACGCGACGGCCGCTGCCGTCGGTGACTTCGACATCACGATGCAGACCGATGGCCAGCGTGCTGCGCAACTCGTCGATCACCTCCTCGGAGGCGGTGTCCAGGAGATGGCTTATCGCCGTCAGGCCCTTCGCGGTGCAGAGCGCGTAACCGTTCTGCATGTTCCACAGCTCGCTCACCGGCAGCCCGATGTGATCCGACAGTGCGGCTCCGACACCCGCGAGCGCATCAAGCTGATTGTCCTGGGTCTGCCCAACACGATCGCCCACCGGAACCAAGTAGTTCCGGTAGATCGTTCCCGCGGCGGCCGCCATCGCACACGCCGGCCCCTGAGTGCCGTCGTAGATGTAGCCGGTCACACCCCGCTCGGGGGTAACGGTTTCCGAGGTCATTTCCAGCAGGTTGAACTGGGAGGCGACCTGGAACAGTGCACCTTCGTACTCAGGTTCCGAGTGCAGCTTCTGCACATCAGCGACCTCGATGCGCGCCGAACTGCGTTGCCCCAGAGCCGGATTGACCCTGGCACGCAGTTCGGCCAGTGTCGGCAGCGTCAGCTCGCCGATGCCGTAGCGCTTGCCGTTGACCGTCGAGACGAGTTCATCGCCCTCGACGGTCAACCGGCTCTGAACGGCCTCATAGCCGTCGCTCTCGCTGAACCCGACGAGTTTCTCGAACCAGTCCCGGTTGGTCATGTCAGGCCTCCCTTCGCTGAGCGCGCCGGCGAAGGACGTCGTGCTGCTCCTCGGTGTCCGGAACCGGATGAGGCGCCTTGCTGGTTCCGCGACGCGGCACCTGCATGCGATCGATCACCGCCGGATAGCCGACGCCCTCGTTGTCGATGAGCCAGGCGCCCACCACGGTTCCGGTCCGACCCTTTCCTCCCCAGCAGTGCACGTTCACCACTCGGCCGGCATCGAGCTCGACCCGGATGTAGTCGAGGATTCGGTCATACTCGGAATCGGCGATGACGGAGGTGTCCGGAATCGCGAACCGCTCATAGGCGACACCGGGGCCCAGCAACCCGCTATAGGGCACCATGGGCTTTCCGCCACCGGCCGGTTCGCGGGCCTCGGTGAGGTCGACGAACGAGTTGACTCCGGCGTCGAGCAGGACCCGCAGCTTCCGCCGGGCCTTCTCCTCGTCCTTGGCGCCGGGGTACTCGGTCGCGAGCAGTCGCCCGCGAACGACCCAGTAGCCATGGATTTCCGGGTCGTGTTCCCACGAGGGGTACTGCTGATTGTTGTTGTCAGTCATAGAGATCTCCTTCGGTTGTTGGTTGATGGATGCGGTGGGGTCAGTGCAGCGCGAGGCTGCCGGCTACCCGTTACCGCTCCACAGCGGCCAACTCCCGAAGCACCCCCTCAAGCTCGACTTCGTCGAGGCCTCCCCGCCGATAGGCGGCCTTGGCCA
>JAPLAO010000075.1 GCA_026393245.1 Mycobacterium sp. | reverse complement strand
TCGCCGTCCAGCAGTTGGAGGCCCACGTCCTGCAGCCAGTGGTGATGGGCCGGGCCGTGTCGATCCACCCGTTGGCGATCGTGCTGGCCATCTCCACCGGGGCGGTGGTGGCGGGCATCGTCGGGGCACTGCTGGCCGTGCCGCTACTGGCCTTCCTCAACAGCGCCATCCGGGTGCTGGCCGCTTCCGACCCCGCCGTCGAGGCGGCGCACCTGGAGGCCGGCGACGGGTCGCTCATCATGGCGCCTCAACCGGATATCCCCGCGGTTTAGCCCCGGCCTTTGGCGCGTGCGTTGAGTTGTTCGGTCGCCACATCGGAGTCCACGGACCCCGGCCGGCTCACCGGGATGGCCCGGGTCGCCTCGGCGGAGATCGACGGCGACTGCCGGGGAATCGCGGTGGTGGCGTCCCCGGCGATCACGTCCTCGGTGAGCACCGGCGCGATCGACGGTCCGGCGCTCACCTCGGTGGGCTCCTCCGACGACTCGACGCCCGCCGTCCGCCGCGCCTTATTGCGCAGTTCGCCGAGCCAGGAACCGATATCCCGACCGTCGTCGGCCTTGGCGGTCCGGAACCGCGTCGTGGGCGCCTCGATCTCCGGGGCAGCGATTGCCGGGGCAGCGCTCACCGGGGCAGCGCTCACCGCGGCGCCGACGAGAGCCACCTCGGGTTCGCCGTAGCCCGGCCGCTTGCGTTCGTCCGGCAGGTAGATCTCGCCGAGACCGATCTTGTTCTGCAGGCGCTTCATCCATCGCGGCGCCCACCAGCAGTCGTCGCCGAGCATCTTCATGATCGCCGGCACCAGGAACATCCGCACAATCGTCGCGTCCAGCAGCAGAGCGATCAGCAGACCGAAGGCGAGGTACTTCATCATCACCAGATCGGAGAATACGAACGCGCCCGCCACTACGGCGAGCACCAGGGCGGCCGCGGTGATCAGCCGGCCGGTGGTGGCGGTGCCGATTCGGATCGCCTCGGTGGTGGACATGCCACGCTCGCGGGCCTCCACCATGCGGGAGACCAGGAAGACCTCGTAATCGGTGGAGAGGCCATAGATCACCGCGATGATCAACCCGATCATCGGCGCCATCAGTGGCTGGGGCGTGTAGTTCATCACCCCGGAGCCGTGGCCTTCGACGAACATCCACGTCAAAACGCCCATCGTCGACCCCAGTGTGAGTGCGCTCATCAACGCGGCCTTGATCGGCAGCACCAGCGATCCGAACGCCAGGAACATCAGGATGGTCGTGGTGATGATCAACAGCAGCACCATCAGCGGCAACTTCGAGAACAGGCTGTGGATGCTGTCCTGCTCCAGTGCCGGTGTGCCGCCCGCGAACAACTCCACGCCCCGAGGCGGGGTGATGGATCGCAACTCGCTGATTTTTTTCGCCGCGTCGTTGCGGGTCACCAGACCGTTCTGGATCACCCGGATCGATGGATCCTTGGATGCCCCGTCGAGGTACGGACGTTCCTTCCACATGGCGTCGGGATTGTTGTCGGGGTCGGTGAACCCACTGATCTCCATCGCCTTGTTCCGGACCTCGGCGACCTGTTGATCGGTGACCGGTTGGCCGTTATCGCTCTGCAGCACCAGCGTCAGCGGTTCGGTGCGGAAACCGGGGAAGATCTTGTCGAACTCCTCCTGCGCCACGCGAACCGAGTTATTCGGCGGCAGGTACTTCTCGCTGATGCCGCCGAGTGCCAGTTTTCCGAGCGGGATGATCATCAGGATCAGCAGCACGACGATGGGGGCGGCGAACAGCAGGGGCCGCTTCATCACCCGGTTGACCAACTTGCCCCAGAAGCCGCTCTCGACCTCCTCGCGGGTCTTGGTCTTCTGGGTCTTCTCAGCCAGCCAGTCGATGATCTTTCGGGAGACCGGCCAGTTGCGTAGGAACGGCACCCGCAGCAGGGTGCGAACCCCGAGCGCGTCGACGTTTGGGCCGAGGACGGCCAGGATGGCGGCGAGCACGGTGATCGACAGGATCGCGGCCAGCATGACCGAGGCGATGATCGCGTAGGTGATCGACTTCAGGAATCCCTGCGGGAACAGCAGCAGCGGCAGCGATGAGGCAACGATGATGACCGCGGAGAACACCACGGTCCGCCCGGCGGTCATCACGGTGCGTCGGACCGCGACCTCGGTGTCGTAGCCCTCGGCGATCTCTTCTCGGAACCGGCTGACGATGAACAGGCCGTAGTCGATTGCGATGCCCAGGCCGATCAGTGTCACGACGGGCTGCGCGAAGAAGTGCACCGGCGCGACGTCGGCGACCAGGCGCATGATGCCCAGTGCGCCCATGATGGACAGACCGCCGATGATGGCCGGGAGGCTGGCCGCCACCACACCGCCGAAGACGAAGAACAGCAGCACCGCGACCAGGGGGATCGCGGCCACCTCGGCGCGCTGCTGGTCCTCACCGATGGTTCCGGTCAGTTCGCTGGCCAGCGGTTGCAGGCCGGCCTGTTTCACGTCGACGCCGGGGATCGCGAAGCTGGTGGCCACCAACTTGTAGTTGTTCAGGATGGTGTCGTCGTCGTCGCCCTTGAGTTGGATCGACATGAAGGCATGCTTCTTGCTCGCATCCGCCATGTTCGACAGCATCTCGGGGTTATTGAAGTAGCCGACAGACCGCAGAATCTCGTCGGGGTGGTCTTTCTGGGCCTTGGCGAGGTTGTCGAGGACCTTTTTGCTGAACTCGGGGTCGTCGACGGTCTTGCCGTCCGGCGCGGTGTAGATCGCCACGATATGGCCTGAGGTGTCGCGTCCGTAGGCGCCGTCGGCGAGCAGTGACGCGCGTACCGACTGGCTGCCGTCGTCGTAGAACCCGCTCTGGGTGACGTGCTTGCCCAGGTCCATGCCGAAGATGCCGCCGCCGATACACAGCGTCACCATCAGACCGATAACGATGTACCGGTACCGGTAAACGGTCCGACCCCACCAGGCGAACAAGCGATCTCCTAACTACACATCACATCTGCGGCGGCTTCGCCGGTGCTCACAGTCTGCCGGTGTCACAGTCTGCCGTTGGTCACAGTCGCGATGTCAGCAGCGCGGACAGCGGCCGGAACGGCTGCAGCCATGCCCCCTGCTCGGGTAGCGAATCGAGGCTGATGCGCGGCAGCGGCTCACGGAAAACACCGGGAATG
>JAPLAO010000153.1 GCA_026393245.1 Mycobacterium sp. | reverse complement strand
CGGCCGGCGGTGACTCGGGCTGCGCTGCCTGTGCATCGGTGCGGCGACCGGATCGCGTGCGGCCCTAGCCTGAGGTGGTGCCCAGCGTTCTGGAAGTCGGACCCGCGACCGTGCGAGCACTGCACGGCGGTTCCGGCGAACAGTCGGATGTGGCGCTGGTGTCGGCGGCCGTCGACGGGATCGACGACCCGGTCGCACTGATCGGCGATCGTCCGGTTGGTGTCGCGGATCTGTGGCGTTCGCTGATCTCGACCACCTTGGGAACGGGCCGCGATTCGGTGGTGGTTGTGCACCCGTCCTGGTGGTCGCGGGCGCGGGTCGACCGGGTCATCGGGGCGACGACGGCGGTAGCCGTCGGCGGTGTCGTCGCGATGAGCCGATCCGAGTTGGTCCGTCGTGGTCACCCGGAAACCGGGCCGGTCATCGAGATCGCCGGCGAACTCATCGCGGTATGCAGTGGTTCGACGACGCGGGTGCTGGACCGCGCTGACCTCGGACCGGTCGTTGATACTGTCGTGGCGTTGGCCGAGTCCGACGTGGTTCTCCTCGACGCTCCGCCGGGAATCCCAGGTTCGGCACACACCGCGGCATTGATTCGAAAAGCACTGTCCCGTCATGGTTTTACGGTGTGCGATGCGGATGTCGCCAACTGTGCCGCAGACGTCGTAACGCCGCGCCGGGCTGTTAGCGCGGCGCGCCTGCTCATCGCGGTAACGGCGGTGATGCTGGTGATCGGAGCCGCCGTCGGCTTGGCCAGCAGGCCACCGGTCGCGCCGCCCCCAGCCGATCAGGATCCCGTCGCGCAGGCCGAAATCCTCGTGGAGGGCCGCATCGCGGTAGGCGTTCCGCCGGACTGGATCGTCGAGCGGGTCACCGGCGGGCCCGGGTCGCGCCGTATGCAGGTCCGGTCGGCAGTTGATGCCGACCTCGCCCTACACATCACCCAGACCTACGCGCCCGAGACCACGCTGGCCCAAGCAGCCGCGGTGCTACAACGCGGGATCACCGAGCAGGACCCCGGGGTATTCGTGGATTTCGACCCGGCCGACGAGGTGGCCGGCCGTCCGGCGGTGACCTACCGGGAGATCCGGCCTGGTCGCGTAATCCGATGGGTGGTCGTGCTGGCCGGCTCGACGCGGATCAGCGTCGGCTGCCAGAGCGCCCCGGACCGCCAGGACGCCATCCGTGAGCCATGCGAGCATGCGGTGCGTTCCGCTCAGGAAACTGGAACCGACGCACGACGGTGAGCGTCCAACCCTGTGTAGTTCCAGTCCACCGCCGGCTGCCGTGCGTGTCGCACTAATCCGGCTGCCGTGCGGTTTCGACGGAGGAGAGCCGTCGGGACCGCACAGCAGCCGGGTTGGTCGCCCCGGGCGGGCGTTTTGACCTGCGCGGATCGTCGCAGGTAGTCTCTTCTCTCGGTACGCGGTACCACGCGGGATTCCTCCGCGGGGTAATCAGGGATCCCGGGTCAGTGCTGGTCGCCGGGGTTTTCGAGGCCGCAGATGCCCGACCGGCACCCGGGTCACCCGGGATCCACCCGAAACAGGAGAGGTAACCACTGTGTCCACGTACACGCCGAAGGCCGGTGACTCCACGCATTCGTGGTACGTCATCGATGCCACCGACGTGGTGCTCGGCCGACTCGCCGTTGCAGCAGCCACACTGCTGCGCGGCAAGCACAAGCCGACATTCACGCCCAATGTCGACGGCGGCGATTTCGTCATCGTCGTCAACGCCGACAAGGTCGCCATCGGAGGCGACAAACTCAACAACAAGATGGCCTACCGCCACTCGGGTTATCCCGGCGGTCTGCGTGCCCGCACGGTCGGCGAGGAGATGCAGAAACATGCCGACCGCGTCGTCGAGAAGGCGATCGTCGGCATGCTGCCGCACAACAAGCTGAGCCGGCAGATCCAGAAGAAACTGAAGGTCTACACCGGACCGGATCATCCGCATTCCGCACAGCAGCCGATTCCGTTCGAGATCAAGCAGGTGGCCCAGTGACTGATGACAATGTGACCGAGACGACCGACGTGACCGACGTGACCCCCGAGGACACCGTTGAGGACGCGGCCCAGGAAACGTCTCCGAAGACGGCTCCGGAGACGGTAGAGATTCCCGCGGGCGTCCCCGAGGTGGCCGCCGAACCCAAGCGCCGCGAGCCGGTGATTCTCGACCGGGTGATCCAGACCGTCGGCCGCCGAAAAGAGGCCGTGGTCCGGGTGCGACTGATGCCCGGCACCGGCCAGTTCCATCTGGACGGCCGCACGCTGGAGGCGTACTTCCCGAACAAGGTGCACCAGCAGCTCATCAAGGCGCCGCTGGTCATCGTCGACCGGGTGGACAGCTTCGATATCCACGCCCATCTCGACGGCGGTGGCCCCTCGGGTCAGGCCGGCGCGCTGCGGCTGGCGATCGCGCGTGCATTGATCCTGGTGCAGCCCGAGGATCGACCGGCGCTGAAGAAGGCCGGATTCCTCACCCGTGACCCGCGCGCCATCGAGCGTAAGAAGTACGGCCTGAAGAAGGCCCGTAAGGCGCCGCAGTACAGCAAGCGCTGATCGGACACCCCAGATGGGCCGATTATTCGGGACCGATGGTGTGCGAGGCGTCGCCAACCGCGAACTGACCGCAGAGCTGGTTCTGGCTCTCGGTTCGGCTGCGGCCCGGCGCCTCGCCGCACCGCGGTCGAGCGGCCACGGCGGGAGACGTGTCGCGGTCGTCGGGCGTGACCCCCGGGCCAGTGGCGAGATGCTGGAGGCCGCAATGGTCGCCGGACTGGCCAGCGAAGGTGTGGACGCACTACTGGTTGGTGTGCTTCCGACCCCGGCGGTGGCCTACCTGACTGCCGCATACAACGCCGACTTCGGTGTGATGATCTCCGCATCGCACAACCCGATGCCCGATAACGGCATCAAGGTGTTCGGTCCCGGTGGGCACAAACTCGATGACGGCACCGAGGAGCGCATCGCGGAGTTGGTCGTCCAGGGCCCCGGCGGGCGCCCGACCGGCGCCGAGATCGGCCGGGTGGTTGCAGCCCCCGACGCCCTCGACCGCTACCTCGCGCACGTGGCCACCGCAGCAGGCGTAGCACTGGGCGGGCTGACCGTCGTGGTCGACTGCGCCAACGGCGCGGCATCCGCGGCAGCGCCGCGCGCCTACACCGCGGCGGGCGTGCGAGTCATCGCGATCAACGCAGAACCTGACGGCCTCAATATCAACGACGGTTGTGGCTCAACACACCTTGAGCAGCTGCAGGCGGCGGTGGTGGCCCGGGGCGCGGATCTCGGGTTGGCCCACGACGGTGACGCCGACCGGTGCCTGGCGGTCGATGCCGGCGGTCAGGTGGTCGACGGCGACGCGATCATGACTGTGCTGGCTCTGGCCATGCACGAGTCCGGCGAACTCGTCGCCGACACATTGGTCACCACGGTGATGAGCAATCTCGGCCTGCATCTGGCGATGCGGGAGGCCGGGATCGACGTGCGCACAACCGGCGTGGGTGATCGCTACGTCCTTGAGGAGTTACGCTCCGGTGGGTTCAGTCTCGGTGGCGAACAGTCCGGTCACATCGTGCTGCCCGCGTTCGGCACCACCGGCGACGGAATCCTCACCGGACTTCGGTTGATGGCGCGGATGGTGCAGACGGGTTCCTCGTTGGCCGCGTTGGCCGCGCCGATGCGCTCGATTCCCCAGGTGCTGATCAATGTCGAGGTCGCTGATAAGGCCACTGTCGTGCAGGCTCCCGCGGTCCGCGACGCGGTGGCCCAGGCCGAGGCCGAACTCGGTCATACCGGTCGAATCCTGTTGCGGGCCTCCGGAACCGAACAGATAGTCCGGGTCATGGTCGAGGCGGCCGACGAGGACACCGCGCGTCAGGTGGCTGCCCGGGTCGCCAAATCGGTCAGCGCCGAAGGCTGATCCGTTCGACGGAACCGACAGCGGCATGCTCGCGTCAAACCCGATATGGGAACAACATCGGTCGACCCGGCCGCATTGCAGGCGGCCGCCCAGCGTCTGGACATCACCGCCGATATCGTGCTCGGTACGCTGCGAACCCGATTGGTCGGCCTTCAATTCGACGGCGCGGTCGCGGGCCGCGCACACGGCCGGGCGGGTAACGCCGTCCGATTGGGTGTGGACACGGTGGTGGCCGATCTCGCACGCTGGGCTGCTGCGGCGCGAGAGACGAGTGCGGCACTGCGAGCCGGTGCGCAGGGCTATTCCGATGCCGAATCGCGCGCCCAAGGCGCCCTGCGATGACCCTCGATGTCCGGTCCCGGCTGGCTCAGGGCGCTGCGGCCGTGGCCGATTCGCCCCAGCAGATTCAGGACTCGTATTACGCCGAAGACGGACTGCGCCTCGACATCCTGGATGCCGACGCCGCAGCCCTTACCGCGGCATCCGCGGGTGCCGAGGAGGCGCTGCGCATCCATCGGGAGGCGCTCGATCTGTTGAGCCACAGTTGGCGCGGTGGCTCAGGTTCGGGCGCTGGTGAATTCCTGGCCCGCCAGTCAGCGGCTGCCGCCGAGATTGTCACGTCGCTTCGATCAGCGGCGGCTGCGTTGACGGCGCTCCGGGCCGGCCTCGAGCACCTCGTGGATGCCAAGGTCGACGCGGCACGCAGCGGTGACTTCTCGGCGGTAGCGAGTTTGGGCACCGAGGCGGCGGCGGCTTATGACGTGGCTGTCAGCCGACTCGGGGAACTTCCGGCACCGCGCTTCGAGACCCCTGCCCGCCCAGCCGAGTTGACGCCGCAGCAATCGCCAGCTGTGCCACCGGCGCCGCAGCCGGTTCCCGATCAGGCTCCCGCACCGGTGCCCGCGCCAGTATCAGCGCCCCTGTCGGTACCGCCTGGGCAGGGCTGGACGTCCGGCGCACCCGTCGGTGCGCCACCCGGCATACCGGATATCGGCGGCTCGCTGGCAGGCCTGGTCACCTGGATAGCGCAGACACTGGGTTCTTACGCCGACACCCCGCCGGCCGCAGAGATCGCCGATACGACGGATATCACGACACCTGGAGATCCGGTTGACGAGATCAAACCGGTTGCGCCAGAACGGCATTCGCGTCCGGATGCCCTGCTTGCCGCAGAGGTCCCGGCTGCCGTCTCAGTCACTGCCTCGCCAGGCCCGACTGAGCCCGTCGCCCCGGCTGGGCCCGTCGGCACCGCACCCGTCGTGGCGACGCCCGAACCCGCTATCCCACCGCCACCGTCGCCACCACCCGCGGCCCCGCCGCCACCCGCGCCCGCCGCGGCCGCTGATGTCGCCACCCCGTGCGAGATCGCCGCCGACGAACTACCCCGGGTCGGCCAATGAGGTGGCGCTAGTCCAGCAACGCCTGCAACTGCTCGATGAAATCGACGTCTTCGGCTGAATCACCGGTCACGGGGGTGGCCAGCAGGGTGGTCACGCCGGCTTCGGCGAAGGCCGCGATCCGTTCCTTGACGTAACCCCGCGGGCCGATCAGCGAGATATTGCGCACCAGTTCGTCGGGCACCGCCGCGATCGCCTCTGCCTTGCGCCCGGACAGATAAAGTTCCTGAATGCGATCGGCGACCTCGCCGAACCCATACTTGGTGGCGACGTTGTGGTAGAAGTTCTTGCCCTTGGCGCCCATACCGCCGATGTACAGGGCCAGTTGAGGCTTGACCCAGTTCAGTCGTTCCTCGACGTCGTCCCCGATGGCCAATGAGACACCCACCATGACGTCGAGTGCGCCGAGTGTGGGGTCGCGTTTGGCCGTTCCGGCCCGCAATGCATCACCCCACACGCGATCGGCTCGTTCTGGGTAGTAGAAGATCGGTTGCCAACCCTCGGCGATTTCGGCTGTCAGTGCGACATTCTGGTCACCGAGCGAGGCGATATGGATTGGAATCCGTTCGCGCACAGGGTGATTGATCAGCCGAAGCGATTTACCCAGTCCGGTTCCGCGATCCGGCGGTAACGGTATCTGATAGTTCTTACCCTGGTGGGAGACCTTCTCCCGACGCCACACCTGTCGGCAGATCTCGACGACTTCGCGGGTGCGGCCCATCGGCGCGTCGAATGGCACGCCGTGGAAGCCCTCCATCACCTGCGGGCCCGACGTCCCGATGCCCAACCGGAAGCGGCCGTCGGAGACGTAGTCCAGACCGGCGGCCGTCATCGCCAGCAGTGTCGGTGTCCGGGTGTAAATCGGGAAGACGCCGGAACCCAGTTCGATGGTGGAGGTCTTGGCGGCGAGATAGCCCAACTGGCTGACCGCATCGTAGGAGTACGCCTCGGCGACCAGAGCGAGATCGACACCCTGCTTCTCCAGCACCGCGACCTGCTCGACGCTTTCGCGGAAGCCACCCGAATAGGACAGAAATACGCCGGTTCTCATGAACCGGTTATATCCGGTCAGCGAAACAAAGCCACAATCCGGTCCTCATGCGTCACCGCGGGGGCCTCCGGGTCCGGCGATGCGGTGCGTGGCAACGTGGCATCGAGTTCGGCGAACTCGCCGTAGGCCGGATCGCCGGTCAGGTGGAACAACAGGAACCCGGTCAGCAGTGCCCGCACCGTCTTTTGAGTGCTGTTGCGCGATGGTGGGAAGCCGAGAAGTCCCAGCAGGCGGCGCTTCTCGGCAAAGTCTGCGGCGTCGGCTTTCTCGACCACCCGCAGAATGGACCCGTCCCATGCCGCAGCGACCTCGAGTGCGTCGGTACGCAACGATTTCTGGTCGTCGGGCGTGGCGAGCACCAGGCCAGGAATCGTCAGCGCCGCAGCAGACTGCTCCGCCGACGGCTTGGTGACCGACGGGAATACCGCAGCCACCACCTTCGCCCGGGTTCCGTCCGCTGCGGCGACCACCGCCGCCGCACCGCCGAATCCGTGCCCGGCCAAGGCCAGTGTGTCAGGGTCCACACTGATGTCGCCCTGGCCCAGTCGCACCCCGGTGATGACGTCGAGTGTGGCGTCGAGGTCGGCGGCCAGAGTGAGCACCGACGGCGCCAACCCGCGTTGGGTGTCCGGCGCAGCCACGACGAAGCCCCAACTCGCCAGGTGCTCACAGGTTTCGGCGTAGTGGTCTGCGCCGGTGAGCCAATCGTGGCCGAAGGCCACCCCGGGCAGTCCCAGACCGGAAGCCGGTGTGTAGACGGTGCCCGGAATTCCGGCGAAGCCGAGGTCACCGCGCAGGACGCGGTGCGGGCCACTCCGGGTCAGGGGAGTGAAGAGCTTGCGGTTGCGGGCCACCCCCCGACCGTAGCCGAACCGGCCGGCCGAGTCGGTCGGACTATCCTGGTTATCCGTGTGCGGAATCGTGGCGTATGTGGGTCACCGGCCCGCCTGCGACGTCGTGGTCGACGCTCTGCGCCGGATGGAGTACCGCGGCTACGACTCCGCTGGGCTGGCCATACTCGATGGTCATGGTGGACTCACGGTCCGCCGCCGGGCCGGACGGCTGGCCAATCTGGAGGCCGCACTGGCCGAGACCGACGCTGACGAACTGCGTGGCACCGCGGGAATCGGCCACACCCGGTGGGCCACCCACGGCCGGCCTACCGATCGCAATGCGCATCCGCACCGCGACGCAGCCGGAAAGTTCGCCGTGGTGCACAACGGCATCATCGAGAACTACGCAACCCTGCGCGCCGAACTCGAGGAACACGGTGTTGAGTTCGCCAGCGACACCGACACCGAGGTGGCCGTGCATCTGGTGGCGCAGGCCTACCAGCACGGCGAGACCGCCGGTGATTTCGTCGCCACCGTGCTGGCCGTCGTGCGCCGCTTGGAGGGCCACTTCACCCTGGTGTTCGCGCACGACGACGACCCCGGCACCATCGTCGCGGCGCGACGGTCCACACCACTGGTCATCGGCATCGGCGAGGGCGAAATGTTCCTGGGCTCCGACGTCGCCGCCTTTATCGAATACACCCGTGACGCGGTCGAACTCGGTCAGGACCAGGTCGTGGTGATCACCGCCGACGGCTACCGAATCACCGACTTCGACGGCAATGACGACGCCGCCAATGCCCGGCCCTTTCATATCGACTGGGACCTCTCGGCCGCGGAGAAGGGCGGCTACGACTACTTCATGCTCAAGGAGATCGCCGAGCAGCCCACGGCGGTCGCCGACACCCTGCTCGGCCATTTCGTCGACGGGCGGATCGTCCTTGATGAGCAACGGCTCTCCGATCAGGAGTTGCGCGAGGTCGACAAGGTATTCATCGTCGCCTGCGGCACCGCGTTCCACTCCGGCCTGCTGGCCAAATATGCCATCGAGCACTGGACCCGGTTGCCGGTCGAGGTCGAGCTGGCCAGTGAATTCCGCTACCGCGACCCGGTTTTGGACCGCGGCACCCTGGTGATCGCTATCTCCCAATCCGGTGAGACGGCCGACACCCTGGAGGCGGTGCGGCACGCCAAAGCACAGAAGGCCAAGGTGCTGGCCATCTGCAATACCAACGGCAGCCAGATCCCGCGCGAGGCCGACGCCGTTCTCTACACCCGCGCCGGACCCGAGATCGGAGTGGCGGCCACCAAGACATTTCTGGCGCAACTCACCGCGAACTACCTCGTCGGTCTCGCGCTGGCGCAGGCCCGTGGCACCAAGTACCCGGACGAGGTCGAACGCGAGTTTCGCGAACTGGAGGCGATGCCCGCACTGGTGGAACAGGTGCTCGGCCGCCTGGACTCGGTGACCGAATTGGGCCGTCACTTCGCGCAGGCGCCGACGGTGCTGTTCCTCGGCCGTCACGTGGGCTACCCGGTTGCGTTGGAAGGCGCGCTCAAGCTCAAGGAACTGGCCTACATGCACGCCGAGGGGTTCGCCGCCGGTGAACTCAAACACGGCCCGATCGCGCTGATCGAGGACGGACTGCCGGTGATCGTCGTGATGCCGTCACCCAAGAACGCCGCGTTGCTGCACGGCAAACTGCTGAGCAACATCCGGGAGATTCAGGCCCGCGGCGCGATCACGATCGTGATCGCCGAGGAAGGTGACGAGACGGTTCGCCCGTACGCCGATCACATCATCGAAATCCCCTCTGTATCAACGCTTTTCCAGCCTTTGCTGTCAACAATCCCATTGCAGGTCTTCGCGGCCGCGGTGGCCCGGGCCCGCGGATATGACGTCGACAAACCGCGCAACCTCGCCAAATCCGTTACGGTTGAATAGCGCCTGATGCGGTACTACTACACCGCCGAACAGATTCGGGCGGCCGAGGCGCCACTGCTGGCCACGCTGCCTGACGGCGCGCTGATGCGCCGCGCCGCAACCGGTTTGGTCACCGCGATCGCCGGTGAACTTCGTCGCGGCACGGGGGCTGTCGCCGGCCGGAGGATCTGCGTCATCGTCGGTTCCGGTGACAACGGTGGCGACGGACTGTGGGCGGCGACGTTGCTGCGCCGCAGAGGCGTCGCGGCCGATGCCATTCTGCTCGACCCCGAACGCATCCATGCACCGGCATTGACCGCCTTCCGGAACGCGGCAGGCCGGGTGGTGCAGACCGTTCGTGCCGGTACCGATCTGGTG
>JAPLAO010000316.1 GCA_026393245.1 Mycobacterium sp. | reverse complement strand
GGAACCACCGCATCAACTAGTACGCGGATGCCATTTGCGGCGTGACGGTGTCCGCGCTAGCGTCCGCGCTGGTTGGCAACCCTGACGGTTCAGCGTCGGCGCGCCAGCGTCGTTGTCACCAGATCGGTGAAGGCTGCGTGCGGCAGGGGTGATGGCACCTCGAGGCCGGCGTCGGTGTACCAGGACAGCGGCGCTTCGGGGTGGGGGCCGGTGACTCCGACCGCACCCCGGCCGAAGCCGAAAACCCCTGCCGCGACAGGGCCATTGGAGTAGCGAGCCAGGATGGTGTCGTCGGGCCCCGCGTCGACGGCGAAGGCCGGGCCGCCCTGGAAGTAGACGGTCTCGGGCGTGCCGCGCCAGTCGACTGTGATGAGGGTGTCGGCGTTGTTGGTCACGGTCGCCCCGGGTCTCGCGCTGTATTCCACACTGTCACCGGGGAGCAGATCGAAGCCTGGATCGCGGCCGGCGAGAAAACCGCCCATGCAGCAGCCGAGGTATGCGCCGCCATCGTGAATCCAGGTGCGCAGCGCTGACGTGATCGGCGCGACGGCATTCCATGCGGCATCCAGATCATCGGCGCCTCCGGGTTGGACGTAGAGCGCTGCGGTGGACAGCACGGCGGCGCTGAGTTGATCGGGCTCGGCCGGACCGACGAAGCGAACATCCATCGCGCGTTGACCCGCGCTCAGCAATTCGGCGACCGCCTCGGGAGCCCCCGGTGTGCTGGCCGGCCCCCGGTAGATCAGCGCGACCGGGCCGGCCGGATCGGCATTGCGCGTGGCGGACGGGCTCGAACACCCGGCCGCAGCAAGACCCGCGGCGGCGGCAAACAGGAACCGTCGGCGATCGAGTGTCACGTCGAATCACTATCGCCGAAGTCGAACGCGAGGAAGTGATATCGCGCGGAATCGACCTTGAATTCCGCCAGCGATCGGGCCCCGAGTTTGGTGGTCGTGGTGTGCAGCGATCGAGGGTTGTCGGCCGCGACGAACACCACGCCAACGTCGTAGCGGTCGCGGTAGAACTTCCCGGTGGTCGCGTTGAATGCTCCGTAGATACCGCAGCCCCGGAAGGCCTCGTCGATGCAGACCGGCCCGCGTAGCGCCCAGCGTTGCGCGGCAATCGGTTTCCCGTTGACGTCGACGGTGTCGGCGAGGTCGAGCATCGCGCGCACGATCGGGGGAAGGTCGGGTGCATTGCTGTCCGGCGGGTCGGTGACCGCGATGAAACCGGCGATATCCCCGTCGGCGGTGGCCGCGACGTGCATACCGCCGGAGTCGACGGCCGCGGCGAACCATTGCGGGGAGTGCAGGATCGAGATGAAACCCTTCGCCCGTGCGGAAGCGTCGAGATTGTCAACGAAGTAGCGGGATTCGAGGTCGACGATCCCGCCGACGTCGCGTTGGGCGGCGAGCCTCACCGTGACATCAGCCTGGGGTGTCATACGTCTGTGCCTCCTCCCGGTCGTGGCGCCACGATCCAATCCGGATGGTGTGATGTGATCGTACTGTCGTGAACCACCTCAGAGGGATTGCCGCCGCTGCGATATTGGCCGCGGTCGGCGCGGTCACGGTGCAGTGCGCACCCGGGCCATCGGTTCCCGCGGCCGCACCCACACCCCAAACCTCGGTCGGACTATCCACACCGTCGTTGAGTCAGCCTGCGACAGTGCATCCCGTCACCGCCGCCGAACTCGGCGACGCCTGGCGGCCCGAGGGCCCGGTGGAGCCAAAATCGTTGCGCCGCATTGACATTGACTACCTCGGCTTCGACGGCGGCACCCATCGGGGCCAATTGGTGGTGAACGAAGACGTCGTCGATGACGTCATTGCGATCTTCGGCGACCTGCGGCGGCTTCGCTATCCCATCGAAAAGATGCAGACCGTCGACCATTACCCCGGCGCCGAGGACGAGTTGTCGATGCAGGACAACAACACCTCGGCGTTCAACTGCCGAGTACTGCCCGGCAGCGCCGCCTGGTCGCTGCACGCCTACGGCCGCGCCATCGATATCAACCCGTTGGTCAACCCCTACATCGACGCCGCCGGCGACCTTCAGCCAAAGACCGCGCAGCGCTACCTCGACCGCACTCGTGACGATCTGGGACTGCTGCACGCCGGTGATGCGGCGGTGCGGGCGTTCACCGACCGCGGCTGGCGATGGGGCGGGAACTGGCGCAACCCCATCGACTACCAGCACTTCGAGCGGGACTAGACATCGCCAGCGGCGGCTGAGATTCTGGACAGGTGTCCAACGACCCGCTCTCGATGACGCCAACCGGCTGGTTCCAGGTTGCCTGGTCGGCCGAGATCGAGGTTGGCGCTGTTCACCGGATGACCTACTTCGGCCACGACATGGTGGCCTGGCGAGCCCAGTCGGGCCGACTCACCGTGATGGACGCCTACTGCGAACACCTCGGCGCGCACCTCGGTTACGGCGGGCACGTTGAGGGCGAGGTCATTCAATGCCCGTTCCACGGTTGGCAGTGGGACACGCAAGGCCACAATGTCTGCATTCCGTATGAGCCGCGGCCCAACAGGGGCCGCCGGATGCGCACCTACCCGGTGACCGAGTGCAACGACGCGGTCTACATCTGGCACGATGTCGACGGCGGCCATCCCTCCTTCGAGGTGCCGGACGTGTTCGCCGGATTCACCGACGGCAGCAGCGCAGCCGACTACTACCCGCGAATGACACTGCACCGCACCCGGGTGACGCTGCACCCGCAGTACGTACTCGAAAACGGTGTCGACTTCGCGCATTTCAAGTTCGTGCACAAAACCCCGATCGTTCCACTGTTCACCCGCCACGACTTCGACGGCCCGGTGTCGTACGTGGACTTCACCATCACCTTCGAAGGCGATAACGGCCAGATCATCGACGACGTCAACAGCGGCGTGGAGGCGATCAACGGCGGTCTCGGCGTCGCCGTCACCAAGAGTTGGGGCATGGTGGACAACCGCACCATTTCGGCCATCACCCCGGTCGACGAGAGCACCTGCGATATTCGGTTCACGGTCTACATCGGCCGTCGCCCGGGCGACGATTCACCGAAAGCCCCTGAGCGGGCCGAGAGTTTAGGCCAGAGCATCATCGAACAGTTCGAGGCCGACATCGAGATCTGGTCGCATCAGCGCTACCGCGAAGCACCCGCACTGGCGCCCTCGGAATCCGACAGCTTCGCGACGTTCCGTACGTGGGCATCGCAGTTCTATCCCGAAAGGTCCGCCCTGTGAAACCCAGCCGTAAGAAGCCAATCCGTGTGTTTCAGGTCGCCACCGGCAATGTCGGCACCGAGATGATCAAGCGCATGAGCGCCCATCCCGATCTGACACTCATCGGATTGCATTGCTACACGCCGGAGAAGATCGGCCGTGACGCCGGCGAGATCGCCGGGCTGGACCCCCTCGGTGTCATCGCTACCGGCACCGTCGAGGAGATCATCGCCGCCAAACCCGATGTGCTGACCTTCCACGGGGTGTTCCCCGACGAGGATCTGTATGTGCAGGTGCTCGAAGCCGGTATCAACATCGTCACCACTGCCGACTGGATCACCGGGTGGCACCGCGACACCAACCACCCGCACCCGTCCGGTAAGCCGGTGTCGCAGGTGCTGGCCGAGGCCTGTGCGAAGGGCGGTTCGACGTTCTACGGCACCGGGATGAACCCCGGTGTCAACCAGATACTCGGGGTGGTGTGCTCGATCGACGTCGCCGAGATCGAGAACATCACCACGATTGAGTCCGTCGACGTCTCCTGTCACCACTCCGCCGACACTTGGAAGGAGGTCGGCTACGGATTGAACGTCGAGCACCCGGACCTGCCGGCGATGCTGGAAAAGTACACCCGCGTCTTCGCCGACAGCGTGCTGCTGATGGCCGACTGCTTCGATCTCACCCTGGATGAGGTCACGTTCAGCCATGAACTCGGTGCCTGCACCGACGATGTCGACCTCGGCTGGTACCAGCTGCCGAAGGGGTCACTGGGTGCCAGCTATATCAAGTATCAGGGCATGGTCGACGGTGTGCCGAAGATTGAGACCCACCTGGAGTGGCAGATGACCCCGCACACCGACCCGCACTGGAATATCAAGGGCTGCTACATCACTCAAATCATCGGCGACCCGTACGTCTACAACAAGCACATGATCTTTCCCAAGCCCGGCGTTGACCTCGCCGACCCCGCATCGTTCGCCTCGATCGGCATGACCGTCACCGGAATGCCCGCGCTCAACGCGATCAGATCCGTCATGGCGGCACCGCCGGGACTGCTCACCAGTGCTGATCTACCGCTGCGCGGATTTGCCGGCCGCTTCAAGTAGCTTTACGCGATGCGTCGTGCTGTGACTTCCGGGAGGTGACGAGCGGCGAGTTCGTAGTCGAGGTCATCATGGAGAACGACGAGGCCTTTGGCCGCCGCAGTGCCGCAGACCAGCAGATCGACGACTGAGAGGGCACGCGCCGCACCCGTGCTTGCGAGTCGGTGCTGAGCCGAATCGATCCACTGCCAGACGGATTTCGGTACCGGCACGTCGGGGTAGACGTCGCGAAACATCTCGTTCATCTGATCGAACTCATTCGCGTTGCGCGCTGATCGACGAAATTCCGCGCGTTGCGGTTCGCACGATCCGACGGCTCCGCTATGCAGTGAAGAGTCCCATGCCTGGGTGATCTCCGGTTGTCGTTGAATCCGCCAGACGGCAGAGGAGTCGGCAAGGAAATGAATCAAGCCCCCGCAGCCTTTTCCTCGGCGCGTGCGGCGAGCCACCCCTCGTAGTCCCAGTCTTCCGCCTGCCCCCGCGACCGAGCTAACGCCTCGATCCGTCGGAACCGTTCGACGTAATCGCGCATCGCCAGGTTCACGGCCTCCTTCTTGGTGTGCACCCCGGCTATCCGCATGATCTCGGCGAGGGCTTCGTCGTCAAGATCGATCTGTGTCACGGACACGACAGCCTCCCAATGTTGGTGATATACAAGCAAACTGTACATCGTCAACATTGCGGCGTGCTGCGGTCTGTTGGGGCCATTCGTCAGGGTGCGTTGCATCGATCCCCCACAATGAGGGCAAACCGGGGCTCACTGGAGAGGTGGCGATGAAACAACGACGCCGACTCGGGGTTCAGGACGCCCTGTGGCTG
>JAPLAO010000105.1 GCA_026393245.1 Mycobacterium sp. | reverse complement strand
GTGAAGGTGACCATATTGACGTCGGTGTTGGTGATCATCGCTTCGCCGATGATGTTGCCCCAGCCCGTCACCATATTGACCACTCCGGGCGGCAGGCCGACCTCGTCGAAGATCTCCATTAGCGCGAACGTCGAGAGCGGAGTGATCTCGGAGGGCTTGAGGACCACCGTGCAGCCGGCGGCCAGCGCCGGGGCGACCTTTGCGGCCATCTGGTGCAGCGGGTAGTTCCACGGCGCGATCGCCGCGACGACACCGAGTGGCTCCCGAACCACCAGGGAGTTGCCGACCTCCTCCTCGAGGTGGATATCGTCCACCAGGCCACGGATGGCCGAGAACGACATGGTGGGCAGCCCGACTTGAATGAGCCGCGACAGCGTGATCGGTGTGCCGACTTCACTGGTGATGATGGCGGCCAACTCGTCGCCGCGGCCGGACAGCCGCTCGGCGATCGCGTCGATCAAGTCGACGCGGTCGGCGATCGGAGTTGCCGCCCAACCGGGGAAAGCATCGCGCGCGGCGGTGACCGCGCGGTTCACGTCGGACGCGTCGCCGATCGGGATGTTGGCAATGACCTGCTCGGTATAGGGATTCTCTACGGGAATGGTCTCCGAGCTGCTGGCAGCGGTCCACTGACCACCGATGTAGAGCCGGTCGTGGACCGGGGTCGGAATCATTGTCGTCATGGGTTCTCCTCAGGCGTTGACGGTGGACTTGGCTTCTTGGGCGATGTTCGTGGCGGTGCGGTGCGCCAGCGACATCGCCGAGATCATCGGATTGGTACCGCTGGCGGTCGGCATGCCGCTGGCGTCGCCGATGTAGACCCCCGGGGTGTCGTGCAATTCGCCCGACGTGTTGGCCACCGAGGTTTGCGGATCTGTGCCCAGCCGGCAACTGCTCATCTGGTGTGCCGAGAACAGCTGCAACCCACCGGACCGCAGCGGCACGTTCTGTACCGACGTGATGAACGCCTCCAGGTCCTCGCCGCGGCGCCAGCGCTGGGTGAGTGACCCAAACGGGATGATCTGCTCGGCGCCGGCGGCGTGGTGCAGCCGGATCTGCTTCTCGATGGAGGTGCGGGCGACCAGTAGGTCGACTTCATCGGTCATCGAGTAGTTGATCACCGCGTTCCCCTGGTCGTCTATGGTGACCGTGCCGTGCCCGCGGTCGCGGGGGAATGCAACCGAAAACGCCGCATGGCCGAGTTGGGCGATGGTCTCCTTGTGCTCAGCGCCGGAGGCCCGGGCCATTCCCGCGATGATGATCGACGGCGACCATTGCCCGTTCTGGATCAGGAAGCCGTGACCATCTTTGATGTTGGCGAACTCGTCCACCATGGCGGTCATCGGTGCACCCCACCACGGCGTGGTCTCCTCCGGGTAGATACCGAGGAATCCCATCGCCGGATGAAGGTGGAGGTACTTCCCGACCGCCGGTCCGCCGATGCCGGAGCGCAGCAGCAGCGCAGGAGATTCCAACGAACCGCACGCGACGACCACCCGGGGAGCCTTGATGGTCAACTCCCTCGTCGCTCCGGTCGCGGGGTCGGTGTAGGTGGCCTCGACGCCGGCGGCGCGGCCGTTCTCGACCAGTACCCGCTTCGCCGAACAGCCGACGATCACCTTGCCGCCGGCTTCGACGGCATCGCGCAGATAGGTTTGGCGGACGTCGCGCTTGGCCCCGGACCGGTCACCGAATCCGATGTGCCCGGCGGTCTCCGGCGAATAGGCCTCCGGGTCGGCGTTGCGGTTCAGCATCGTGAACGACCAGCCCAGGGCGTCCGCGCCGGCGCGCATCCGCAAGTGCGGACCGTTGAGGTCCGAGCAGTCGCCGTTGACGCCGAGGCGCTCCCAGACCGCGTCGATGTGCGCGTCGTAGTCCGGCGTCGCGACATCTTTGAGCCCGAATTCCTCGGCCCAGTTGTCGCGCACCCATTCCGGCGTACGCAGACAGTTGGACCAGTTGACCGTCGGGCCGCCGCCCAACGTGGAGGCGGCGAGCATGCTGACGTTCATGTCGGCGGTGGCGTTGACTCCGCCGCGCCAAAACAGTTGCTGGTAGGCGAGCATCTCGTAGCCCATGAAGTCGGCCTCGTTGCGCGCCTGGCCGGCTTCCAGCACGACGACATTGAGCCCGGCCTTGGCCAGGACCCCGGCGATCAGACCACCGCCCGCGCCGGAGCCCACGATGCAGACGTCGGCCGCGCACGTGGACTCGGTGGGCGTGAAGGTCTGCAGCGGCTCCGGTCCGCCGGGCGCTATCCGCGGCAGCCCTTCGTAGCCGAACGCCGTCCAGGCCGGATTGACACCGGTGCTCGGGTCCGGGACGGCATAAGCCATGGCGGCGGTCAGCGAGGCCAGCGCCTTCATCCCCGCAGCCGGGGCAGCGCCCATCAGTGCGACGTTGCGGATCACCTGCTCGCGGGAGCGCTGCGAGCCGGTGGCGAATCCGAACACGTGCATACCGTCGAGCAGGCTGAGCAGACCATTGGCCTGCTCCTCGGGAAGGGTGCCGATCACCTGGGCGACGGCCGCATCGGCACCCATGGCGCTGCCGCTGGCCGCCCAGAACCCGGTCGGGTCGTCGTCGCGCGGCATCGACGGCACGATGGTGTCGGCCAAGGCGCGTAGGACAGCGCGGTGGTTGTCGGTGATTTCGGTCATGCGTCCTCCAAAAATTCGCAACCGGTCAACCGTTGTCGGTCAACCGTTGTCGGTCAACAGCTCAGGATTTACTCGTACTCCTGCAATGTTTCTTCGAGATAGTCCAGCAGTCGCTGCAATCGCGGCACCGCCTGCCGGCACCCGACGATCCCGAACTCGAGATTGTTGGCGTAACTCAGACAGGTGATGTTGAGCGCCTGGTTTTCGGTGGGGATGGACAGCGGATAGATCCCTTCAACCTCGGCGCCGTTCCAGTACAGCCGCTCGCGCGGGCCGGGGACATTGGAGATGACGACGTTGTACGGCGGCGGCGCCGACGCCGATCCCGGAATCCGGGTCAGTACCGACGGGCCGAGCGCGGTGAGCAACCCGAGTGCGGTCAACTGCAACCCGGGGCGGTTGGCCATCAACTCCTTGGTGGCGCGCATGGATTCGGTGATCACCTCGAGGCGCTCGTGGGGGTTGTCGAGATCGGTTCCGAGGTTGCACAGCACGAATGTGATGGCATTGCCTTCCCGGCCTGCCTCCTGGGTTTTCATCGCGACCGGCACCGAGGCGATCAGCGGCTCATCGGGCAGCGCATCGGCCGCGATGAGGTAGCGGCGCAGCGCACCGGAGCACATCGCCAGTACCAGATCGTTGAGGGTGATGCCCAATGCCTTGCGGACCTTGATGATCCGGGCCATATCCCAGGATTGCGTGGCGACGCGGCGGGCGCCGGTGATGGGAACGTTCAGCATGGTCCGGGGCGCGGAATAGGGCAGCACGGAGGTCTGCGCGAGCAGTGCCTGCGCGCCGTACTTGGCCACCATCGGCCCGACTCCGGTCAGTCCGGACAGCGCCCGGCCCGCGCTCCGGAACACCTCGAGTGGGTTGACGATCTGCCGGCCGGATTCCGGCTTGGGTTCGGTGTCGCGGGCGGCCCACAGCGGTGGCAGACCGCGCGCCTTCGGGTCGTTGCTGAACGCCTCGACGACCTTGCGCGCCATGGTGACGCCGTCGGCCAGGGCGTGGTGGGACTTCAGATAGGTCGCGAATCGGCCGTCGGCGAGGCCCTCGATGAGGTGGTACTCCCATAGCGGGCGGTGCCGGTCGAGCAGGGTGCCGTGCAGCCGAGATACCAACTCAAGTAGTTCGCGGACCCGGCCGGGCTCGGGCAGCGCGGACCTGCGAACGTGGAACTCCAGATCGATGTTGGTGTCCTCGGACCACCAGAGATTGCCGACGGAGTTGACCGGTTGGCGCGGCCGACGCAGGAACATCGGGCTGACGTCGCGCGGCTCGAGAAGTTCGCGGTACACCGTGGCGAGGTGGTCGGCCCGGGCTCTCGGTGGCCGCTTGTAGAGCTGCAGACCGGCGACGTGCATGGGGTGCTCGCGGGCCTCCTGGATGAGGAACATCGCGTCCATGGGAGATATGGCACCCACCCGAACTCCCCTCGATAGCGCCGACGGTGACGGATACCGGCGACGACCCCAGTATTCGCCGGAATGGTTCACAGCGTCGGAAAACCGACGACAAAGTCAGTGACGGTTTCCGGGACGAGTAGCCGTAATGACGGTGATCCGACCGGGCGGGCCGTCAGGGTGTGACGTCAGGGCGTGACGTCAAACGGCGTCGGGACCGGCACCCACTCGGCTCATCAGCCGCTCATGTTCGGCCGGGCCGACGTCAGCGGCCTCGTCCACCAGCAGGACCGGAATCCCGTCCTCGATCCGGTAGGCCTTGTGCAACCTGGGGTTGTAGAGCACGTCATCGACAGCCAGCAGAGGCCCTCGGTCGGCAGGGCACACCAGGATGCTCAGCAGTATCGGGTCCAGCGGTGCGGGGTCGGGCATTGCGCTACTGCGCCGGAACCACCGGCGCGACGACGCCGGCCTGGGTTCCGCCGGCCTGGGTTCCGCCGGCCTGGGTTCCGCCGGCGGGCGTGCCCCCGGTGGAGGTGCCCCCAGTACTCGGATTGCTGGCAGCCGGCATCTGTCCGGCGCCCATCACCGCACTATTGGCGTTCTGCTGGGACTGTGCCGTCTGCAGCAATTCGGTCTGGGCCTTGATCTTCGCCTGATAGGCGACGGTGTCCTTGAGCGCGTTGATCAGCGGGAGCTGATTCGGCCGGTAGTCCATCGCCGCGGTGAGTTCGTCGAGGTATGCCTTCGACGGCTTGTAGCCCATCGCCCGCAGTTTCAGCGAGATCCTGAGCAGGTTGGACAACTGTCCCCCACCGGTTCCGACCGCGTAATCCTCTGCCAGATCATCAAGCACATCGGCCTGGGCCACCGCGGTCGATCCGAAGACCATGCCGACCGCAACGGCAACGCCGGCAATGCCGTTAAGCACACCCCGCCGCCAGCCGCGGCTGTCATGTGTTCCGGTCATCTGTCCCCTCCAGCTGGGTACCTGTTGTCGACGAGCCTAGCAGCGTCGGCGTGGTGGAACCGCGCTCAGCTACTTCCCTTTGGCTACTTCCCTTTTAAGCAACGCGGTCCGCGCGGCGGCCGTGAAGGTCTTGTACTTCCCCGTATCGGCATCGAGGTACCAGCTGTTACGGCCGGCCCTGGGTAGGCCGGCGGCCCGCAGTGCCGACGACACCGGCCGGAAGGACGCACTCACCGGCAGGTCGGCCACGATGTGCACGATGTCGGGTGGCAGTCCGGCGGGCATCGTCGAGACCGCTTCGCCCAGATCGGCGGCGGTCACGCTCCTCCCCGGCAGCAGCATGACCGCCGTGACGGCGAGTGTTCCGCCCGGCGTCTCCACCGGGTAGGTCAGGGCCAGGTCGACACCCGAGATGGCACCGAATGCATCGGTGACCGGCGCGGGGAACACCACGCCACGCGGGGTGTGCAGGAACCCGGAGCGGTTACCCAGCAGCCAGTAGTCACCATCGGCGTCGCGCCAGAACACGTACTCGGTGGAGATCCAGATGTCGCCGGCGGCGAACACCCCGCGCTTGATCGACGCACTGGGGTCGATCGGCCCCCACGGACGAGCCAGCAGGATGCCGATCTCCTCGCGGCCTGCGACCTTCACAAATCCACGGTCGTTCTCGACGATGAGATTCTCGTCGACGTCGTAGGCACCCAATTCCACCTCGCCACCGCCGGGCAGGGGGCGGCCCTCGCTGCCCACCTTGACCCCGGCGACGTTGGCCAGCACGGCCTGACCGTCGGCGGTGGTGAAGAACTCCACCACCTTGGCCGGGGCGAACACGTCGAGGATCCGCTGCCAGAGACCGGTCGGCATACCCGAACCCATGAAGAGCCGGATCGGGTTGTTGCCCGCGATGGGATTCTTTCCGGCCGCGGAGAAACTCGGGTCCGCGACGATCTCGCGCAGCATCGACCAGGTGTAGGTGACCACCGTGACGCCGTACTGGTGGATCTCGTCGAAGAAGCGGTCCGGCGCGAGCCCACGGGACAGCGCGATCCGCGCGCCGGCCACCACCGCGCCGCCCAGGCTGACCAGCAGGCCGGACTGATGATGCAGCGGAGTCAGGCAGTACACCGTGTCGTTGCGGGTCAGCGCGGCCGCCGAGGCGGTACCGAAGGCCGACAGCGCCCATCGGTAGTTGGTGATCTGTTTGGGCTCCAGCACACCGCCGCCGACGGAGTTGAACACGACGAACGCCACATCGCGCGCGTACCCGGGATTGGCCCGGTACCACCCCGGCAACTCCACCGCGTCGGGGTCGATCTGCTCCATATCGATCACCGAGCTGTGCGCGGGCAGGTCGAGTTCGCGGGTATCGCCGCCACCGAGTACGAGGGTCTGCACGGGCAGCTTCGCCGCCGCGGCGAGATTGGCCGGGTCGGTGATGAGTTCGGTGATCCCGCCAAGTCGGGTGGCCGCGGCGAGGTCACCGTCGGGCGGCATCAGCACGGCCACCCCACCGATGCGGGAGAGCGCCGCGATGGCCACCATCGCGCTGGGGCGGGTGTCCATCAGGACCCCGACCCGGGTGCCCTGGCGCACCCCGACTTCGATCAGCCCGCGCACCACATTGTCGATCCGGCGGTTGACCGCCTCGTAGGTGTGCACGCGGCCGTCGAACAACAGGAACTCACCGTCGGGAACCGACTCGGCTTGCTCGGAGATGATGCGGCCCAACGAGATTCGGGTGTGGTCGTTGATCTGACCCAACCGCACCAGACGCGGCAGCGTCCGCATGGTCTCGATGGCCAGCGTGCGCACCGACTTGTTGACGCCGGCAATGGCGTCGGTCGCGCCGCGAGCGATCGACGCGGCCAATTCGGACGCCTCGGCGACTCCGTGCATGACGCGCGACGTCATGGCCACACCGGATTCTTGGACGGCGGGCGTCGAATCCGGCATCGGCACGAGGTTGTCCGGTCGCTCCGCGCCACCGGACAGCCACTGCACCCAGTTCGCGACGGTGGGCCAGGTGATGGTGGATGCCTTCGATCCGACCACCAGACCGAAGTGGCCGGCCCGGATCATCACCTCGTAGACATCGGCCTTGGGCGAGGCGCGTTTGATCCCCCGCACCGACGCGGGCTGACCGATGTCGTCGACCTCGCCGACGAACGCGAGCATCGGACAGGTGATATCGGAGAGGGTGACCAACTGGCCCTTGATGGCGAAGCCGCCGGTCATCATCCGGTTGTGCGTGACGAACTGTTTGAGTAGTTCCGAGACCGCCGGACCGGACCAGGCGATCCAGCCCTCGCTGTCGAGGAAACGTCGCTGCTGCTCGCGGGGCAGCAGTGCCTCGCGGTCATGCAGTTGCAGCAGGAAGTCGAATTTCGACTTCGCCGACTTGATCGGATCGAGCATCTGGAAGCCGGTCCGGGCCAGCCAGCCCGGGATGTCGATGCGGTTGAACACGTGGTCGGCAAGGAACTCCGCGCCCACGACGCCCAGATTGGCCGGGATGCCCATCGGCAGTGCGGCCAGGGTGTCCACCGGCGAGCCGAAGGTCACCACGCTGGCGACGTCCTTGGATTGGCGGTAGGCGGCGGTCTGGTAGCTGAACATGCCGCCCTGGGAGTAGCCCACCAGGTGCACGGGCTGGCCGGTGGCGCTGGCGACGATGTCGATGGCCTCGCTGAGCGCGACGATGTGATCGGTCAGGGTGCGTTCCATACCGCCGGCGACCTGGTCGGGCGAGCCGTAGTCGATCACCCACGGATCGAGCCCGGCCGCGTGCAGAATGCCGACCGCACCGTCCTCGCGGGTGACGTCCCACATGTTGGCCGACATCATCATCGGATGAACCATCAGCGCCGGGGGCGCCGCCCGCCGGCGGCCGGGCCGGTTGTCCGGCGGGAAGTACCGCCGGAGCCTGTACATGTTGTTGCTCTCGACGATCTGGAACGGCGAGGGAACGGCGCCGGTCTCGAGTCCGCCCCAGCGCGCCACCTCGTAGCCGTTCTGGGCGGTCGCCACGAGCCGCTCCAGCGGTTTGGTGATTGCCGATATGTTCAGATCCACCGTTGCTCCTGCCGAATGCTGTGCTGTCCCCCGACAGCCTAAGCTCTTCGCGGTGGCACACCTGCTGGGCGGCGAAACGCTGCACCTCGAGTATCCGACGCAGGTGGTGTTCGATGCCGTCACGGTGGGCGTCAACGATGGCGACCGGATCGGCATCGTGGGCCGCAACGGCGACGGTAAGTCCAGCCTGCTGGGCCTGCTGACCGGCCGGATCACGCCGGACACCGGGCGGGTGACCTACCGCAGTGGCCTGCGGGTGGCCGCATTGGAGCAGGCCGACACCCTCGACCCGGGTCATTCGGTGGCCCAGGTGATGGTGGGTGATCGCCCCGAGCATGAGTGGGCGGGGGATGCGAAAGTCCGCGATGTAGTGAGCGGCCTGGTGGCAGACCTCGACTGGCAGGCACCGGTGGGCGCACTGTCCGGGGGTCAGCGCCGGCGCGTTCAGTTGGCGGAGTTGCTGATCGGCGATTGGGATGTGATCGCCCTCGACGAGCCCACCAACCACCTCGACGTCGAGGGCATCACCTGGCTGGCGGCCCATCTGCAGGCGCGCTGGGCGCGGACGTCGGGTGGCCTGCTGGTGGTCACCCACGATCGGTGGTTCCTCGACGAGGTGGCCACCACGACCTGGGAGGTGCACGGGGTCGGATCGGATAGGAGCAACCAGGGCAGCATCGTCGAACCGTTCGACGGCGGTTACGCGGCGTACGTGCTGCAGCGCGTCGAGCGAGACCGGGTGGCGGCCGCGACGGAGGTCAAGCGGCAGAACCTGATGCGCAAGGAGTTGGCCTGGCTGCGCCGGGGTGCGCCGGCGCGCACCTCGAAACCCAAGTTCCGGATCGATGCGGCCAACGAGTTGATCGCCGATGTGCCGCCCGTGCGCGACACCGTCGAGTTGGCCAAGCTGGCCACCTACCGGTTGGGCAAGGACGTCATCGACCTGCTGGATGTGTCGGTGTCCTACCCGGGCATCGATGGCGCCGAGGTGTCGGTGCTGCGCGATGTCGAATGGCGGATCGCCCCCGGCGAGCGCACCGGCATCGTCGGTGCCAACGGCGCGGGCAAGTCCACCCTGCTGGGCCTGATCGCGGGAACCATCACACCGGATAGCGGCCTGGTCAAACGAGGTAAGACGGTGCGGCTGGCGATGCTGGATCAGCAGGCCGGTGAACTCGTTGAGATCGCCGATGATCTGGTGCGCGATGTTCTGGGCCGGCTCAAGGCCGGCTATCTGGTCGACGGAAAAGAGTTGACTCCGGCACAACTGTTGGAGCGCTTGGGTTTTGGCCGCGATCAGCTGTCCACCCGGGTGGCTGAGCTGTCCGGTGGTCAGCGGCGACGACTCCAGCTGATGCTGACCCTGCTGGCCGAACCCAATGTCCTAATACTTGACGAGCCCACCAATGACGTGGACATCGACATGCTCTCGGCCACCGAGGATCTGCTCGACTCGTGGCCCGGCACGCTGATCGTGGTCTCCCACGACCGCTATCTGCTGGAGCGGATCACCGATCAGCAGTACGCGATCATCAACGGGCATCTGCGCCACCTGCCCGGCGGGGTCGATGAGTACCTGCGGATCAAGGCCGCCCCGGTATCAGCGCCGAAGTCCGCCTCGTCATCTGCCCCGACCGCCACAGTGCTGTCCGGTGCGGAACTGCGCGGCGTGCAGAAGGAGATCGCGGCATTGGAGCGGGCGCTGAAGAAACTGGCCGCGAAGGTCGACACCACACACGTCGCGCTGGCCGAGCACGACCAGTCCGATCACGCCGGGATCGGCCGGCTGAACGGTCAGCTGCACGAACTCGAGGCCGAGCTGATCGATAAAGAGACCCGATGGATGGAACTCTCCGAGTCAGTCGAATAGTTCAGCGCCGCAACCGGTCTCGCAGCTCGGCAACGGTGGCCCACAACCCGCGCAGCTGCCGTGCCACCTGATCCGGGGAGGTGCCGCCGCGGCCGTCGCGAGCGGCGACCGAACCGGTCACCGTCAATACCTCGCGCACCTCGGGTGTCAGCTCGGAACTGATCTGCGTCAGTTCGGCATCGGTGAGCTCATCAAGTCCCACGCCCCGCGCTTCGGCCACCCGGACTGCCGCGCCCGCCGCCTCGTGTGCATTGCGGAACGGCACCCCGCGCCGCACCAGCCACTCGGCGATATCAGTGGCCAGGGTGTAGCCGGCCGGGGCCAGCGCGGCCATCCGCTCGATGTCGAAATCGAGGGTGGCAACCAGTCCGGCCATCGCCGGCAGCACCAGTTCGAGTTGGGCCACCGAATCGAAGACCGGTTCCTTGTCCTCCTGCAGATCCCGGTTGTAGGCCAGCGGTTGCGCTTTGAGCGTGGCCAGCAGACCGGCGAGGTTGCCGATCAGCCGACCAGACTTTCCGCGAGCGAGTTCGGCGATATCCGGGTTCTTCTTCTGCGGCATGATCGAGCTTCCGGTCGACCACGCGTCGTGCAGGGTGACATAGCCGAATTCGGTGGTGCTCCAGAGGATAATGTCCTCGGCCAGCCGCGAGATGTCGACGGCGATCATGGCCAGCACGAAGGCGGACTCGGCGGCAAAATCGCGCGACGCGGTGGCATCGATCGAATTGTCCGCCGCCGCAGCGAAACCCAGATCCGCGGCGATGGCGTCGGGATCCAGGCCCAGCGAGGAACCAGCCAGCGCACCGGATCCGTACGGCGATATCGCGGTGCGGTCGTCGAAGTCGGCGATGCGGTCCACATCGCGCAGTAGCGGATGGGCGTGTGCGAGCAGGTGATGAGCCAGCAGAACCGGTTGCGCGGCCTGCAGATGTGTCTTACCCGGCATGACTGCCGTCGGATGCGCGGCGGCCTGCGCGGTCAGTGCTTCAACCACACCGAAGACACCGTCGGCCACTCGGCGCATCGCGTCGCGCAGCCACATCCTGAACAGCGTGG
Organism: Mycobacterium sp.; assembly: GCA_026393245.1. Taxonomy (GTDB): domain Bacteria; phylum Actinomycetota; class Actinomycetes; order Mycobacteriales; family Mycobacteriaceae; genus Mycobacterium. The sequence continues at coordinate 27,649 of JAPLAO010000105.1, read as the reverse complement.
CCACCTGATCATTGCGCGACCGCCCGGCCCGCAACCGGCCACCGAGGTCGGCACCGACCCGATCGATGAGGCCACGCTCCAGTGCGCCGTGCACGTCCTCATCGGTGACGATCGGAGTGAAACTGCCGTCGGCGATATCGGAGCCCAGGCTGTCCAGTCCGGCCTGCAGGGAGTCGCGCTGATCGTCGGTCAACAGACCGGCGTTGTGCAGCACTTTCGCGTGCGCGTGCGAGGCGATGACGTCATAGGGCGCCAGCACCCAGTCGAAGTGGGTGGAGCGACTCAGTGCCACCAGTTCCGGGGCGGGACCGTCGGCGAACCGGCCACCCCACAGCGATCCCTCGTTGGTGGTCACGGTTGTTCGCCCCTGAGGTCTCCCCGGGCAGATTCGTCTGCCCGCATATCTCTAGCGGCCGCAATCTTCGACGACAACCCGTGCAGGTGCACGAAGCCCTTGGCCGCGGACTGGTCGAAGGTGTCGCCGGCGTCGTAGGTGGCGAGATTGAAGTCGTACAGCGACTCCGGGCTGCGCCGGCCGTTGACCGAGATGTGCCCGCCGTGCAGCACCATCCGGATCTCACCGGTCACCCGCTCCTGGGTCTTGGCCACGAAGGACTCCAGCGCGGTCTTCAGCGGAGAGAACCACAGGCCGTCGTAGACCAGTTCGGCCCAGCGCCGATCGGTGGTCCGCTTGAACCGGCCCAGTTCACGCTCCAGCGTCACATGCTCGAGTTCGGCGTGCGCGGTGATGAGCACCATCGCACCGGGCGCCTCGTAGATCTCCCGGCTCTTGATGCCGACGAGACGGTCCTCGACGACGTCGAGACGGCCCACGCCCTGTGCACCCGCGCGCCGGTTGAGTTCAACGATGGCCTGCAGCACGGTGACCGGGTTACCGTCGATGGACACCGGCCGGCCGGCCTCGAAGCCGACGATCACCTCATCGGGGGCATTCCAGTTCAGCGTCGGGTCTTCGGTGTAGTCGTAGACGTCCTTGGTGGGGGCGTTCCACAGGTGCTCCAGGAAACCGGTTTCCACCGCGCGGCCCCAGACGTTCTGGTCGATGGAGAACGGTGAGCGCTTGGTGGCGTTGATCGGAATCGCGTTCTCCTCGGCGAACGCGATGGCCTTCTCCCGGGTCCAGGCGTAGTCGCGGACCGGTGCCAGCACCTCGAGATGCGGTGCCAGCGTGGCGAATCCAACCTCGAAGCGCACCTGGTCGTTACCCTTGCCGGTGCAGCCGTGCGCGACGACGCCGCCGTTGTACTTCCGGGCCGCAGCCACCAGATGCTTGACGATCAGCGGCCGGCTCAGCGCGGAGACCAACGGGTAGCGATCCATGTAGAGGGCATTGGACTCGATGGCGGGCAGGCAGTACTCGTTGGCGAACTCGTCGCGCGCATCGATCACCACCGCTTCGGCGGCACCGCAGTCAATGGCGCGTTGGCGCACGACCTCCATATCCTCGCCGCCCTGGCCGAGGTCGATAGCGACCGCCACCACCTCTTTGCCGGTCTCCCTACCGATCCAGCTGATGGCCACCGAGGTGTCCAGGCCACCGGAGTAGGCCAGGATGACGCGCTCGGACATGAAGTTTCTCCTCTTATCGGTGACTAGCGAATGTTCTCGAACAGGTTGGCCAGTTGCGCGCCGGTCATCGGCTCACGCGCGATCACCAGAATGGTGTCATCCCCGGCGACGGTGCCGACCACCTCGGGCAGTGCGGCACGGTCGATGGCGCTGGCCAGGTAGTGGGCCGCACCCGGCGGGGTGCGCAGGACGGCCAGGTTGCCACTTGCGTCGGTGGACACCAGTAACTCACCCAGCAGCCGGGACACCCGCTCGGTGCCGCCGGAGACGCCGCGGACCGGGCTGCCGTCCTCGGGCACGACGTAGACCCCGCCACCGCCGTCGGCGCCGCGCAGTTTCACGGCACCGAGTTCTTCGAGGTCCCGTGACAGGGTGGCCTGGGTGACGTCGATGCCGTCATCGGCCAGCAGTGCTGCGAGTTCACTTTGGCTGTGCACCGACCGCGACGACAGGATCGCGACGATGCGTGACTGACGCCCGGCCCGGGTGGTGGCGACTTCCGGTGACCCCTTCATCGGGATCCTCGCTCTTCGCGCAAGCGGCTCATCGGAAATCTCGCTCTTCGCGCAAGCGGCTCATCGGGAATCTCGGGGCGCTCGGGCCGCTCGTTCCAACAGCCACACCAGCAGTGCCTTCTGGGCATGAAGGCGGTTCTCGGCCTCGTCCCACACCGCGCTGTGCGGGCCGTCGATCACCTCATCGGTGATCTCCTCGCCCCGGTGCGCCGGAAGGCAGTGCAGCACAACGGCTTCCGAGTCCGCCCGGGCCAGCAGTTCGACGTTGATCTGGAAGGCCCGGAACGGGCCCACCCGATCCAGTCCGTCATTCTCCTGGCCCATGGACGTCCAGGTGTCGGTGACGAGCACATCGGCGCCCGAGGCGGCGGCGTGCGGGTCATTGGTGATCGTGACCGTCGCACCGGTCTCGGCGGCACGGGTCCGCACGGCCGCGAGGACGCGCGCATCCGGTTCGAAACCCGGCGGGGCGGCGATGGTGACGTGCACGCCGGCGGTGACCCCGCCGAGCATCAGCGAGTTGGCCATATTGTTAGCGCCATCGCCGAGGTAGCTCATCCGCAGGCCCGGCAGTGATCCCTTGCGCTCGGCGAGGGTCTGCAGATCGGCGAGTATCTGGCAGGGATGGAAATCATCCGAGAGCGCATTGACCACCGGAACCGTTGCCGCCGAGGCCATCTCGTCGAGCCGGTTCTGGCCGAACGTCCGCCAGACGATCGCGTCGACGTAGCGGGACAGTACCCGGCCGGTGTCGGAGAGCGTTTCATCGCGGCCGAGTTGGGTCTTGCTGCCATCGACGACGACGGCATGCCCGCCAAGTTGGGCGATGCCCATCTCGAAGGAGAACCGGGTGCGGGTGGAGTTCTTGTCGAAGATGACCGCCACGCCCCGGGGGCCCTCCAGTGGCCGCCGACTCATCGGCGCGTTCTTGAGTTCAGCGGCCAGTGCCAGCACCTCGGACTGCTCGGCCGGGGACAGATCGTCGTCGCGCAGGAAGTGCCGCAGTCGGCTCATATCCGGGCCTCCGTGTCCGCGGTGTCGAGGATGGCTGGCAACGCGGCCAGGAAACTGCCGATCTGTGCTTCGGTGATGATCAGGGGCGGCGCGAGCCTGACGACATCGGGTGCGGCCGCATTCACCAGGAATCCGGCGTCCCGGGCGGCGAGCTCGACGGCCTTGGCGTGCGGCGCGGTCAGCACCACCCCGCGCAGCAGTCCGCGGCCCCGGACGTAATCCACCAGGGGGTGGCCGAGCGACTCGATACCGTGCGCCAGGATCGTGCCCATCGCGTCGGCGTGGCTGCACAGATCGTCGTCGTCGAGGACCGCCAGCACGGCGCACGCGGCCGCAGCGCAGACCGGGTTGCCGCCGAAGGTGCTGCCGTGCATGCCCGGCGTCATCAACTCCGCGGTCGGGCCGATGGCCAGGCAGGCGCCGATCGGCAGTCCGCCGCCCAGTCCCTTGGCGAGGGTCACGATATCGGGCGTAATACCGTCGTGTTGGTGAGCGAAGAACGTCCCAGTGCGGCCGACTCCGGTCTGCACCTCATCGATCACCAGCAGTGCGCCGTGGCCGCTGGTGATCTCCCGGGCCGCGGCCAGGTAGCCGTCCGGCGGAACCACCACGCCGCCCTCCCCCATGATCGGTTCGAGGAATACCGCGGCGGTGGCGTCGCCCACGGCGGCGGCGAGTGCCTCGATGTCGCCGAAGGGTACGTGCGTGACGTCACCCGGTAGCGGCTCGAACGGTTCGCGCGCAGCCGGCTTCCCGGTGAGTGCGAGAGCGCCCATGGTGCGGCCGTGGAAAGCATTCTGCGCGGCAACGACTTTGGTGCGCCCGGTGAGCCGGCTGATCTTGAATGCCACCTCGTTAGCCTCGGCTCCGGAGTTGCAGAAGAACACCCGGGCGTGGGTGCCGAGGTGGCCGACGAGGGCTTCGGCCAGGGCGACCCCGGGTTCGGTGGCGTACAGGTTGGAGACGTGGCCGAGCGTGTTCAACTGCGCGGTGACGGCCTCGATGATCGCGGGGTGGCGGTGGCCCAGGATATTGACGGCGATCCCGCCCAGCAGGTCCAGGTAGGTCTTACCGTCGACATCGGTGACGACCGCGCCCACGCCGGAAGCCAATGCGACCGGCGGCGTGCCGTAGTTGTCCATCATGACCGTTTTCCAGCGGTCGAGCATCGTGGTCACGTTCTCACCACCTTCGTTCCGGTGCTGCCGAACATTCCGGTGAGAACACAGTGCTCGACCCGGCCGTCGATCACGTGCGCGCTCGGTACGCCGGCCAGCACCGCACGCAGGCAGGCTTCGATCTTGGGAATCATGCCCTCCTCGAGGGTGGGCAGTAGTTGCGCCAGGGTGTCGGTGTCGATCTCGCTGACCAGCGAGTCGCGATCCGGCCAGCGGGTGTAGAGCCCTTCGACATCGGTGAGCATCAGCAGTGTCTCGGCATCCAATGCCTCGGCTACCGCGGCGGCGGCGGTATCGGCGTTGATGTTGTAGACCACGCCATCGGTATCCGGGGCGAGGGTGGAGATCACCGGAATGCGGCCTGCCGCAATGAGATCACGGATCACATCGGTATTCACGTGATCCACATCGCCGACCAGTCCGATATCAGTGTCGACGCCGTCGACGCTGACACTGCGCCGTACCGCGGTCATCAACTTCGCATCCTCCCCGGTGAGGCCGACGGCATATCGTCCGTGCGCATTGATCAGGTTCACCAGTTCCCGGCCGACCTGTCCGAACAACACCATGCGGACGACGTCGAGAACCTCCGGCGTGGTGACCCGGAATCCGCCCTTGAACTCGCCCGCGATCCCGAGGCGCTTGAGCATGGCATTGATCTGCGGGCCGCCGCCGTGCACCACCACCGGGTGGATGCCGGCTTCGTGCAGGGCCACGATATCGGCGGCGAACGCGGCCTGCAGTGCGCTATCGGTCATGGCGTTACCGCCGTACTTGACCACGACGATCTTACCCTTGAGTTCTTGCGTGTTCATGAGCTGTACGCCGAGTTCTCTTCGACATAGGCGTGCGACAGGTCGGTGGTGCGGATCGTCGCCGCGGCGTCACCCAGCTTGAGGTCGATGGTGACGTCGATCTGCGGACCGGACAGGTCGACGTCGCGGGCACCGGGCGCCCCGGCGCCGTTGACACACACCGGAAACCCGTTGAACGCGACCGTGATCCGGTCCGCATCGAGGGGAAAAGGTGACATGCCTACCGCGGCCAGCACCCGGCCCCAGTTCGGGTCGGACCCAAACATCGCGGTCTTGACTAAAGAGTCGCGGCCGACGATCCGGGCGGCAGCAACGGCGTCGTCCTCAGTGCGCGCCCCAATCACGGTGATGCTCACCCGCTTGGTGACGCCCTCGGCGTCGGCCTGCATCTGTGCGCACAGGTCATCGCAGACCCGCAGCACGGCATCATCGAGATGCTCCTGGCTGGGCCGGATCTCACTGGCGCCGGAGGCCAGCAGCAGCACGGTGTCATTGGTCGAGGCGCTGCCGTCGACGTCGAGGCGGTCGAAGGTGCGCGCGGCCGCGCGGCGCAGTGCGGTGTCCAGTGCGACGGCATCGGCGACGGCATCGGTGGTCAGCACCACCAGCATGGTGGCCAGCGACGGCGCCAGCATGCCCGCACCCTTGGCCATCCCGCCCACGGTCCAGTTCTCGCCGGAGTCCAACGAATGATGCAGCGCAACCTGTTTGGGCACCGTGTCGGTGGTCATGATGGCGTGCGCGGCATCGTCGCCGCCGACCAGACCGCCGGCCAGTTCGTGAACAATCTCGGTGACCCCCGCCAGCACCCGGTCCATCGGCAACCGGTCGCCGATGAGTCCGGTGGAACAGATCGCCACCTCGATGGGGCCGGTCTCGGTCCCCCACTCCGAAAGTGCAGCGGCCACCGCCTCGGCGGTGGTGTGGGTGTCGGCGAAACCGTCCGGGCCGGTGCAGGCATTAGCGCCGCCCGAGTTCAGCAGCACCGCACGCAACCGCCCGGTCTGCAACACCTGAGCACTCCACAGCACCGGGGCGGCCTTGACCTGATTGCGAGTGAACACACCGGCCGCGGCGTAGTCGGGTCCCTCGTTGAAGACCAATGCCAGATCCGGCCTGCCGGATTTCTTGATGCCGGCGGCGATCCCGGCAGCCCGGAACCCCGAGGGGGCGGTGACGCCCTGATTGCGCAACAGTCTCACGGTGCCACCCCGACCACCGACAGTCCATCGGTCTCCAACCAGCCCAGTGCGAGATTCATCGACTGCACCGCCGCGCCGGCGGTGCCCTTGACCAGGTTGTCGATCACGCAGACCGCCACCATCACGCCAGCGTCGGCGTCGACTGCGACCGCTAATTGCGCGGCATTGCTGCCGATCACCGACCCGGTGGTGGGCAGCTGACCCTCAGGCAGCATATACACGAATGGCTCTGCGTCATAAGCTCTTTCGTAGGCGGCGCGGATCTCCGCCAGCGACGCCGAGGTGCGCGCCATGCAGGTAGCGAGTATCCCGCGGGCGGTTGGGATGAGCACCGGGGTGAACGACACCGTGACATCGCGGTCGGTGACGGCCCGCAGGCCCTGAGCGATCTCCGGGGTGTGCCGGTGCACGCCGGCGATGTTGTAGGCCCGCGCCGATCCGATCACCTCCGAGGCGAGCAGGTCGACCTTGGCAGCTCGGCCCGCACCTGAGGTGCCGCTGACTGCGACCACGGTGACGTCGGCCTCAACGAGATCGGCCGCCACCGCCGGCAGCAGCGCCAGTAGTGCCGCGGTCGGATAGCAGCCCGGCACCGCGATCCGGGTGGCCCCACGAAGGCGGTCCCGGCAACCGGGAAGCTCAGGCAGGCCGTACGGCCAGTGACCCGCGTACGGCGTGCCGTAGAACCGCTCCCACGCGCTCGCATCAGTGAGCCGGAAATCCGCACCGCAGTCGATGACCACGGTGTCAGGTCCGAGTTGTTCAGCAAGCGCAGCCGAGTGTCCGTGCGGCAGGGCCAGGAACACCACATCGTGGCCGGCCAGAATCTCGACCTCGGTGGGCTCGAGTACCCGCTGGGCCAGTGGCAGCAGATGCGGATGATGCTCGGCCAGTGTCGTGCCCGCACTGGCGGCGGCGGTCAGCGCACCGATGCTCAACCCGCCGTTCGCGTATCCGGGGTGGCCGAGCAGCAGGCGCAGGATCTCCCCGCCGGCATACCCACTTGCACCGGCAATCGCCACCGAAGTCATCGGTTTATTGTGCATTGTTATGCACCGTGGTGCAAATTCATGCCCCGGCCTACCCCCGCAGGACCGCCCCGAACCGCTCACCGGCCGCGGCCACCCCGGCATCCCGCGCCGCACTCGCCTCGTCCTCGGTCAACGTGCGGTCGGAAGCCCGGAACCGCAGGGCGAGGGTCAGCGACTTACGGCCCTCGCCGATCTGCGGTCCGGTGTAGACGTCGAACAGGGCGATGCCCTCGAGCAGATCCCCGGCCCCGTCGCGCACCGCGTCGATGATTCCCTGGGCGGCCACCGCCGCCTCGACGACGAGGCTGACGTCCTGAAAGACCGCCGGGAATGGCGATACCCGGGGTGACGGCAGTCCGGCGCTGAACGGGATCGCGTCGATATCGAGTTCTACTGCACACGTTCCCCTGGGCAATCCGGACCGCTCAACGACCGCGGGGTGCAGTTGCCCGGCATGGCCGACCACCCGATCGTCGACGACGATCTCGGCACACCGGCCCGGATGCCACGGCAGGTGCCGTGTCGGCCGCAATTCGACGTCCACGCCTGCGGCTCGGGCAATCACCCGCACGGCCTCGAAGGCGTCGGCCGCTTCCACGGCCCGGCCAGATCCCCCCGGTCCGCGCGGTTCGCGCAGTCCGGCCAGCACAACGCCGATATGCACCGGCTGGTTCGGCAGTGCCCCGTCCAGCAGAGCGATCTCAGCGTCGGTGGGCCGGCGATCAGTGGGGATCAGACCGATGGTCCGGGTCTGCGCGATCGGCTGCACCACCTGGGCAACCGAGAACAGCGCCACATCGCCAAATCCCCGGGACACGTTGCGGGACAACGCTTCCAAGAGCGCCGGCAGCAGCGTGGTGGCCAGATGCGGACGATCAGCCTCCAGCGGATTGAGCACTGAGGTGGTACTGCGGCGCGGATCGTCGCCGTCCAGACCCCACTGATCGAAAACCCCGGCGGGCAGGAACGGCGTGGGCAGCACCTCCACGAATCCCGACAGCGCCAGCGATTTACCGATCGCACGGCGGCGTCGCTGACCGAGGGTCAGGCCGCGGCCCGCGGGCGCAGTCGGCAACACCGAGGGAATGACGTCGAGGCCCTCCAGTCGCAGCACCTCCTCGACGAGGTCGGCGGGCGCGACGATATCGGGACGCCAACTCGGCGGGGTCACGGTCAGCACATCCGAACCCGGGTCGGACGTCACCCGGGCACCGATCTGGGTGAGGCGACGCACCGTGGCGCCGTCCGGGTACACCACACCGGCCATCCGGTCGGGCAGGTCGACGGCCATCCGCACCGGCGGCGGTGAGAAATCCTCTCGCGGCGGGTCACCGCGCCAGTCGGTGAGCGCGGAACCCGCTGTACCACCGGCGATCTCGGCCAGCAGAGTCGAGGCGCGGTTGATGGCCGCAACCGAAATCGCGGGGTCCACCCAGCGTTCATAGCGGCGGCCGGCCTCACTGACCAGATGCAGCCGACGGACGGTGCGCGATACCGCGGCCGGATCCCAGACCGCGGCTTCCAGCAGTCCAGCAAGCGGTCGATGCCGTCGAGGGTGACCACCCGCTCCCCCGGCTTGGCGAACCGCACCGCGAAGTCGCCCTGGATCCGACTGCGGTCGTGGGCGTGCATGGGGTGACCGAGTTCGAGCATGACGTAGTTGGTGACGTCGACGGCCGGCGAGATTGGCCGGATGCCACTGAGCATGAGCCGACGACGCAGCCACCACGGCGACACCGCTGCCGGGTCGATGCCGGTCACCGCGCGCAGTGCAAATCGGCTGACCCCGGTTCCGGGCTGGATCGTCACCGGCAGTGCGGTGCCCTTGGCGGGCAGCGTCGGCACCACGTTCGGGTCGAAGGCGGGGTCGACGAATTCCAGGTCGTAGGCGCACGCGATCTCGCGAGCGATCCCGCGCACCGACAGCCCGTAGCCGCGGTCAGGTGTGATGGCCAGGTCGAACACCACATCGTCAAGGCCCAGCACGGCGGTCGCATCATCGCCGGGTTCGGCGGTCCCGGGTGGCAACACGAGGATGCCGGAATGGTCCGTCCCCATGCCGAGTTCGGCCGCCGAGCAGATCATGCCGTCAGAGGTTCGGCCGTAGGTTGTGCGGCTGGCGATCTGGAAGTCACCCGGCAGCGTGGCGCCGGGCAGTGCCACTGCCACCAGGTCCCCGACGGCGAAGTTTGTTGCACCGCAGACGATCTCCTGCAGATCCGATGCACCCACGTCTACCGTGCATGCCCGTATGGGCTTCTTGAATTCGGTCAACTCCTCGATCGTCGCGACCCGACCGATCTTCAATGGTCCGCTGACCGGGCCGAGGGTGATGATGTCCTCGACCTCGTGCCCGACCCGGATCAACGCCTGCTCCAGATCTGCAGGAGACACGTCCCATCCGGGTGCGCCGGCCCGTACGACATCGCGCAGCCAGCTGTAGGGAAGCCGCATCAGACGCCTGCCCCGAACGGCAACGAGAACCGCACGTCGCCTTCGACGATGTCGCGCATATCCGGGATGCCGTTGCGGAATTGCAGGGTCCGTTCCAGGCCACAGCCGAAGGCGAAACCGGAGTAGATCTCCGGGTCGATTCCGGCCGCACGCAGAACGTTGGGATTGACCATGCCGCAGCCGCCCCACTCCACCCAGCCGGGGCCGCCCTTCTTACCGGGGAAGAAAACGTCCACTTCGGCCGAGGGCTCGGTGAACGGGAAGAAGTGCGGCCGCATCCGGGTGCGCGCCTGGGGCCCGAACTGCGAACGCGCGAACGCGTCAAGCGTGCCGCGCAGATTCGCCACCGTCAGGCCGCGGTCCACCGCGAGTCCCTCCACCTGATGGAACACCGGGGTGTGAGTGGAGTCGAGTTCGTCGGTGCGGAAGGTGCGCCCGACCGAAATGATGTACACCGGCAACTCGCGGGCAAGCAGGGTGCGAACCTGCACCGGCGAGGTGTGGGTGCGAAGAAGTTGCCGGGAGCCCTCCGGGGCGATGTGGAAGGTGTCGGACTCGCTGCGGGCCGGATGGTCAGGCGGGAAGTTCAGCGCGTCGAAGTTGAACTGCTCGCATTCCACCTCGGGGCCTTCGGCCAACTCCCAACCCATCGCCACGAAGGTGTCGGCGATGTTCTCGGCCAGGATCGTGATCGGGTGCCGTGCGCCGAGCGCGTGGCGGGTCGACGGCAGCGTGACATCAATGGCCTCGGCCACCAGAACTTCCTCGTCGCGCTGGGCGCGCAAGACAGCCAGTCGCTCGTCGAAAAGCGCTTGTGCCTCGGCGCGGGCGAGGTTGACCCGCTTGCCGGCTTCTGCGCGGTCGTCTTTGGCCAACGTGGCTAAAGCCTGCCGGGCCAAGGCCAGCGGCGCGCGGTCGCCGAGGTGCTCGGTCTTAGCGCGGGCCAGCGCATCGAGATCAGCGGCCGTGTCGAAGGCGTGGCGGGCCGCGGTGACGGCGACGGTCAGCGCATCCTGGGCCACAGCAGCGTGTGACGCTTGGACGGGTTGCTCACCCACGGGGCGAGATTCTCCTTAGCTGGCCTGGATTTCGCGGCACGGGTGTGACGGAAGTGCCGACGTGGAGATCATAGGTGATGCCAGAATGACGCCTCGGCGGGCATTTCGCCCCGGCCGAAGGAGGGTTGATGATCAGAGGGTTCATCATCGCGGCAATCTGGGCGGCCGCGATCGCCGTCGGGGTGTTGGCGCTCAAGATCGGGGCGCTGTGGTGGATCCTGGCGGCGGTGCTTGCCGCACTGGCGGCCCTGGGCACCTGGGATCTGCTGCAGACCCGGCATTCGATCCTTCGCGCCTATCCGATTCTGGGTCACGCCCGGTTCGTGGCGGAATTGATCCGCCCGGAGATTTACCAGTACTTCATCGAGTCCAACACCGACGGCACACCGTTTAACCGGGAGAGTCGCGACGCGGTGTACCGGCGTGCAAAGGGGATGAAGGGCGACGAACCATTCGGCACCGAACACAATCTTAACGCCGTCGGCAACGAGTTCCTGCGCCACTCCCTGCGCGCAAAAATGGCCACCGACCTGAAGCCCGCGGTGCGACTGGGCGGACCGGACTGCACCAAGCCCTATGACATCGCGCTGCTCAATGTCTCGGCGATGAGTTTCGGTGCACTGTCGGGTAACGCGATCGAAGCGCTCAACGGCGGGGCGGCGAAGGGAGGGTTCGCCCACGATACCGGCGAAGGCGCGATCAGCCCGTATCACCTCAAGCACGGCGGTGATCTGATCTGGGAGATCGGTTCGGGCTACTTCGGCTGTCGCACCGCCGACGGCCACTTCGACGCCGAGAAATTCCGGGAGAAGGCCAATCTTCCGACGGTAAAAGCGATTTCAATCAAACTGTCCCAGGGTGCCAAACCCGGCCTCGGTGGCGTGCTGCCCGGCCCCAAGGTGACGCCGGAGATCGCCGAAACCCGGGGCGTTCCCGTCGGCCAGACGGTGGTGTCTCCGCCGGCGCACACGGCGTTCACGACGCCACTGGAACTGGTTCACTTCATCGCAACGCTGCGCAGCCTATCCGGCGGCAAACCGGTCGGCTTCAAGCTGTGCATCGGATCCCGCACGGAGTTTCTGTCGATGTGCAAGGCAATGATCCGGACCGGCGTCACACCAGATTTCATCATCGTCGACGGTGCCGAGGGCGGCACCGGTGCGGCTCCGCAGGAGTTCGAGGATCACGTGGGAATGCCGCTGACCGAGGGTCTGATGCTGGTGCAGAACTGTCTGGTCGGAACCGGCCTGCGCGAACACGTCAAAATCGGCGCATCCGGCAAGGTGACCACCGGCTTCGATATCGTCCGCCGCATCATCCAGGGCGCGGACTTCACCCTGGCGGCCCGCGCGATGATGTTCGCGGTCGGCTGCATCCAGGCGATGAAATGCCACACCAACCACTGCCCCACCGGAGTCGCCACTCAGGACGCCGGCCTGGCCCGCGCTCTGCACGTACCGGACAAGATCGACCGAGCGGCCAATTTCCAGCAGTTGACGGTCGCCAGCGCGGCTCAGATGGTGGCATCGATGGGGCTGGACAGCTTCGCCGAATTGGAGCCGTCGATGTTGAACCGACGCATCGACTCCTACCGCACCGGAACCTATGCCGATATTTACGAGTGGCTGATGCCCGGTGAACTGCTCGATGATCCGCCGGTGACCTGGTTGTCGGACTGGATCGAAGCCAGCGCCGACGAGTTTGTCTGAGCCGCCTTTGTGAGCACGCGCAGCGCCCACACTCGCCGCAGAGCCCAAACGCCCTGTGCAAGAAGCACACCCACCACTCCGAGCACAACGCTCTGGGGTACCCGGTCGTAGGCGATCAGCAGATAGCAGAAGGCCGACGCCACGGCCAGCAAGGCGTAGCGTGGAATGGTCCAGTGCGCAGGTCCCCGGAATCGCGTGCCGAGCGCCATGCCGAGAACCAGCGCGACAGCATGCCCGATGGAGGTGAAGTCCCCGCCGCTGAGTACCGCCGAGCCACACGCGACCGCCAACCACCATCCGGTCCACGCTGCCCGCCAACGTCGCGGTATCGCCGCGGTGAAGGTGCCCAGTACTGCCACTGAGCCGTAACTCATGCCCACGTCGGCGACGTCAGCGATCGAGCGTGATTGCAACCCAACACTCAGTGCCGCCGCCAAGCCTGCCGCGACGATCAAGGTGGCGCCGATATGGCCGACGGCGAAGGCCACCAGTACCCGTCTGCTGTGCCACAGCAATTCGCCGAGTGCGAGCACCGCCACCACCCCGGGTAGCCAGATTTGGATCGAATCGACCGGGTTGACGAAAGCGCTGCTGATCAGGGTGCCGATCCGGCCCTGACCGAGGTTATGCAGATTGGTGCTGGCGCGCCGGATGACGTTCGCCTCGACCTTCGACCCGAAATGGAGTAGCGCAAAGGCCACCGCGGCCAGTGCTGCGGCGAACGCGCACGTCACCTTCAACCGCCCCAACCGGAGCAGGATTGCGGTGATCATGCGTCGTCCGACTCATCCTCGCTCGACGCATCTCGTTGCGCCTTGACCCAGTACATCACCAGGTCCGCCGGCACGCCCTGCTGACGTGGCGCGAACACCTGGCGACGCACCCGCGTGACACTCACTGCGAGCGACTCCAGATCCTCGGCGGAGATCCGATCAAGCGTCGGCCCCGAGATGATGAGCCCACCGCGGGTGGCGCGCTCCATCGCCCGGGCCGCGATGTTGACGTCCACGCCCAGCCAGTCCGCACCGATACGCTGCGGCCGGCCGGTGTGGATGCCTGCTCGCATGCGTGGCGTATGGCCATCCACCTCAACGGTTTTCACGGCTTCCAGCGCCTCCACTGCGGCACGAACCGCGGTGACTGGTTCGGTGAAGGCAGCCATCATGCCGTCGCCCATGCGCTTGACGATCTGGCCGCCGGCATCGAGCACGGGTGGTTCGGCGGCTTGGGCCACCTGACGCAGTAGGCGCAGCGCGGCATCGTCGCCGGCCTTCAGCGACCATTCCGAGAAACTGACCAGGTCGGTGAATAAGAACGTCACCTCGGCGTTGGCCGGACGACCCGACACCCGCTCGGTGATGGCCTGCCACAGTTGCAGCGTGGCCAGGCTCACCTCCCGGGTAGCGGCGTCGCGATCCGGCATCAGCCGGTCGGCCGCCCGAGCGGCGGTCTGCGGAGCACCGTCACCGGCGGCGGACAGCGGATCGCCGAAGTCGGGGTCGCCGGGCAGCACGCGACGGGCCCGCCGGATCGCGGCGACGACGCCCGGATTGCGATTGGTGCTCCGCAGCCACCCGGAGATGCCCTGCGCGGGGGCGCCAGACACGGCGCCAGACTCCCCGACCGGCTCGACGTCCACGGCGATCAGCCTAGGCTCTGCCGCTGGGCACGGGCGCTCTGATAGAGACAGATCGCCGCGGCCGCGGCCACGTTCAGGCTCTCGGCACCGGCCGACATCGGGATCACGACCCGGTCGTCGGACAGCTCGGCGACCTCGTCGGGCAGTCCCTGGGACTCCGGACCGAAGACCCATGCGGTCGGCGCGGCCAACAGTGCGCCGGCATCGTCCAGACTCGTCTCGCCGTCCAGTGTGGTCGCCACGATCCGCAGACCCGCCGACCGCAACTGCGCGAGCAGTCCGGCGGTATCTGTTTCGGAGATGACCGGGACCGCGAAGATGCTTCCCGCCGAGGACCGCAGGCATTTCCCGTTGTACGGGTCCACGCTGTTGCCGGCAAAGACCACCGCTGCCGCGCCCATCGCGTGCGCGATCCGGATCAGCGTTCCGGCGTTGCCGGGTTCGGAGAGATCCACCGCGACGGCGATCAGGGTGGGCTTGTCGCCGAGAACCTCATTGAGCCGGGGTTCTGGAATTCGGCACACTGCGACGAGCCCCGACGGAGTGACGGTGTCGGACAACGCTTTTGCGGCTGGTTCCGTCACCAGGGTCACCGCCATATCGCGCAGGAGCTTGGGATGACGGTCCACTGCTGCCGCAGTAGCGAAGACCTCCTCCACCACATCACGCGCGGCGGCGGCCTCGACGAGATTAGGCCCTTCGGCCAGAAACAGACCGGCGCGAACTCGCCCGCTGTGGCGCTGCAGTTTGACCGCAGCCACCACCCGGGCGGATTTCGGCGTCAGGATGTCCGACGTGGCCATGGGGCCGGAGCCATCCGTCCCCGTCAGGCAGCCTCACCGGTCGGCGCGTTGACGTCCTGCGGCAGTGCGGCTTTCGCGATATCGACCAGTGCGGTGAACGCCGCCGGATCACTGATCGCGATGTCGGAAAGGTTCTTGCGGTCGACCTCCACACCGGCGGCCTTGAGACCCTGGATCAGCCGGTTGTAGGTGATGTCGTTAGCGCGGGCCGCCGCGTTGATCCGGGTGATCCACAACTTTCGGAAATCACCCTTGCGGGCACGACGGTCCCGGTAGGCGTAATTCAACGAATGCAGTTGCTGCTCTTTGGCTTTGCGATAAAGCCGGGACCGCTGTCCGCGGTAGCCCTTGGACGCCTTGAGCAGGGTCCGCCGCTTCTTATGGGCATTGACTGCGCGCTTGACGCGTGCCATGGGTGTTCCTCTTCTCGCTCGTTCGAAAAGTTTTCGAAAAGTTAGGGGGTGCGGCGTCAGCCGTTGAGCAACTTCTTGACGCGCTTGGTGTCATTGGCCGCGACGGTGGTGCGACCGTCGAGACGGCGGGTCCGCTTGGACGCCTTGTGCTCGAGCAGGTGGCGGCGGCCCGCCTTCTGCCGCACGATCTTGCCGGTTCCGGTCTTGCGGAACCGCTTGCCTGCCCCGCTGTGGGTCTTGGCCTTGGGCATCTTTCCTCAGTTCTCTTCTATCGGTGGTGACTAAGCGTTGGTCTGACTAAGCGATGGTCTGCTCGGTACTGGTCTGCTCGGTGGTGCTCTCTGCGGTGGTGCTCTCTGCGGTGGTGCTCTCGTCGGTGGCGAGGTCCTCGACGGGTTCGGCCGCCGGCGCTCCGACGACCTGCGTTGCCGCCTTGGCTCGAGTCTTCGCGCCGCGGTGCGGTGCCAGCACCATCGTCATATTGCGGCCGTCCTGCTTGGCCGAGGTCTCGATGAAGCCGTGATCGGCGACATCGGCGCCCAGTCGCTGCAGCAGTCGGTAGCCCAACTCGGGCCGGGACTGCTCGCGACCGCGGAACATAATCGTCACCTTGACCTTCGACCCGGCTTCTAGGAAGCGGATGACGTGACCCTTCTTGGTCTCGTAATCGTGCGGGTCGATCTTGGGACGGAGTTTCTGTTCCTTAACGACGGTCTGCTGCTGGTTTTTGCGAGACTCGCGCAGTTTCTGTGCCGTCTCGTACTTGAACTTGCCGTAGTCCATGATCTTGCACACCGGAGGTTTAGCCTCCGGGGCTACTTCGACGAGGTCGAGATCAGCATCCGCTGCCACGCGGAGAGCGTCTTCGATGCGCACGATGCCCACCTGCTCCCCAGCGGGTCCGATCAAGCGGACTTCAGGTACGCGGATGCGCTCGTTGACGCGGGTCTCAGTGCTGATGGGGCCTCCCTGGTTCGGTCTGTGCGACAGACCGTCCGTGGGAATCCGGAACAGCTCGCAGGTCACGCCACCAGCATTCTGTTTGGCCGCAACGTGCCAACCAAACAGATAGGCCCTGCATAAAGCAGGGCCCAAGCCGACCGATCACGGCATCAGCCGCCTGCGCAACGCGCAGTACGAATACCCTCAGGTATCCAAGACCGGACCGCGCAACCTGCGAATCGTGATCCGTGGCCGGCGGTGGGAGTGGGACTCCACTTGCTGTCCTGGCATACGCCGGGACGGTCGTCCGTGGAAGTCTAACAGCCATGATGGACAACCCCGACATCCGCGATCTGGCCGAGGTACCCGCGATCGAGGTGATCAGCCGCGCGGCGGTCATGCTGATGAGTTCGGCGGCCGAGAAGATCGGGCTGTCGTCGGCCGATCCCGATACCAGCGAATATCGCGACCTCGACGAGGCTCGACGGCTGATCACCGCGCTGGCCGGACTGGTGACGGCCTCGATGGAGTACCTGGGACCGCACGCGAAACCCATCGGGGACGGCCTGCGGAGTCTGCAACTGGCGTTCCGGGAGGCCAGCGCGGCGCCCGACGAGCCTGGTTTCGGCCCGGGCGAGAAGTACACCGGTCCGATCAGCTGAGCTACATCGCCGCCGTGGCGAACCGCGCCGTCACGCCGAAGGTGCGCAGCGAATATCCTGGATGTCTATGACGGTCACGATGCGCCGGACGCGGTCCGGGTTGCACTGGGTGCCCGCGGCGGCGGGCTGGGTTCTGGGCGTCATCGCGTTCGCCTCGCTGCTGTCGAGTATCTCGCCGACGATCCGGCACCTGACCAAGGTTCCCCGGGAGTTCGTCGACACGTACCTGTTCAACTTCCCCGACACCAGCTTCGCCTGGGCATTCGCACTTGCCATTATGGCCGGGGCGCTGGCCGCACAGAAGCGGATCGCCTGGTGGGTACTGGTGGTCATCCTGGTGATCACCGTCGGCTTCGATATCGGGTCGCTGATCAAGACTGACGGCAGCCGCTACGAGGACATCGGCGAATTCCTGGGCCTGACATTCCATATCGCCGTCATCGCGGTGCTGGTGCTGGCCTACCACGAGTTCTCGGCCAAGGTGCGTCGCGGAGCGCTATACAAGGCCGCCGCGGTGCTGGTGGCCGGGAACCTGCTGGGCATCGCGCTGGCCTGGGGGCTGCTAGAACTTTTCCCCGGTTCGCTGCAACCCGACTACCGGCTGGCCTACGCGGTCAACCGGGTCAGCGGGTTCGTCGTCGCCACGCCCGATCTGTTCGCCGGAAAACCGCACGGATTCCTCAACGCGCTGTTCGGCCTGTTCGGTGCGCTGGCGCTGATGGCCGCCGCGGTGGTGCTGTTCCAGTCCCAGCGCGCCGAGAATGCCCTGACCGGTGAGGACGAGTCCGCGATCCGCGGACTGCTGGAGGTCTACGGCAAGAACGACTCCCTGGGTTACTTCGCGACGCGGCGGGACAAGTCGGTGATCTTCGCCCCCAACGGGCGGGCCGCGGTCACCTACCGCGTCGAAATCGGTGTCTGCCTCGCCAGTGGTGACCCGGTGGGCGATCCGCGCGCCTGGCCGCAGGCGATCGCGGCGTGGCTGCAACTGTGCCGGGATTACGGCTGGGCGCCGGGCGTGATGGGAGCGAGTTCGACTGCCGCCCAGTCATTCCGCGAAGCGGGCCTCACCGCACTGCAACTCGGCGACGAAGCGATCCTGTATCCAGATCAGTTCCGATTGTCCGGGCCGGATATGAAAGCGGTACGCCAGGCCGTCACCCGCGCCAAGCGCGCCGGCCTGACCGTCCGCATGCGCCGGCACCGGGATCTGTCCGAGACTCAGATGGCCGACGTCATCACACGCGCTGACGCCTGGCGCGACACCGAGACCGAGCGTGGCTTCTCGATGGCGCTGGGCCGGTTGGGTGACCGGGCCGACGGCGACTGTCTTTTGGTGGAGGCCGTGCAAGATGACCAAGCGGCAGGTGATGCCACCGTCGTCGCGATGCTCTCGCTGGTGCCGTGGGGCAGTAACGGGCTGTCACTGGACGTCATGCGCCGTTCACCGCAGTCACCCAACGGGACCATCGAGTTGATGGTCACCGAGTTGCTGCAACAGGCCGAAACCGTTGGCGTTAATCGTGTTTCGCTGAATTTCGCCATGTTCCGGTCTGCATTCGAACAGGGCGCACAATTGGGTGCGGGCCCGGTGGCGAGGCTGTGGCGGGCACTGCTGGTGTTCTTCTCGCGCTGGTGGCAACTGGAGACGCTCTACCGATCCAATATGAAGTATCAGCCGCAATGGGTTCCGCGGTACGCCTGCTATGAGGACACCCGACTGATCCCGCGGGTCGGCGTGGCCTCGGTGATCGCCGAGGGTTTCCTGGTACTGCCGTTCCGCCGAAGGGCTAAGCAGCACACCGGCCAGTACTCCGCGGTGCCACGTGACGTTGCCGCCACCGCGGGACTGAACGCCGACGGCAGTGCGCCGTCCGTGGCCCTGACCGACACCGATGCGGCCCGCGATGAACACCGACTGCCCGAACAGGTTCGGGTTCGGCTGGCGAAACTGAAAGCCCTGCAGGACAGGGGCATCGACGCGTATCCGGTAGGCCGGCCGCCGAGTCACACGATTTCCGCGGCGATTGCCGCCGACGACGGCGCCTCGGTCACGGTAGCCGGACGGGTGCTGCGGACCCGGGACTACGGCGGGGTGACGTTCGCCCAATTGCGGGACTGGTCCGGCGACGCGCAACTGGTGCTGGAGCAGTCAGAAATCAATTCGAGCACAGCAGATTTCGCCGACGTAGACCTCGGTGACCTGATCGAGGCAACCGGCACCATGGGTTACAGCCGCAATGGCACTCGCTCGGTACTGGTGAGCCAGTGGCGAATGCTGGGCAAGTGTCTGCGACCCCTGCCGGACAAATGGAAGGGCCTGACCGACCCGGAGGCGCGGGTGCGGGCACGCTACATCGACCTGGCTGTCAACCCGGCGGCCCGGGATCTCATCCGAGCCCGCAGCGACATTCTGCACTCGATCCGGGAGACGTTGTTCGCCAAGGGTTTTCTTGAGGTCGAGACGCCGATCCTGCAGCAGATCCACGGCGGCGCCAACGCCCGGCCGTTCCGGACCCATATCAACGCCTACGACCTCGATCTGTACCTGCGGATCGCGCCCGAGCTCTATCTCAAACGACTGTGCGTGGGCGGGGTGGAACGCGTCTTCGAGCTCGGCCGCGCGTTCCGCAATGAAGGTGTGGACTTCAGCCACAACCCGGAGTTCACCCTGTTGGAGGCCTACCAGGCGCACGCCGATTACCTCACGTGGATCGACGGCTGCCGGGAACTCATTCAGAACGCGGCGGCGGCGGCCAACGGCTCGCAGGTGGTGATGCGGCCCGCAGCCGATGACTCGG
Source organism: Mycobacterium sp. (assembly GCA_026393245.1). Classification (GTDB taxonomy): domain Bacteria; phylum Actinomycetota; class Actinomycetes; order Mycobacteriales; family Mycobacteriaceae; genus Mycobacterium. The sequence goes on along the minus strand of JAPLAO010000105.1, from coordinate 7,823 downwards.
GCGCACTGGTGCCGGTCGACATCTCCGGACACTGGGCGACGAAGACCGTCCACGCCGCGGTGTCGGAGGCGATCGGCGAACACGTCGATCCCGATACCGAACCGTCCACCCTGCGTCGGCTGTGCGACGGGGCCGGGATCGGATATCTGAGCCACTGGGACGCCGGCGCACTGGTGCTGGAGATGTACGAACACCTCGTCGAGGGTCACACCGAGGCCCCGACGTTCTACACCGACTTCCCCACCTCGGTGTCGCCACTGACTCGACCGCACCGCAGCAGGGCCGGCGTGGCCGAACGCTGGGACCTGGTGGCCTGGGGCGTGGAGTTGGGCACCGCCTACAGCGAGCTCACCGATCCCGTCGAACAACGCCGCCGCCTGCAGCAACAGTCCCTGTTGGCGGCCGGCGGTGACCCCGAGGCGATGGAACTCGACGAGGACTTTCTGCAGGCCATGGAGTACGCCATGCCGCCGACCGGGGGTCTCGGGATGGGGGTCGACCGCGTGGTCATGCTGATCACCGGCCGAAGTATTCGAGAAACGCTACCGTTTCCGCTGGCAAAGCCGCGCTAACCTGGACAGGTGGACCAGCACATCTCGTTGATGCAGGGCTGGGCCCCCCTCGCAATTCAAGCCGTCACGGTGGCGTTGCTCGTATTCGCGATCGGGTGGCGGACCCGCCGATGGCGGCTGGTGTGGCTGCCCGTGTCTGCGCTGGCCGGCGTCGCGCTTGCGTGGGGCACGCACTGGAATATCTCCACCAACGGACTCGCCGGCGATCCTGCTCCCCGCGGTCTGTGGCTCTGGCTTGGGTTGACCGGACTTGCGGCCGGTGTGGCCGTGCTGGGGTGGCGGTCGGCCGACTGGCGGCGACGCGGGGCGTCGCTGCTGACGGTGCCGCTGACCATTTTGTGCGCGGCGCTGATGCTGAATCTGTGGGTGGGCTACTTCCCCACATTTGCGACGGCCTGGGGTCAGCTGACCGGAGGACCACTGCCCGGTCAGACCGACCACGCCACCGTGGCCAAGATGCTGGCCACCAACACCGTCCCGACCAAGGGCAAGGTACTGCCGGTCACGATCTCGGCCGATGCCTCGGGGTTCGCCCACCGTGCCGAGTTCGTGTATCTGCCGCCGGCCTACTTCGCCAGCGACCCGCCGCCAGCACTGCCGACCGTGATGATGATCGGCGGACAGTTCAACACCGCCGCGGACTGGTTACGCGCCGGCAACGCCATCGCGGCCATCGATGCATTCGCCGCCAAGCACGGTGGCAATGCGCCCGTGTTCGTCTTCGTCGACTCAATCGGTTCGTTCAACAACGACACCGGTTGCGTGAACGGCACGCGGGGCAATGCCGCAGACCATCTCACCGAAGACGTTGTGCCGTACATGGTCGACAATTTCGGGGTTAGCGACGATCCGGCAAACTGGGGCGTCGTGGGCTGGTCCACCGGGGGAACGTGTGCGGTCAACCTGACGGTCAAATATCCAGAGTTGTTCAGCACGTTCGTCAATATTGACGGTGATATCGCACCCAACACCGGCACTAAAGAACAGACCATCGAGCGACTCTTCGGCGGTGACGCTGCCGCATATGCAGAGTGGGATCCGGGCACGCTGATCACCGAGCACGGGGACTATCGCGATGTCGCGGGATGGTTCGCGGTGTCCGTCCCGGCGGGCGCCGTCGGCGCTCCGATCCCCGGTTCCGCGTTACCCGAGCCGCCCGATTCCGTTACGGCGAGCACACCGACCGAGGCCGCACGTGCACTGTGCGGGCTGGGCGACGCCTACGGCATCGAATGCTCTGTGGTTCCGCAGGCAGGAAAGCATGACTGGCCCTTTGCGGCGCAGGTGCTCGCGGCCTCGCTGCCGTGGCTGGCCTACCAGATCGACACCCCCGACGTTCCCGAGGTAGCGCTACCGGGCACCTCGACGCAACCCGACGGGGTCAGCATTGCCGCCGATGGCGGCGCGGCGCGCCAGCCCACGGGAGTACGGTGACGCTCATGGCCGACGAACCGACCGGGTCTGAAACACCTGAGCCCGCAGCGACTCCCACGCCGGCCGCGACTCCGGCCGCTCCCGCGACGCCCGCGACGCCGGCGGTATCCGCCGCCGACACCATGGCGACCCCGCTGCCACCTGTTCCCGCCCCAATTCTCGACACCCCAATTCTCGACACCAGAATTCTCGACACCGGATACACCGAGGCTGGTGTGCCGACGCTGGACGGAGTGCGGGAAAAAATCGAAGCCCGCTACGGAACAGCGTTGGGCGCAACCGAATTGGCCGAGGAGACGCCGGAGGTCCGCGCCGCAGCCGATCAATACGAGGCCCGTAACAAAGCCGCTGCCGAGAAACTCGAGGAGATCCGCGCCTCGATGCACAAGCCGGACTAGCCGGCGGGGCCGGACTGCCTGAACTACCCGGCGCCTCGTTTACGGAGCTTTCGTAGTAGTCGGTCGGGGTGGTGGTGGTTGTTGATTCCGCCTTTGATGGGAAGGTGGGGCGGCGCTATCCATTCACAGGTGCCATCGGAGAGTTTGCGGGTCCGCCAGCCGCCTTTTTTGACGAGTCGGTTGTGTGGTCCGCAGCCGAACGCGAGGTCGTCGATGTTGGTGGCGCCGCCGTCGGCCCAGTCCAGGGCGGCGTGGTGGACCTGGGAGCCGTAGCCGGGCACGGTGCAGTCGGGGAAGGTGCAGCCGCGGTCTTTATTGTGCAGAACGATTCTCTGGTCGGCGTTGGCGATGCGTTTAGTTCGGCCCAGCCACAGGGCGCGCCCGGATACTCCGTCGAACACGGTCAGGTAGTGGTAGCTGTGGGAGGCCATCCGGATGAGATCACTCATCGGCAGCAGAGTTCCGCCGCCGGTAGTGCCGACCCCGGTCTGGTCGTGGAGATCCTGCAGGGTTGTCGAGACGATGACGGTAACGGGCAGTCCGTTGTGCTGGCCGAGTTTGGGATTGCCGAGCAGGCCGCGCATGATGGCCGACAGCGCATCGTGTTGGCGTTGAGCGTGGCTGCGATTGTCAGAGTCGATGCGGGCTTGGCTGGGCTCGCCGTCGATGAGAGGGGATTGGTCGGCCGGGTTGCAGCGCCCGGGTGCGGCGAATTTGGCGAATAGGGCATCAATCTCGGCACGCAGGGCGGGGGTGGCCCATAGCCGGCCCTGGCTCATGCCGTTGGACTGTTGGGGTCCCCAGGTGAATCCGCGGCGCGCCGCGCGGTCGGCATCGCTGAACACCCCGTCGGGGTTGAGGATCAACGCCAACTGTTCGGCGATCTTCACCAGCTGATCGGGCCGCACCAGGCGGGCCTGTTCGGCCAGGAGCGCTTCGGCGTCGGCGCGATCGGTCTGGCTGACAGCCATCGGGAGTTCATCAAGGAAGCGGGCGATCACCCGGACATGCTCGACGTCGAGGTCTCCGGCCCGCCACGCCGCCGCGGTAGCCGGTTGCCTTGGCGGCAGCGGGTCGCCGAGCAGGGTGGCACGCGGTGCCAACGGTTCGGCCAGGTTCACCCTGCGGCGTGCCTCGGCCGGGGTGATCCGCAGCCAGTCGGCCAGCACCTTATGCGGGGCACCACCCAACTCGGAGACATCACGGCGGGACAACTGCACCGCGACATCACCGCACACCACCCGGTGGCGGCGCACCAGCGTCTCGCACCGCTCGGCCACCCCGACCAGGTCGGTGGCCGATAACCGGGACAGATCCAGTCCGGTCAGCACGTCGAGGGCGGCGTCGATCTGATCGACCGCCTCAGACACGTCATTCGAAAGCATGTTCGAATAATAACCCGACCGTCCGACAGAAACACTCACCGAGCAGGAACTGTGGAACAGGGCCGGACTGTGGACTAACACTGCCCCGCCGAAACGCCCCTGGCTGAGTACACCTAGGCGCTGACCTTGCGCCGCCGCGCCACCTTCTTGGGCGCAGGCTTGGCCACCGGGGCGTCCAGCATCCCGGCCAAAAACGTTCCGGTGTAACTGGCCGCAACCGCGGCGACATCCTCGGGCGTGCCCTCGGCGACCACCATTCCACCACCTCCACCGCCCTCGGGACCCATATCGATGATCCAGTCCGAGGTCTTGATGACATCAAGGTTGTGTTCGATGACGATCACCGAATTACCTTTGTCAACAAGGCCGTTGATCACCTTGAGCAGTTTGCGAATGTCCTCGAAATGCAGTCCGGTAGTGGGCTCATCGAGAATGTAAACGGTGCGACCGGTGGAGCGCTTCTGCAACTCGGCAGCCAACTTCACCCGCTGGGCCTCACCGCCGGACAGCGTCGGCGCCGGCTGTCCCAGCCGCACATAACCCAGACCCACCTCGACGAGGGTCTTGAGGTAACGGTGAATAGAAGTGATCGCCTCGAAAAACTCGGCTGCGTCCTCGATGGACATATCGAGCACCTCGGAAATGGTCTTACCCTTGTAATGCACCTCGAGTGTCTCGCGGTTGTACCGCGCGCCCTGGCACACCTCGCACGGCACATAGACGTCGGGCAGGAAGTTCATCTCGATCTTGATGGTGCCATCGCCCGAACACGCTTCGCAGCGGCCACCTTTGACGTTGAACGAGAACCGGCCGGGCTGGTAACCGCGAACCTTGGCCTCGGTGGTAGCGGCGAACAAGGTGCGAATCTTGTCGAAGACGCCGGTGTAGGTGGCCGGGTTGGACCGCGGGGTGCGGCCGATCGGCGACTGGTCGACGCGCACCAGTTTGTCGACATGATCGAGGCCGTTGATCCGGGTGTGCCGACCGGGCACCTGCCGCGCGCCGTTGAGCCGGTTGGCCAGCACCGTAGCGAGGATGTCGTTGACCAGAGTGGACTTGCCCGAACCGGACACACCCGTCACCGCGGTGAGAACACCCAGCGGGAACGACACGTCGATCTCACGCAGGTTGTGTTCCCGCGCACCGATGACCGTCAGTTGCCGCTTGCGGTCGATGGGCCGACGGATGGCCGGAAGTTCGATGCTCTTCCTGCCGGAAAGATAGGCGCCGGTGAGCGAGTTGGGGTTCTTCAACAGGTCGGCGTAGCTACCGCTGTGCACCACCTGACCGCCGTGCTCACCGGCCGCAGGCCCGATATCGACCACCCAGTCGGCGTGGGCGATGGTGTCCTCATCGTGCTCGACGACGATCAGCGTATTGCCCAAATCCCTTAGCCGCGTGAGGGTTTCGATGAGGCGACGGTTATCGCGCTGATGCAGACCGATGGACGGCTCGTCGAGCACGTACAGCCCGCCGACAAGACCGGAGCCGATCTGGGTGGCCAGCCGGATGCGTTGCGCCTCACCGCCGGAGAGCGTTCCGGCGGCCCGGGCCAGCGAGAGGTAGTCCAGGCCGACGTCGAGCAGGAAGCCCAGCCGGGACTGCACCTCCTTGAGTACCTGCCCGGCGATCGCCTGTTCACGGGTTCCCAGGGTGAGTTCGTTGAGGAAGTTGGAACACTCGCGGATGGATAACTCGCACACCGCGGCGATCGACTTCGGATCGTCGCCGGCCGACAGCGTCACGGCCAGGATCTCCGGCTTGAGCCGGGTGCCGTCGCACTCCGGGCACGGCACGTCGCGCATGAACCCTTCGTAGCGTTCCTTCATCGACTCCGAATCGGTCTGCTCCATCCGACGCTGCAGGAACGCCATGACGCCTTCGAAGTCGGCGTGGTAGGAACGGGTGCGGCCGTAGCGATTTCGGTAGCGCACGTGCACCTGTTCGTCGCAGCCCTCGAGGATCGCCGTTCGCACCTTGGCCGGAAGCTTGCGCCACGGGGTGTCCATGTCGAACCCCATCGACTCCCCCAGCCCGGCCAGCATGCGGGTGAAGTACTCCGAACTCTGCCCCATCGCCCACGGCGCCACCGCACCGTCGGCCAGGGTGCGATCCGGATCGGGTATGACGAGTTCGGGGTCGACTTCTTTGCGGATGCCAAGACCGCTGCACTCCGGGCAGGCGCCGTAGGGCGAGTTGAACGAAAACGACCGCGGCTCAAGGTCATCCACCGCCAGCGGGTGACCGTTCGGACAGGCCAGCTTCTCGGAGAACCGTTGTTCGCGATGCGGGTCGCCTTCGTCGCGGTCGATGAAATCCAGCACCACGATGCCGTCGGCCAGGCCCAGCGCGGTCTCCACCGAATCGGTTAGCCGCTGTTTGGAGCTGGCCTTAACCGTCAGCCGGTCGACGACCACCTCGATATCGTGCTTCTCCTGCTTCTTCAGCGTCGGCGGCTCGGTCAGGGAATGCACCACACCGTCGACCCGAACCCGGCTGTAGCCCTGGGTGTTCAGCTTGTCGAAGAGGTCGACGAACTCGCCCTTGCGGGTGCGTACCACCGGCGCGAGCACCTGGAACTTGGTGCCCTCGGCCATGGCCAGCACCTGATCGACGATCTGCTGCGGGGTCTGTCGCGCGATCCGCTCGCCACACACCGGGCAGTGCGGCGTGCCGGCGCGGGCGTAGAGCAGACGCAGGTAGTCGTAGACCTCGGTGATAGTGCCGACGGTGGAGCGCGGGTTGCGGTTGGTGGACTTCTGGTCGATAGACACCGCGGGCGAAAGTCCCTCGATGAAGTCGACGTCCGGCTTGTCCATCTGACCGAGGAACTGCCGCGCGTAGGCGCTCAGCGACTCGACGTAGCGGCGCTGACCCTCGGCGAAAATGGTGTCGAAGGCCAGCGATGACTTGCCCGACCCGGACAGGCCGGTGAACACGATCAGGGCGTCCCGGGGAAGGTCGAGGTCGATGCTGCGGAGGTTGTGCTCACGCGCACCCTTGACGATCAACCGGTCAGCCACGCGCCCATGCTATGCGGCGGTCCCCGACCCCGGCGTCGGCAGTACCGTGATGTCCATGACAGTCGTCGACGACACCTATACCGGCCACGTCGAGTCGCAGACCGCCACGCGGCGAACACTGCCGGGCGTGACGATCATCAAGGCCTCGGTGGGTCCGATGGACAACAACGCCTACGTGGTGACGTGTTCGGCCACCGGTGAGTCACTGCTGATCGACGCCGCCAACGACCCCGAACTGCTGGTGGCCCTGCTGGCCGAACACGCGCCGAAACTGGAGATGATCGTCACCACCCATCAGCACGGCGATCACTGGCAGGCCCTAGAGGCGGTAGCGGAGGCCACCGGCGCGCCGACTGCCGTGCACCAACTCGACGCCGAGGCGCTGCCGGTGGCCCCGGACCGGTTTCTGGCCGGCGGCGACACGATAGTGATCGGTGAGCTGAACTTCGACGTCATCCATCTGCGCGGTCATACGCCGGGCTCGGTGGCGCTGGCGCTGCGGCCGGACGGTGATCGGACGGCGGTTCAGCTATTCACCGGGGACTGCCTGTTCCCCGGCGGAGTCGGAAAAACTTGGGAACCGGGCGCATTCGAAGAACTACTGGGCGATGTCAGCAGCCAACTGTTCGGCGTGTACGACGACGACACAGTGGTGTATCCCGGACACGGTGATGACACAGCGCTGGGTGCGGAGCGCCCGCATCTTGCGGAGTGGGAGCAGCGCGGCTGGTGACCCGCGGTAGCGGCCCCAGACATGCATGAGTTAGTATCTGCATATGAACGCAGATAAAGGGACTTGCGGTCGCCGGCTCCCTGCAGACGAGGTGGATTTAGTGGTCGAGATCTTCCGCATGCTGGCGGATGCCACCCGCGTTCAAATCCTCTGGGCACTGGTACGCCAGGAGATGTCGGTGGGCGACTTGGCGTATCACGTCGACAAGCCAGCCCCGAGCGTCTCCCAACCCCTGGCGAAGCTCCGGATGGCACGTCTGGTGCGCACGCGCCGTGAGG
>JAPLAO010000342.1 GCA_026393245.1 Mycobacterium sp. | reverse complement strand
GGTTCTCGACGTTGAAACCGATATTGCCCGCCAGGCAAGCATAGTCGCCGAGGCACTGGTGAATCATTCGGCGGCGGACTCCCTGCAATCAGTACCCGGTGGGGGGCGTACGGGATAACAAGCCCGCACGCCCCCTCGCCGAAGTGCCTACTGAACCTTGTAGATCCAGATCATGTTCGAGGTGAGCTCCCCATTGGGGGTCCACTGATACATACGCGCCACGCCCTGGCCCGAGTAGTTCCGGACGTAGTCGAGCAGAGCCTCCCGGGTGAGGGCGCCCGAGTCGATACCCTTCAGCAGAATCGTGGCGAGATCGTAGGCCTCGAGGCTGTAGGTACCGGGCGCCTGACCGAACTTCTTGGTGTACTCATCGGCGAAGGCACCACTGGCCGGGCCGCACGGGCAGGACAGGATCGCGCCGTCTGCCACCTGGCCGGCGGATTTCACGAACTGAGGGTCGTTGAGGCCGTCGGGACCGGAGAACGTACCGGTGTAACCGGCGTCGCGCAGCTGCTGCAGCAGCAGGGCGGCCTCGGTGTAGTAGGACGCGTAGACGACCAGATCGGGTGATTGCCCCTTGATCTGGGTCACGGCTGCCGAGAAGTCCTTGTCGCCCTTCTTCACCGAGATATTGCACGCCGAATCGGCGAGCGGACCCAGGGTGTCGCGCACCGCATTGGCCTGACCCAGACCGGCATCGGTGCTGTCATCGACCACGCAGGCCTTCTTCACGCCCACGACGTTCTTCAGATAGTTGGCCAGCGACGGGCCCTGCACACCGTCATTCGATAAGCCCCGGAAGAAGGTCTTCCAGCCCTGATCGGCGAGTGCGACGTTGGTGGCCGACGGGGTCAACGCAGCCAACCCGGCCTGGTCGAACACCGCGCCGGTGGCCTTGGTCTCACCGGACCAGGTGGGGCCGACCAGCCCGACGATCGAGGCGTCGCCGACGATCTGGGGAGCGATGGCGGTCGCTTTCTGCGGGTCGCCCTCGGTGTCGAAGGCCTTCAACTCCACCTGGCAGCCGGGGTTGGCGGCGTTGTGCTGGTCGATCGCCAGTTGCGCACCGTCTTTGACATTGGTGCCGAACGGGGCGTCTGCTCCGGTCAGGGGGCCGGCCATCGCGATCGCGAGCGGCGCGCAGGTGGCGGTGCCGTCACCGGCCGGGTTGGCCGGCGGCGCGGCGTCCGTCGCCAGCTTGATCTCGGCACCGTTCTGGTCGACCGGCATCTGCGGGACGATCTTGAGGTTCGTCTCGGCCACCTGCGCCGAGGAGGTGGCGCTCGAGGCTTTGTCGGTCGATGTGGACTGCTTGCTACATCCGGCAACGCCGAGCACCGCAAGCGCGGCCGCACTGGTCGCGATCGCGCTGCGGAAAATCTTGCTTCTCATCTGCTACCTCCGGATCATGTGTCCTATCGGCGACGACCCTACAGTCCGAGCTGCCGTTTAATCACCGGCTACCGGCTCATCGGCTACTGAACCTTGTAGATCCAGATCAAGGTGGTGGTCAGTTCACCGGAGTCGGTCCACTGGTATTTGCGGGCTACACCTTGGCCGTCGTAGGCCTTGGTGAAGGCCAACAGTGCTTCCCGGGTGACTGCGCCGGAGTCGATACCCTTGGCCAGGATGGTGCCGAGGTCATAGCCCTCGGTGCTGTAGGTTCCGGGGGCCTGACCGAACTTGGCGGTGTACTCGGCGGCAAATTCCGGTGAGGCCGGGCCGCACGGGCAGG
>JAPLAO010000349.1 GCA_026393245.1 Mycobacterium sp. | reverse complement strand
GCTGGCCGGGTGGGTGCGGGCCGACCTGCTTGATGATTGCCGGGGTCATGATCGGAGTGCCGCGCGGGGAGTCGTCGAACAGACTCATGGCCAACTGCATCATCCGCACCCCGTCGGCGATCGCGTGGTGGCTGCGCAGGATCATGGCACTGCCCTCGAGGTAGTTCTTGATCCAGATCGCTTGCCACAGTGGACGATCGCGGTCGAGCATCTCCGATCGGCGGGCTGCGACGAGGTCTTGCAGCGCTCTGGGATCGCCGGGATTCGTCAGCGATATCAACGCCACGTGGTTGTCGATATCGAAGTTCTCGTCAGGCTCCCACCACCAGGAGCCGTCGTCGTCCTGGACCGCGCGACTGCGGAAAACCGGGTAGCGGTTCAGGAGTCGTTCCTCGACCACGGCCCGAACCTTGGCGAAGTCCAGGGGTTCGGCCGTCCAGATCACCGAATCGACCACCATGAGGTTGTTCGGTCGGTCCATCTCCAGCCACAGGGCGTCCTGAACCCCGAGTCGGCGTCGTTGTTTCATCGCCACCTCTCCAGTGGGCCCCGGTTTGCTCTCATTGTGGTCGATTGAGAGACTGCCGGTACGAAATCGGAGGTTAGTGACGATCAAGCCTGCAATCATGGCTTGGGCAACAGAAGGGACAGCTATGGCGAAAAAGGGAAGTTATCGGTTAATCGTCGTCCTCCTGGCGGCGCTGATGTCACTGGTTCTCGCGCCGGCCGCCGGCGCGTGTAGCCGCGTCACCTGGCTGGGTCCGAACGACACAGTCATCACCGGCCGGTCGATGGACTGGCCGTACTCGTTCCACTCCCACCTGTATGCCGTTCCGGCCGGCAGCACCCAGGATGGCGCGGGCGGTGTCAATTCGCTGACCTGGACCCGCAAATACGGCGCCATCGAAGTGGCGGGAACCACCGACCCCAGTGGCCCGATTGATGGCGTATTCGACGGCATGAACGAGAAGGGGTTGGTAGCCAACCTGCTCTACCTCGGCGAATCGGACTTCGGGCCGGCCCCGACCGACAACCGGCCGCGACTGTCCTTCGCCGGCTGGGTGGACTACGTGCTCACCACCTTCTCGACCGTTAACGAGGTCGTCGACGCGTTCACCAACCCGGCGATCTACATCGTCCCGATCAACTTCGGCCCCGGTAACGCGGCGCACCCCACCGTGCACCTGTCGGTGACCGACCCCTCCGGCGATTCCGCGATCATCGAATACCTCGACGGCAAGCCGGTGGTCCACCATGGCCGCCAGTACCAGGTGATGACCAACAGCCCCACCTACGACCAGCAGTTGCAACTGAATGCCAAGTGGGACAACGTCGACAAGAACAAGGATCTGCCCGGCTCGATCCAATCCCAGGATCGGTTCGTACGCGCGTCGTACTACCTGAGCAAGCTGCCGCAGACCACTGATGAGCGCCAAGCCGTTGCCGGGGTGTTCAGTGTCATGCGCAACGTCTCGGTGCCGTGGGGTGTGGGCGATCCGGAACACCCCAACCTCTCCCCCACCTACTGGCGTTCAGTAGCCGACTCCACCAACAAGATCTACTACTTCGAGTCAGCGCTGAGCCCGAACATCGTCTGGGTGAATCTCAACAACATCAACTTCAGACCTGGATCGGGTGTGCGGGCGGTGGCGGTCGAGGAGAACTACTCGATCATCGGCAATATCGACAACGCACTCAAGCCGGCAGAACCCATCAAGTTCTTGGCGCCGACGGCCGCTAACACGGTCCAGCCGGGCGTGACTCCGCCTGCGACGACGTCTGCGGCGCCAGAAATGCAGAACAAGATGAGCTTCAGGTGGTGGTGGGCGCTCCCGATCCTCGCGGTACTGGGCCTGCTCGGCTTCCTGCCGCGGCTGTTCCGTAAACCAACTCCCTAGCCCACCGCGTTGAGTGAGGAATCACGCAGACAAAGTGCGAAGAAACCCCTGCGTGATTCCTCACTCACCGAGGGGCCGGTAGCTACGTGAAGCGGCCGGCGAACCCGCGCACGGGGAGATCGGCACTGGTGAGCAGTCCTGGCGGCGCCGCCACCGCCCGCTCTTAACGCGATCCGATCGGTGGTCCCGGTGACGGTCATGCCGACGGCGCGCCGCCATGTTGGCGATATATGCTTTGGCTGTACATCACCAACATAGGGAGGCTGTCGTGTCAGTGACGCAGATCGATCTTGACGACGAAGCACTCGCCGAGGTCATGCGGATAGCCGGGGTGCACACCAAGAAGGAGGCCGTGAACCTGGCGATGCGCGACTATGTCGAACGGTTCCGACGGATCGAAGCGTTGGCTCGGTCGCGGGAGCAGGCGAAGGACTGGGACTACGAGGGGTGGCTCGCCGCGCGCGCCGAGGAAAAGGCTGCGGGGGCTTGATTCATTTCCTTGTCGACTCCTCTGCCGTCTGGCGGATTCAACGACAGCCGGAGATAACCCAGGCTTGGAACTCTTCGCTTCTCAGCGGAGCCGTCGGATCGTGCGAACCGCAGCGCGCCGAATTTCGTCGATCAGCGCGCAACGCGCGTGAGTTCGATCAGATGAACCACATGTTCCGCGACGTTTACCCCGACGTGGCGGTGCCGAAATCCGTCTGGCGGTGGATCGATTCGGCCCAGCACCGGCTCGCAGGCACGGGTGCGGTGCGCGCCCTGTCGGTCGTCGATCTGTTGGTCTGCGGAATCGCAGCGGCCAAGGGCCTCGTCGTTCTCCATGATGACCTCGACTACGAACTCGCCGCTCGTTACCTCCCAGAGGTCACAGCGCGACGCATCGAGTAAAGCTATGCGAAGCGGCCGGCGAACCCTCGCAGCGAAAGATCCGCACTGGTGAGCAGTCCCGGCGGTGCCGCCACGACGGATCGGATCGCGTTGAGGGCGGGCATCCCGGTCACCGTCATGCCGATCGAAGCGAACGACGCGGGGTCGGCCAAGTCGACGCCAGGCTTCGGGAAGATCATGTGCTTGTTATAGACATACGGGTCGCCGATGATCTGAGTGATGTAGCAGCCCTTGATATTCCAGTGCGGGTCGGTGTGCGGCGTCATCTGCCACTCCAGGTGCGTTTCGATCTTCGGCACACCGTCGACCATGCCCTGATATTTGATATAGCTGGCGCCCAGTGATCCCTTGGGGAGCTGGTACCAGCCGAGGTCGACGTCTTCGGTGCAGGCGCCGAGTTCATAGCTGAACGTGACCTCATCCAGAGTGAGATCGAAGCAGTCCGCCATCAGCAACACACTGTCGGCGAAGACGCGGGTGTATTTCTCGAGCATCGCCGGCAGGTCCGGGTGCTCCACGGACAGGCCGTAGCCGACCTCCTTCCAGGTGTCGGCGGAGTGATGACAGGAGACGT
>JAPLAO010000131.1 GCA_026393245.1 Mycobacterium sp. | reverse complement strand
GCCGGCCGGGACAGCGCCGCCGTTGCGGCAACCGCATCGGGCGCCATCCGGTCTGCCAGTGCGCTCAGGGCTTTCGCTGCGCCGACCGGACCGTGCAGCGTGTGCACCGTGCACCCTGGGGGCACCAGGTCACTGGCTTTACCGGGGTAAGCGAAGAACGACACCGGTGAGGGCGCACCCGCCAGGATGAGATGGCGTATGCCGGTCAGTTGCGCGGTGGCCGCCTCGGCGAGGTAGGCGATCCGGTCGACGGCCGGCAGTCCTGCGCCGCGTTCCAGGCGGGCCGGGAACGTCTCGCAGAAGAGCTTCGCCCCGAAGGTTTGGGCCAGGCGTGCCGCCGCATCAAGGCCGTCCGCACGGGTGGCATCGCCGCCGATGAGGATCGCAGCCGGTTCGCCGGATCGCAGCGCCGCCTCCACCGCGGCGGTGTCTGCGGCGGGCCTCGGCGATTGCGTTGCAACGGTTTTCGCCGCTTCGGCGCCCTCGGTCCAGGACACGTCAGCGGGCAGGATCAGCGACGCGATATGCCGATTCGCGCGTGCCGAGGTGACGGCCTCGAGGGCATCAGTGGCGACGTCGGCCACGTCGGCGGTGCGGCGCAGCCAGCCGGAGACGGTGCCGGCCACGGAGTCGATATCGGATTCCAGCGGCGCATCGTATTTCTTGTGGTGGGTGGCGTGGTCGCCGATCACCACGAGCATCGGGACGTGCGCGCGCCGGGCATTGTGCAGGTTCGCCAGGCCGTTACCCAGGCCTGGACCCAGGTGCAGGAGCACCGCGGCGGGCTCATCGGCGATCCGGGCGTAACCGTCGGCCGCTCCGGTGGCCACGCCCTCGAACAGCGTGAGGACACCGCGCATCTGCGGCACGGTGTCTAATGCCGCGACGAAGTGCATCTCAGAGGTTCCGGGGTTAGCGAAGCAGACGCGTACGCCGTTGTCGACGAGAGCGGTCAGCAGTGCCTGGGCGCCGTTCACCGGTTTGACTGTAGGGCCTCAGTGCTCCCGCATGCCGTCGAGTCGCACGGTCGCCTCATCGAATCCCGATACCAACTCGGCCATGATGTCGGCGGCCGGCCGGATTTCGTTCATCCGGCCGACGATCTGGCCGACCGGCATGGCGATCGTGGTGGGATCCGATGATTGGCTCATCCGCTGGTGTGCCTCGCTGACGAGAACATTCTGCAGCGGCATCGGGAGCGCCTGCGGCGCGCCGTCGGCGTCCCACGCGTCGGTCCAGCGACTCTTGAGCAACCGGGCGGGCTTGCCGGAGAAAATCTTGCGCCGCACCGTGTCTGCCGAGGTTGCCGCCAGCAGTGCCTCCTGGATTACCGAGGGACCGCCGCCGATACGCGGACCGAGGTCGTACTCGGCCGCGGTCAGGAATGCCGACCCCATCCACACTCCCTGGGCACCGAGGGCAAGTGCGGCCGCTACCTGTCTGCCGGAGCCGATTCCGCCGGCGGCCAGGACGGGTGTGTCACCCACTGCGTCGACCACCTCGGGCACCAAAACCATGGATGCGATCTCACCGGTGTGCCCACCGGCTTCGTAGCCCTGCGCGACGATGATGTCCACGCCGTTTTCGGCATGGCGCATAGCGTGTTTGGCTGATCCCGCCAGAGCGGCCACCGGTACGCCCGCGGCATGGGACTGGGCCAGGACGTCGGCCGGTGGCGAGCCGAGCGCATTGGCGATCAGGCTGATTCGATGACCCAATGCGACGTCGACGTGTGCCCGTGCCACCGAATGCAGCCAGCCCAGAACGCCTTCGCGGCCGGCCTCCTCCCCAGGCAGCGGTGGCACCCCGAGGTCGGCCAGGGTCTTGGCGACGAAGTCGCGGTGCGCCTGCGGGATCAGCTTGTCGATGTCGACCGTGCTGCCCTCGGTCGGTACCGTAGCCGGCATCACGATGTCCACGCCGTAGGGCAAGCCGTCGGTGTTGTCATCCATCCAGCACAGCACCGACTCGAGTTCATCCGGATGGTTGAACCGCACGGCGCCGAGTACGCCCATTCCGCCGGCCCGGGTGACCGCGGCGGCCACCTTCTCCGACGGGGTGAAGACGAAGATCGGGTATTCAATATCGAAGCGGGTACACAATTCGGTGCGCATCACGCCTGCCCTCCGTGCTTGCTGTGCACCTGATCGGCGGGGCGCTCTTCAGTCTGATCCTTGGCCCACTTGTAGTCGGGTTTGCCGGCCGGTGAGCGCTTGACCTCGTCGACGATCCACAGACTGCGCGGCACCTTGTAGCCGGCAATATCCTTGCGCACGAACGCATCCAACTCGGCCAGCGTCGGGTTGGTGCCCTTGCGCGGCGCTACCACCGCTGCGACATGCTGGCCGAAGCGCGGGTCGGGCACTCCGACGACGAGGGCGTCGAACACGTCGGGGTGGCCTTTGAGTGCCGCCTCGACCTCTTCGGGATACACCTTCTCGCCGCCGGTGTTGATCGATACCGAACCCCGACCCAACATCGTCACCGTGCCGTCTTCTTCGACTTGGGCGTAGTCACCCGGGATCGCATAGCGCACACCGTTGATGGTCCGGAAGGTCTCGGCGGTCTTCTTCTCGTCCTTGTAGTAGCCGACCGGGATGTTGCCCCGTTTGGCCAGGATTCCGCGCACACCCGAACCCGGTTTCACTTCGTTGCCGTCATCGTCGAGCACGACGGTCTTCTTGTCGATGGTGACCCGGGGGCCGCCGGCCTGGGTCGCGCCTTTGGCCACCACACTGGTGCCGCCGAATCCGGTCTCCGAGGAACCGATGGAATCGGTGATCACCCGGTTGGGCAGCAGTTCAAGGAAGCGTTCCTTGAGACTCGGCGAGAACAACGCCGCCGTGCTGGCGAGCAGGAACAGCGACGAGAGATCACGTTCGCTCTTCTCGAGCGCATCCAGCAGTGGACGACCCATCGCGTCACCGGTGAAGAACAGCAGATTCACGTTGTGCTTCTCGATCATGCGCCAGACCTCGTCAGCATCGAATTCCGGTGCCAGCACAGCGGTCTGGCCGGAGAACAATGCCATCCAGGTGGCCGACTGCGTCGCACCGTGGATCATCGGCGGTATCGGGTAGCGGATCATCGGCGGACCGGCAGCGGCCTGCCTGGCGTGGTCATATTCGTCGGCGACGAATTCTCCGGTGGCGAAGTCGGTCCCGCCGAGGAGCACCCGGTAGATGTCCTCGTGACGCCACATCACGCCCTTGGGGAACCCGGTGGTGCCGCCGGTGTAGAGCAGGTAGATGTCGTCGGCGCTGCGTTCCCCGAAATCCCGCTCGGGTGAACTGTTGGCGATCGCCTCGTAGAACTCAACGCCGCCGTAGCTCTGATAGGTCTGTTCGGACACTGAACTGCCGTCGTCGATCACCAGAACCGTCGTGACGTCCGGGGTGTCGGGCAGAACATTGGCGACCCGTTCGGAGTACTGCTTCTCATGCACCAGTGCGACCATGTCGGAGTTGTCGAACAGGTAACGCAATTCGCCTTCGACGTAGCGATAGTTGACGTTGACCAGGATCGCGCCGGCTTTGACGATGCCCAGCATCGCGATGACGATCTCGATCCTGTTGCGGCAATAAAGTCCGACCTTGTCGCCCTTCTTCACGCCGCGGGAGATGAGATAGTGCGCGAGGCGATTCGCCTTCTCCTCCAAACCCGCGTAGGTGATCTGCTCGTCCCCGCAGATCAGGGCGACACGGTCAGGCACGGCGTCGATGGCGTGCTCGGCAAGATCCGCAATGTTCAGGGCCACGGACTCAAACTAGAACCTGTTACAGTTCTCCACAAGTGCAGCGGCCAGGAAGGTGGTCATCCGTGAGCGATGCCCTCATCGAGCAGCGCGGACACACCCTCATCGTCACGATGAATCGTCCGGAATCCCGCAACGCCCTCTCCGGCGAGATGCTCTCGATCATGGTCGAGGCCTGGGATCGCGTCGACAATGATCCCGACATCCGGGTCTGCGTCCTCACCGGCGCCGGTGGCTACTTCTGCGCGGGCATGGACCTCAAGGCAGCCACCAAGGCGCCCCCGGGCGACTCCTTCAAGGATGGCAGCTACGACCCGTCCCGGATCGACGGATT
>JAPLAO010000045.1 GCA_026393245.1 Mycobacterium sp. | reverse complement strand
GGCCCGCCCGGGATCATCACCGTGGAGGTCTGTGGTGGCCGGTCCGCCGGGCCCTGCTGCCGTCCGACCTCGAACCTCAACGGTGGACCGTCCGGGTTGCCGAGGTTCACCGTTGTGCCGTCGGTGATGTCGACCTCCGGCACCCGTCGGCCGTAGACGTACATCCCGTTGAGTGAACCGTTGTCGATCGCTTTCCACCGGCCGTGCTCGAAGCGCAGCACGATGTGCGCCCGGGACACCAGGGGATGGGCCAGGCGGACGTCGGCGCGCAGATCCCGGCCGACAACCACGTCATGTCCGGCGGCGAACGTGCGCGGCGGCCCGTTGTACCGGACGGTGAGGACGGGCGCGGAGGGCTGGTTCATCGGCGCCAACTCTATCGGTCGCTGGTCACCACGCACCGGGTACGCGTGTAGATGGTCGGCATGCACTTATTGCAGTGCGTGCACAGTGAGCGCACTGATTGCGCGTCACCGTCCGCCCGGATCCGGTTGATCAGATCGGGTTCGGCGAGCAGTGCCCGGCCCATCGCGACGAAGCTGAACCCGGCGGCCATCGCGGTGTTCATGGTTTCCCTGTTGGTGATCCCGCCCAGCAGGATCAGCGGCAGCGTCAACGCCGCGCGGAACCGTTCGGCGTCGGGCAGCAGAAACGCATCCCGGTAGGGGTAGGGGCGCAGGAACTTCGTCCCGGTCATCCGCATACCCCAGCGCAGCGGAGGCGGAAACGCCGCGGCGAACTCCTTGAGCGGCGCGTCACCGCGGAACAGGTACATCGGGTTGACCAGTGAACTGCCCGCGGTCAATTCGAGGGCATCCAGTCCGCCGTCATCCTGGAGCCACCGCGCCGTCTGCAGCGCCTCCTCGATGGGGATGCCGCCGCGCACCCCGTCGCTCATGTTGAGCTTGGCGGTGACTGCGATCGTGGCCGCGCCGTCTCGTTCCACCTCGCGGCGCACCGCGAGTGCGATCCCGCGGGCCACCTTGGCTCGGTTTTCCAGCGATCCGCCGAACTCGTCGCTGCGCCGGTTGATCAACGGGGACAGAAATGAACTCGCCAGATAGTTGTGGCCCAGATGGATCTCGACGGCATCGAAGCCGGCCTCAATGGCCAGCCGCACCGCGGCGGCGTGCCCGGCGATCACATCGTCGATGTCTTGGCGGCTGGCGTGCTTGGCGAATCGCATTCCAATCGGGTTGAAGAACCGCACCGGTGCCAGCGCCCGGGCTTTGTTGGACCGGGCATCGGCCACCGGTCCGGCATGGCCGATCTGAGCGCTGATCGCCGCGCCCTCGGCGTGCACGGCCTCGGTGAGCCGGCGCAGCCCCGGCAGCGCCTCGGGCCGCATCCACAACTGCTTGCCGTCGGTGCGCCCACCCTGGCTGACCGCGCAGTAGGCGACCGTGGTCATGCCGACCCCGCCGGCGGCCATCGTCCGGTGAAACTCGATCAGGTCATCGGTGACCAGAGCCTCCGGCGTGCGGCCCTCGAAGGTGGCCGCCTTGATGATCCGGTTCCGCAGCGTGATCGGGCCGAGCTTGGCGGGGCTGAACACATCCGGGCTGGCATCCATATGCAGAATGTAGCCGTGCCCGCGCAAACTCTGGACGGCAAACTCACCCGTGACGAGATCTTCGTCGACCTGACCCGGCGCGTCGCAGCACTGACGGCGGCCGGCCGGACGCCGGGATTGGGCACCGTCCTGGTGGGCGATGACCCTGGCTCGCATGCCTATGTGCGCGGTAAGCACTCCGACTGCGCCAAGGTCGGCATCACCTCGATCCGGCGCGACCTGCCCGCCGACGTCAGCCAGGAGCGTCTCAACGAGACGATCGACGAACTCAACGCCGACCCGGAGTGCACCGGTTACATCGTGCAGTTGCCGCTGCCACGCCACCTCAACGAAAACGCCGCGCTGGAACGCATCGACCCGGCCAAGGATGCCGACGGCCTGCACCCCACCAACCTGGGCAGGTTGGTGCTCAACGAAAAAGCCCCGCTGCCGTGTACCCCGCGGGGCATCGTGGCGCTGTTGCGCCGCTACGACGTACCGATCAGCGGTGCCCACGTCGTGGTGATCGGCCGTGGTGTCACTGTCGGCCGGTCGCTGGGTCTGCTGCTGACGCGTCGCACCGAAAACGCCACAGTGACGCTGTGCCACACCGGAACTCGCGATCTACCGTCGCTGACCCGGCAGGCCGACATCATCGTGGCTGCGGTCGGTGTGCCGCATATGCTCACCGCCGACATGGTCCGGCCCGGCGCGGCCGTCATCGACGTCGGAGTCAGCCGAGTCGACGACAAGCTCACCGGCGATGTGGCACCGGACGTGTGGGAAGTCGCGGGGCAGGTGTCGCCCAATCCTGGTGGCGTCGGCCCGTTGACCCGGGCCTTCCTGTTGACCAACGTGGTGGAACTCGCAGAAGCGGCGCAGTGAACGTCCGGGACCGGACTCGCGACCTGGCACGAGCCCAGTGGCCCATCCTCACCGTCGCCGC
>JAPLAO010000135.1:7914-42148 GCA_026393245.1 Mycobacterium sp. | reverse complement strand
GATGAAGGGGAGTTTTACAGTGCCGCCCAGAACTGCGGTCAGGCCGGCGCCCAGCGTCAGAACACCGAATATGCTCGCCGCTGCAATCTGCAGGTACAGACGTTGCGGGCGGGCGCGCGATGCTCGCTGCTGATCGAGGTCGACAACCGTGGCATCGACAACCGTGGCATCGACAACCGTGTCATCGACAACGAGCAGCTCGGCCTGCGGATTCAGGCCCTGCAGGTAAGGGCCGAAACACTCGTTCGCGTAGTCCGCGACCTCCGTGCGGGTCGTCAGTGGCCGCTCCGGTCGTTTGACGGTCACCAGTGAAAAGGCGAGCCGTACGAAGATATCGGCGACTGGTTCCAGATCAGCCGGAGTGTCGTCGGTGGTCGTGCCTGCACGTCGAAGTTGGTCGGCGACCAGCGGAACGCTTGCCTCCATCACCGCCGTTGCTGTGTTCGAGATCATCGGCGAGGACTCGCTGGACTCGGTATTGAGCTCGCGCGCGGTGAGGGGATGACTCTGAACTGCCCAGACGACGTCGGTGAAGGCGTGCAGGGTCCGGTCGGCGAACGAGGTGCCATGACCGGCGGCCTGCTGGAATGCGGTGTCGAGCAGTCTCGTGAATTCACCGATGATGGCGGTTTTGAGGAGATCGACCTTGCTGGGCCAGCGCCGGTAGATCGTCATGTGCGAGACGCCGGCGTATTTCGCGACCAGTTCGACAGTCGCCCGTTTGAAGCCGAAGTCCCCGAGGACGCGGATCGCGCCGTCGAGAATCTTCGCGCCGGTGGGGTCGGGCTTCTGCGCTGCCACAGCCCCGCCTTTCCCGTACGACATGTCACGACCTCTTCTACACGAATCCTACTACCCAACCATCCCGACCCGACGATTCCCGTCCTCCAGCCGGCCGGGTTCGGAACCGCCGAATCTGAGGGTGTGGTGCGCTGCGCTCAGGTTTCCGTACGAATTGGTGCTTGACTTCAGCCCAATGAGGTGATGTTATGAGCGCAATAATTCAATAACAACCGCTGATCAGAACAAGGTTTGGCCTCGTCCAGGTGTCCAGGGCGCCGCCGAGATGCAGGATCGCTGAACTCAGGAACGACTAAGGAAAAGGGACGGGCAACCATGTTAGGAACCGCTAAAGTCATCACAATCGGGCGCGTCGGCGCCCTGGCGATCGCCCTCGGCATCGGCGGTGCGATCGCGGCGGCACCGGCTTGGGCGGACAGTTCCGAACCGGCGTCCTCAACCGGTCGCCCGGCCGCGACGACGCACCGTGCGGACCGCGGCGCGGCGACCCGGGCGACGGCTGGCGCCGGCGACGTCGCGGCATCCCGGATCGCCTCGACCGCGTCGACTGCGGGCACGGCCGCGGCGGTCACAGCTCAGCAGTCCGCCGTCCCGCAGCCCAAGCCATCACGGCCCGGGGTCAGCTACCGCTCGATTGACGGCATTGGCAACAGCCTCGCCAAGTCGGGGCTCAATGCGGCCGGAGCGACCTTCGGTCGGATCGGCGCCGCCCGCTTCGCCGACGGCATCTCGGCGCTCCGCACCGACCTGCCCAACGCCCGCACCGTCAGCAATCTGGTCGTCGCCGGCAATGCCGAGACCCCGAACGCCGAGGGACTGTCCGGGATGATGTACGCCTGGGGTCAGTTCATCGATCACGACATCAACCTGACGCTGTCGGACAACGTCACCCGCATCGACATCACCGTTCCCTCGGGCGATGCGAACCTCAGTGGTGCGATCCCATTGACCCGCGCCGTCATCGACCCGTTGACCGGGGTCGCCGGCAAGCCGGCCACGGCCACCAACAACGTGACGGGCTGGCTGGACGGTTCGATGGTGTACGGCTCGGACGCCACCACGGCCGCCAGTCTGCGTGGCGTAGACGGGCACCTCCTGACCTCGCCCGGCAACAACCTGCCGATCGTCGACGGCGCCTTCGTGGGCGGTGACATCCGCGTCCAGGAGAACCCCGACCTGACCGCGTTGCAGACGCTGTTCCTGCGCGAGCACAACCGTCAGGTCGACCAGTTGAAGCTGGCTCACCCGGACTGGACGGGTGACCAGCTCTACGATCAGGCCCGCGCGATCGTCGGCGCGGAGATCGCCCGCATCACCTACAACGAATTCCTGCCGCATCTGCTGGGTACCACTGCGATCAAGCCCTACCAGGGTTACAAGGCGGGCGTCGATCCCCGGCTCACCCTGGAATTCGCCGGTGCCGCATATCGTTTCGGGCATTCGATTGTCTCGGCGAACCTGGAGAAGACCGATGAGCAGGGCGTCGAGATCGGTGAGGCGGTCACGCTCAAGGATGCCTTCTTCCAGAGCCCGGAAGATTTCATCGCCGACAGCGGCGCCGATGGCCTGTTGCGCCATCTGACCAACGACCTGTCCAACGCCCTTGACGTGCACATCGTCGACGATCTGCGCAACTTCTTGTTCGCGCCGAAAATCGGTCTGGACCTGGCTTCGATTAACCTGCAGCGGGGGCGCGATCTCGGCCTGGGCACTCTGAATGAAACGAGGGTGGCGCTGGGGCTCAAGCCCTACACCAGCTTCGCGGCGATCACCTCCGATGCCGCCACGGCCGCCGCACTGAAAGAGGCATACGGTGACGTCAACAAGGTGGAACTCTGGATCGGCGGCCTGGCCGAAAACCATGTGCCCGGAGCCATGGTGGGGCAGACCTTCGATGTGATCATCGCCCAGCAGTTCCAGAACCTGCGCGATGGCGACCGGTTGTGGTACCAAAACCAGGGCTTCGACGCCGCAACGATGCGGGCCATCGAATCGACCACACTGTCCTCGCTGATGCTGGGGAACACCGATACCGAGCACATGCAGGCCGATGCGTTCGTGTTCTACGAGCGGCGCAGTGGCGTGGCCGGAGGGGGTGTGATGGGGAGCCCGGCGTCACCGCAACTAGTGGTCGGCTCCAACGGTGGTGACACC
The DNA here is from genome assembly GCA_026393245.1 of Mycobacterium sp. Lineage (GTDB taxonomy): Bacteria > Actinomycetota > Actinomycetes > Mycobacteriales > Mycobacteriaceae > Mycobacterium. Next base: position 39,193 of record JAPLAO010000135.1, on the reverse strand, counting down.
CTGGTCGGTGGAAGCAAGGGCGATCTGCTGGTTGCCGGCACCGGGCGTCAGACCATGACCGGTGCCGCCGGCGGCGACACCTTCATCGTCGGCACCAAGGGTGTCGACGCGGTGATCACCGACTTCAAGGTCGGCCAGGACAAGTTGCAGTTCGAGAACCTGGGGAAGACTGGCGTGCGAATCACCACCGAGAAGGGCAATGCCGTCGTCTACTTCGCCGGCACCAAGGTGACGCTGACCGGAGTTCAGGCCAGCAAGATCAGGGTCAGCGACATCAGTTTCATCTGATTGGTGCTGACGGGTCCCCGGCGGCTGAATTAGCTTCGGCCACAATGATTTCGCCATTACTGACCGCTACGGCACGGGGGGCTAGTGGTTCAGTCGCCGGGCCGCGTGTCACCGCTCCGTCGAAGGCGAATCGGCTGCCGTGGCAGGGGCAGATAGCGGCACCGTCCCTGACCCCCAGCGCACAGCCGGCGTGTGTGCACCGGGCTATGAAACCCTGGAACACCCCGGGCGAGGGCTGGCTGATCAATGTGCCGTGCGCGACGATCGCCGCACCAACCGGAACGTCGGCGGCGGGAGCCAGCACCTGACCAGCTTTTTGCGTCGTTTCCGCCGGTGCGGAGTCGGCGCCCTTGCCGCAGGCGGCCAATGGGGCAGCAGCGGCACCGGCAACGACGGCGCCGAGGATGGTTCGTCTGGGTAGATCGGTCATACTCGCAGAGCCTAGTCCAGCAGGTAAGTTGGAAAGGCCATGACCGAGATCGAGAACACCCGCTCACTGCGGTTGTCCGACGCCGACCGCAACGGAACCCTGCGACGGTTGCATAACGCCGTCGCACTCGGACTGATCGACATCGGCGAGTTCGAGGAACGTTCGGCGCAGGTCTCGATGGCTCGCCAGCCCGTCGACCTCGAAGCGCTCATCGGAGACCTTCCGGGACCGGGTGCCATCGCCACCTCCGCGGCCGATCGCCTCGAGCTCCGTGGTTGGCTCGGTTCCCTGCGCCGGCACGGCGAATGGATGGTGCCCACCCGGCTGGCACTGGTGCGCCGGGTGGGATCGGTGGATCTCGATCTCACGCACGCACGCTTCGCCGGGCCAGTGGTGGTGATCGAGTTGGACATGGTCCGCGGTTCGGTGGATATCCGGCTGCCCGACGGTGCCAGCGCCTCGATCGACGACGTGATCGTCTACGGCGGCAGCGCCCGCGACCGGCGCAAGAACCCACCCGCCGAGGGCAAACCGCATGTGGTGCTCACCGGCCGGGTGGTGATGGGCTCGGTGAACATCCGCGCACCTAAGCGGCCGCCGCTGAGCCGGGGCCAGTCGAAGCCGCTGCGTCGCCGTTAATGTGAGCAACCATGCCCGCGCGTAGCCCACTGAGTTCCGGGGTCGTCTCACCGACCCTGCCGGTGCCGAAATCGATTCCACGCCCCGAATACGTCGGGCGGTCGACAGCTGTCGAGGGCAACGAACCCTGGGTGCAAACGCCCGAGGTGATCGAGAAAATGCGGGTGGCCGGACGTATCGCGGCCGGCGCGCTGGCCGCGGCCGGCAAAGCCGTCGCTCCCGGTGTCAGCACCGACGAACTCGACCGGATCGCCCACGACTACATGGTCGATCATGGCGCCTACCCATCGACGTTGGGCTACAAGGGTTTTCCGAAATCATGCTGCACCTCGCTGAACGAGGTCATCTGCCACGGCATCCCGGATTCGACCGTGGTGGCCGACGGCGACATCGTCAATATCGACGTCACCGCCTACATCGACGGCGTGCACGGCGATACCAATGCGACCTTTCTCGCCGGTGCCGTCAGCGAGGAACACCGCCTGCTGGTGGAGCGCACGCAGGAGGCGACGATGCGCGCCATCAAGGCAGTCAAGCCCGGCCGGTCGCTGTCGGTGGTGGGCAGGGTCATCGAGGCGTATGCGAATCGCTTCGGCTACAACGTTGTTCGTGACTTCACCGGCCACGGCATCGGAACCACCTTCCACAACGGCCTCGTGGTCCTGCACTACGACCAGCCCAGTGTCCAGACCGTGCTGGAACCGGGCATGACGTTCACCATCGAACCGATGATCAATCTGGGATCGCTGGATTATGGGATCTGGGACGACGGCTGGACGGTCGCCACCAAGGACCTCAGGTGGACGGCCCAATTCGAGCACACCCTCGTCGTGACCGAGGACGGCGCCGAGATACTGACGCTGCCGTGATGGCTGTCCCCTCCCCGCGAGCAGACGCAAACTCGCACGAGTGGGCCCTCGGGAGTGCGATTTTGCGTCTGCTCGGCGGGAAAGAGTGAGCGGCGGGGCACTACTGATCGCCGGCACCACCTCCGATGCCGGCAAATCAATGGTGGTCGCGGGGCTGTGCAGACTGTTGGCCCGCAAGGGCATTCGGGTCGCGCCATTCAAGGCGCAGAACATGAGCAACAACTCCTGTGTCGCTCTGGACGCGGACGGGGTCGGCGGTGAGATCGGCCGGGCCCAGGGCATGCAGGCCCGTGCCGCCGGTCTGGCGCCGAGCGTGCGGTTCAACCCGGTGCTACTCAAACCTGGCAGCGACCGCACCTCCCAACTGCTGGTGCGCGGCAGGCCGATCGGCACCGTCAGCGCGATCGACTACATCACCCACCGCGAACACCTGGCCGGCGTTGTCGCCGAGGAACTCGCCGGCCTGCGGGACGAGTTCGACGTGGTGATCTGCGAGGGCGCCGGGTCGCCCGCCGAGATCAACCTGCGTGCAACCGATCTGGCGAATATGGGCCTCGCGCGTGCGGCGAACCTTCCGGTGCTCGTCGTGGGCGATATCGACCGTGGCGGGGTGCTGGCGCACCTCTTCGGCACCGTCGCCGTGCTGTCACCGGAGGATCAGGCCCTCATCGCGGGGTTCATCATCAACAAGTTTCGTGGCGATCCGGCCCTGCTGGCGCCGGGCCTGGATCAACTGGCCGCGCTCACCGGCCGGCCGACCTACGGCGTGCTGCCCTACAGCAACGAGTTGTGGCTGGACGCCGAGGATTCACTGTCGGTGGTGGCCGGAGAGATCGTCGGAGTGCCCGCGCCCCCTTGCGGCGAACAGGTGCTGCGGGTCGGGGCCATCCGGCTGCCGCGGATTTCGAATTCCACCGATATCGAGGCGCTGGCCTGCGAGCCCGGGGTGCTGGTCCGGTGGGTCAGCGAACCCGCGGACCTGGCCGACGTCGACGTCATCGTCATCCCGGGCAGCAAGGCCACCGTCGCCGATCTTGGTTGGCTTCGCGAGCGCGGCCTGGCCGATGCGATCATTGCCCATCCCGGAGCGGTCCTGGGTATCTGCGGGGGGTTCCAGATGCTGTGCCGCCGTATCGAGGATACGGTCGAAAGCCGATGCGGCACAGTCGAAGGACTCGGCCTGCTCGATGCCGACATCGTCTTCGCCGATGACAAGGAACTGCGGCACTGGGAAGCCCCACTGGCCGGTTACGAGATCCATCACGGCCAGGTGGTCCGCTGCGCTGAGGCCACCTGGTTCGAGGCCGATGGCGGCGCGCACGGGTACGTCCGTGATCGCGTGTTCGGCACCCACTGGCACGGCCTGCTCGACAACGACGACTTCCGGCGCAACTGGCTCACGGCCGCCGCCGCGGACCGCCCCGGATTCCGGGTCGCCCCGGATGTCAGCGTGCCCGCACGCCGTGATGCCCAACTTGACGTGATGGCCGACCTGCTCACAGCGCATCTCGACCTCGATGCCGTACTGGGACTGCTGGAAGGCTCGACGCCGACTCGCCCCACCATCACCAGCGCGCTGCATCACCTACCCTGAAGCCCATGTCGGGTAGGGGAGTAGCGGCGGTGGTGCTGGCCGCGGCCACGCTGATGACCGGGTGCGCCACCACGGTGGCTGGCACCGCGACTTGGCCGGGTGCGGTCCTGCAGCAGGCGATGTTGCGCGAGTCCGATTTCCCGGCCGGCGTGCAATACGACCGGATCCCGGAAAAGTCCGGACAACCCGACGGTGCGGGGGAGCCGGGTCCGATGCTGTCGCGGCCGCAGGGATGCTCGAACGCGCTCACCAATGTGATTGCCCAATCGGCCGAGCGTGGTCCGGGAAGCGCGGCGAAGTACGCCGTGTCCTACGACGGGGCGCGGATCGCGATGACGCTGTTGTCGTGGAATCTGGACCTGGGCAAGCTCGAAGCCGAGGCGAGTCGCTGTGCGAAATTCGAGGCCTTCTTCGATCCTGAGTCCCCGGGGATTCCGATCATCACTGCCGAGTTACCCGGACTCGAGCGGGGTGGGCTGGGCTACCAGCAGACCATGACGCTCCGCGGCTCGGCCAGCAGTATCTATATGGCCTTCCGAAACGTGGGCGGCCGTGCGGTTTTTGGGATTTCGCTACCGGCCAGTAACCCACGAATCGGGCCGAAAGCTGAACTGCCGCAAACGTTCCTGGAGGTTTTCAGCAAACAGGTCGCCCGGATTCGCTCGGCCTGATCTGGTTTCCGAAACCCGTCCGCGAATCCGTGATCCGCAGTAACGTGATCAAATGGCAGCGACGTTGATGACGGTCGACGGTTTCCCGGTGCCGGTGAGTGTCACCGGGCCGGACAAGGGGCCATTCGTCGTCGTATTGGGCGCTGCTCAGAATGCGCCGGCCGCCTACGACACGCTGTGTCAGCGATTGCACATTGCATCGGTGCGAACCGTGGTGATCGGGGCGGATCCCCGGCTGCATCCCAAGGCCGTCGTCGCCGTACTCGACGCCCTTGAAGTGCCGTGGGCGGTCCTGGTCGGCGACCGGTTCGGTGCCGAACTGGCGTGGGAGGCGGCCGCGGCTCGGCCCGACCGATTCACCGGCTTGGTGGTCATCGACCGCGGGCATCCGCGGGTTCCCGACCCGCACGGGGTGATCCGGGACGCGGATTGCCCGCCGGTGGAAATGAACACCACAGCCATTGTCACCACCCCGGCAGTCCGGGCGATGGTCAGGGCCAGCCAGCGCTACGTCTACGGCGACTTCCGTCTGGTGGAGTTCGCCGGCCGGCGCAACGCCGCGGAGTCGACGGCCCAACTGGCCGCCGAGATCGTGCTGCGCAGTAGCACCTACTAGGTATTGCGGCCGACTCCGCTGGGGATGACTGACCAGATATCGTTCGCGGGTGGAAAAATGCGCTCTCGCCCGGATACGTGGCGGAACCGATGTCTGACACCCCATTCTGGGTGATACCGGCTATCACTGCGGCGTCAAGCCTGATGGGCACGGTCGTCGGCGGCATCGTGGGGTACTGGAATGCCACGAGAATGCACGAACGCACCACGGCCGTCGAGGAGTTGCGGAGCCGCAACGCGCTGCTTCGCGAGGGCGCGATGGCGTTCATCATAGGGATTGAAAAACTCGACGTTGGACCCGGCGCGATTGAACGGATATTCCACCGGTGGGGGCCTGCGGCCGCCACGGTGATGGCCCCGGACAGTGATGACGAAACCGCCCTTGCGGCTGCCAGAGAGATCTATCCGGCCCTCGAAGCCGGCGGGGGCCGGATGCAAATTTTGGTGCGGTTAGCCAGGGAGACGGGAGTTCTGGATGACGAAGTCAGGCAATTGACCTCGCTACTGTCCGAAATCCGGCTTATGGCTCCGACGGATGTCGCCGACATCGCCCAGCGGGTCGCCTACACCGCCGTCGCCGTGCGGTTGACTTACATAGCCGCGCCGGAACTCAATCGACATGCGACCTTCAACTACAACTCGGCGGTCAACGAGTTCTTCAATCGGGTGCGTCATCACATGAGTGTCGAAAACATCGAGTTCGACTTCGTTAATGAAAACTTATTGCAGGAAGTGCTTGAGCTGGAACGCGATTCGAAGATCGAGCGAACGGAACCCTGACGACTACCGTGTGATCCCGCGCATGACCAGATCTGTCATCGCCTCGATGTGAGCCCGGGCGTCGAGGGGGCCGTCGAGGTCATCGAAGTACGACGAGATTCCGGTCAGGCTGAATGCCGCTTCGGCGCCGTGGGCCACCAGAAAAAACAAAGCCCGAATCGTGATGGGGTAGATCACGCCCGCCGTCTCCAATCGGCGCAGCAGTGCGCTGAGATGGGGAATGAGTGCTTCGAGGCTGGCCGCCATGATTACCTCGAGTTGCGGTGTGCGGCGCAGACCCTCCATATTCATCAGCTGGCAGAATTCGGGCCGATGTTCGTTGACCACCATGAAACTGCGGATGATCTCGCGGACCTCCGCCAGATCGTCGGCCGGCATCGGTCGCGCAGCCCGATCTGACGCCATCGCGGCGAGCATCGTCGCAAAACCGTGGTGGATTGAAGCTTCGAAGATCTCCCATTTGCTGCCGAAGCGCCGATTCAGCGCGCCGTGGCTCAGTCCGAGTCCGGTTGCCACCGTCCGCACCGACATGCCCTCGTAGCCATCGGCCGCAAACGCCTTGAACGCGGCCTCTAGCAGGACGTCGTCTTCATGGATCCGGGGCCGACCCCGGCCACGCTTTAGCTGCGGAGCATCCATGGGCGAAATAGTAGACGGTTTGACGGTAATCCTCCGCGGTAACGGCCGACACGCGCCGACTAGATTATCTGCAGGGATCTACTAATGTAGGTCGCGGGGTGTTCGCCCCGGCATTGTGCAGCGACGGAGGTTTCTACGATGGCATCAGGAACGGCGACGCGGAGCGTCGAGGAGCTTCGCACCGCGCTGAACAGCTGTTACGCAGGGGTTGAGGCGTTGTGCGACGGGTTTGATGAGACGCAGTGGACGGTGCAGTCGCTGTGCCCGGAGTGGACGGTGCGCGGGGTGGTCGACCACCTGACCAGTGTCGAGGCCGTGCTGGCCGGCTGGGTGCCTGAGGACGCCGCGGCGATTCCGCCGTTCGAGCGGGCCGGGGAGTTCCTGGCACGGACCGCGGGTCTGCGCGGGGCGCAGTACCTGGATGAGGTTCGCGCGGTCTTCGCCAGCCGCCGGCGCGATCTGGACGCGCTGTCGCAGGCCGATGTGGAGCGCCCGTCATTCACGCCGGTCGGCCCGGGCACCTACGGGAAGTTCCTGGCGATCCGGGTGTTCGACTTCTGGGTTCACGAGCGCGACATGACCACACCGTTGGGCCTTTCGACCGATGACACCGGGGTGGCCGCCGAGATCGCACTGGCCGAGGTCGAGGGCTCGCTGAGTTACATCGTCGGCAAGAAAATTGGCCTGCCCGACGGCAAGAGCATCGTCTTTCACCTGGACGGTCCGATCGCCGCCGACTACGCCGTTGCGGTAGACGGACGCGCCAAACGAATTGAGCGCCTGGACAATCCAGACGTCGAAGTGAATACCGACTCGACGACGTTCATCCAGTTGGCCTGCGGGCGCATCGATCCGCAAGGACCCATCGATGCGCGCGCAATCACCTGGACCGGTGACGCCGAACTGGGTGAGCGCGCCGCCCGCAATCTTCGGTACACGATGTGACCGGGCGTCCGGAGTCCGTCGACTTCCACTTCGACGTGATGTGCCCGTATGCCTACCAGACCTCGCTGTGGATTCGCGAGGTCAGCAGATTGACTGGGCTGCAGGTCAATTGGCGCTTCTTCAGTCTCGAGGAGATCAACCGCGTCGAGGGTAAGAAGCATCCTTGGGAACGCGACTGGTCCTACGGGTGGTCGATGATGCGCATCGGTGCGCTGCTGCGGCGATCGTCGATGGCTGACCTCGACGCCTGGTACGCCCGGGCCGGCCGAGCCCTGCACGAAGAGGGACACAAGCCGCACGAGAAGTCCGTCGCCCGTCACCTGCTGGCCGAGTTGGGCATGAATCCCGACCTGGTCGATGCGGCGATCGCCGATCCCACCACCCACGACGAAGTGCGTGCCGAGCATCAGCGCGTTGTCGACGCCAAGGGTTACGGGGTGCCGACGCTGTTCTTCCCGGACGGTCAGTGCCTATTCGGGCCGGTGCTGGTGGATCCACCGACCGGGGACGCGGCCGTGCGACTCTGGGACGCCGTCGTCGCGTGGACGGAGTTCCCGCATCTCTACGAACTGCAGCGGCCGAAAACCCCCGCCGATGAGCAGGCGATCGCCACGGCGTTCCGCCCCTACCTGCAAGCCCGAGACTGGGTGTCGATCAACCGCGGTGAAGTCGTCAACATCGAGAAACCGGCGGACAGTTAGCGGACGCCACCTAATTGCGCGCCGGTCTCGTCGACCTGGCGCACCGGACCGGTGAACCACTTCTTCACTGAGGCGTGCCAGTAGATCCAGAGCAGGATGAACGTCCCGCCGACCAGCAGTGGGGTGTAGTTGACGAACTTCCACTCGAAGCTCGGATCCCACGGCACCCCGCCGAGTGCGGTCGGGAACATGGCGACGATCGAGGTCAGGATGATTTCGGCCAGCGCCAGCGGTGCCATCCACCTGTAGTGGCCTCGGAGGTTCCAGCTTCCGACCGGGAACGAATCGCCGGCCTTCCAGCGGTAGTAGATCGGCACCGCGAAGGCCAGGTACAGGCCGACCACACCGATGGAGACCACCGCGAAGAAGGCGATCGGCACCGGCGCACCGTTGATATCCACCGGCACCAGTGCGGGCAGCGTGATCAGAGCGGCGATCACCGCCGTCACGATCACCGCGTTGGCCGGCACCCGCCGGGAGTTCACTGCCGACCACAGTTGGTGGCCGGGTACCGCGCGGTCGCGGCTGAACGCGAACAGCATGCGCGAGGCGCTGGTCTGACATGCCGTGGTGCAGAACAACTGCCCGGCGGTGGAGATGAACAACACAGCAGCCGCCCACCTGGAGGTCAGGGCCTGGCTGAAGATCGACGCCACCGCGCCGCCGGCCTTGGACACCCCGTCGGCGTCCTGAACCGCGAACAGGAAGGTCAGCAACAGGATCCAGCCGCCGATCGCGGAGTAGAAGATCGACCGCCAGATGCCCTTGGCCGCGGCGCCTGCCGCGCTCTTGGTTTCTTCCGAGAGGTGCGCGGAGGCGTCGTAGCCGGTGATCGTGTACTGGGTCAGGATCGCCGAGATCGGCAGCACGAGCAGCAGCCAGCCCAGCCCGGAGGTGGCACCGCCCCACATCCCGCTGTTGTTGACAGTCTTGGCGAACACATCGCCGACGCTGGCGTGATGCTCAGGGATGACGATCAGGATCGCGATCACCGCGGCGGCTCCGGCCACATGCCACCACACCGAGATGTTGTTGATGACGGCGAGCAGGTGACTGGAGAAGATGTTGATGACGGCCACCACCGCCAGGATGATCAGAAACATCACGAACACCCGCGTGAGGCTGTAGCCGGCCGCCCAGTTCTCGCTGAGGGTTCCCAGGGTCAGGTCCAGGAAGGTCGCGCTGCCGTAGGCCACCGAGGCCAGGATGGCGATCAGCCCGACGAGGTTGAGCCAGCCGGTGTAGTAACCGGCCTTCGGCCCGCCGAGTTTGGCTGCCCACCAATAGATTCCACCGGAGGTGGGGAATGCCGACACCAACTCCGACATGCAGAAGCCGATCAGCAGGATGAACGTCGCGAGGATCGGCCAGCCCCAGGCGATGGCCGCCGGGCCGCCGTTGTTCCAGCCCAGGCCGAACGACGTGAAGCAGCCCGCCAGGATCGAGATGATCGAGAACGAGATGGCGAAGTTCGAGAATCCCGACCAGGACCGATCGAGTTCCTGCGAGTAGCCCAACTGGGCCAACTGCCGTTCGTCTTCGTTAAGTAGTTCGTGGCCCTCGGGCACAGTGGGTCTCCTTCGCGGCGGTATTGCGAGCGTGGTGGGCACGATATGCCGTTTATTGGTCTGATGCCCTACCTTTTGCGGTGTCGTTTGTGTAAACCTTGGTCCCGACCCCGCGTCCGGGGGTCGGTAATCCGTTCTAGCGAAGGGGGCTCCGATGTCGCCTGACAACACAGTCGGCCGTCGGCAGGGGATGCTGACGCCCGGCGAGTTGGACCGGCTGATGACCGCCGGCGAAATCCACACGGTGATCGTCGCTTTCGCCGACATGCAGGGCAGGCTGACCGGTAAGCGGGTCTCGGCCCGGCTGTTCGCCGAGGACGTCGCCGCGCACGGGTCCGAATGCTGCAACTACCTGCTCGCCGTCGACGTGGAGATGAACACCGTCGACGGCTATGCGATGTCGAGTTGGGGATCGGGCTACGGCGACATGGTGATGGCGCCGGATATGAGCACCCTGCGTCTGCTGCCATGGATGCCCGGCACCGCGCTGGTGATGGCCGACTTGCGCTGGGCGGGTGGAGATCCGGTCGTCGCCTCGCCACGCGCCATCCTGCAAGCGCAACTAGATCGGTTGGCTGGGCGCGGGCTCGTCGCGTTGGTGGGTACCGAACTGGAGTTCATCGTGTTTGACGACACCTATCGCGACGCGTGGGCGGCCGGCTACCGCGGGCTGAGCAAGGCAAGCGACTACAACGTCGACTATGCCATCCATGCCTCGACGCGGATGGAGCCACTGCTGCGCGATATCCGGCTGGGAATGGACGGCGCCGGCATGTACTGCGAGGGCGTCAAGGGTGAGTGCAACCCCGGCCAGCAGGAGATCGCCTTTCGGTACGACGACGCTCTGGTGACCTGTGATAACCATACGATTTACAAGAACGGCGCCAAGGAGATCGCTGATCAGCACGGCAAGAGCCTGACCTTCATGGCCAAGTTCGACGAACGCGAGGGCAACAGTTGTCATATCCACATCTCGCTGCGCGGCGACGACGGCAGCGCCGTCCTGGCCGACGCGGGTGATCCGCTGGGCATGTCGGCGTTGTTCCGCAGTTTCATTGCCGGCCAACTCGCCACCATGCGGGAACTCACTCTGTTCAGTGCGCCGAATATCAACTCCTACAAGCGCTTTGTCGAGGGTAGCTTCGCGCCCACCGCGATCGCCTGGGGTCTGGATAACCGGACCTGCGCCATGCGCGTGGTGGGCAGCGGCCATTCGATGCGGGTGGAGTGCCGCATTCCCGGTGGGGACGTCAACCAGTATCTGGCGGTGGCAGCGCTGATCGCCGGCGGGTTACACGGCATCGACCAGGGTTTGGAGCTTTCCGAGCCGTGTTCGGGGGATGCGTACAGCTCTGGTGCGCAACGGCTTCCGGGGACACTGGCGCACGCCGCCGAGCTGTTTGATGCATCGGCGGTGGCTCGCGAGGCGTTCGGCGATGAGGTGGTCGAGCACTACCTCAACAACGCCCGCGTCGAGCTGGCGGCGTTTAACGCCGCGGTGACCGATTGGGAGAAAGTTCGCGGCTTTGAGCGCCTCTAGCCCCCGACCGGTGATCGGCCTGACCACCTATCTGCAGCAGGCCCAAACCGGAGTGTGGGATGTCCGCGCCAGCTTCCTCAAAGATGCCTACCTTCAGGGTGTGGTCCGCGCCGGCGGGATCGCGACGCTGCTGCCGCCGCAGCACGTTGACGCCGATATCGCCGCGAGGGTGCTTGACGGTGTCGACGGGCTGATCCTCACCGGAGGTAGTGATGTCGACCCGTCCACCTATGGCGACGAGCCGCATCCGGCCACCGACCAACCGGCTGGTGATCGCGATCATTGGGAGTTCGCACTTCTGGGCGAGGCCCTGCGCCGCGGGATGCCGGTACTCGGTATCTGCCGGGGCGCACAGGTACTCAACGTCGCACTCGGCGGCACTTTGCACCAGCACCTGCCCGACATCCTCGGACATATCGGCCACCAGCAGGGCAATGCGGTGTTCTCCGGCTCAACGGTTCGCACCGTGCCGGGAAGTCGACTGGCCGGTGTGATCGGAGAGGCTGCGGCAGTGCAGTGCTACCACCACCAGGGCGTCGACGCCCTGGGCGACGGTCTGGTGGTCAGTGCCCGCGACGCCGACGGCGTGATCGAAGCGCTGGAGTTGCCCGGGGATCACTTCATTGTGGCCGTCCAATGGCATCCCGAGGAGACCCTCGACGACCTGAGATTGTTCACCGGGCTCGTCGATGCCGCCAGAACCTTCTTGAAAGAAAGAGTGCATTCGTGACTACCACCGAGCTGATCAATCCGGCCACCGAGGAAGTGCTGCGCACCGTCGATAGATTTGACGTCGACCGCGTCGATGACGCGATCGCGCGGGCCAAGGTCGCCCAGAAGGCATGGGCCGCAAGCCCGCCGGCCGAGCGTGCGGCCGCATTGCGCGCCTTCGCCGCCACCGTCGACGCCCACGTGGGCGAGCTGGCAGCGCTGGAGGTCGCCAACTCCGGGCATCCTATCGGTGCGGCCGAGTGGGAGGCCGGGCATGTCCGCGATGTGCTGCAGTTCTACTCGGCATCCCCGGAGCGGTTGTCCGGCAGGCAGATTCCGGTCGCCGGGGGACTGGATGTCACCTTTAACGAGCCGATGGGGGTCATCGGGATTATTACCCCGTGGAACTTCCCGATGCCCATCGCGTCGTGGGGGTTCGCGCCGGCGCTGGCCGCCGGTAACGCCGTCGTGCTCAAGCCGGCGGAGTTGACGCCGCTGACGTCGATCCGGCTCGGTGAACTGGCGTTGGAGGCCGGTCTGCCGCGCGATCTGTTCCAGGTACTGCCGGGTAAGGGTTCGGTGGTGGGTGAGCGGCTCATCACCCACCCGGATGTCCGCAAGCTCGTCTTCACCGGCTCCACCGAGGTCGGCGTGCATGTTATGGCGGGCGCGGCGCAGCAGATCAAGCGAGTGACCCTGGAGTTGGGCGGCAAGAGCGCCAACATCATCTTCGATGACTGCGATTTGGAACGAGCCGCGGCCACCGCGCCGTACGGGGTGTTCGACAACGCCGGCCAGGATTGCTGCGCGCGGAGTCGGATTCTGTTGCAGCGCAGTGTCTTCGACCGTTTCATGGAGCTTTTCGAGCCCGCGGTCAAAGGTGTGGTCGTCGGCGATCCCAGTGCCCGCGACACCGAGATGGGACCGCTGGTGTCCCGTAAGCAGTTCGACGCGGTGGCTGCCTATGTTCCCGATGACGCACCCGTCGCGTTTCGGGGGTCCGCGCCGAGTGGACCCGGGTACTGGTTCCCGCCCACAGTTCTCACCCCTGGTCGAGAAGACCGCACCGTCACCGAGGAGATCTTCGGTCCGGTCGTCGTGGTCCTGCCGTTCGAGGATGAGGCCGACGCGATCGCGCTTGCCAATAGCAGCGAATACGGCCTTTCCGGCTCGATCTGGACCGACAACCTGTCGCGGGCAATGCGGGTCTCGCGAGCCGTCGAGGCGGGAAACCTCAGTGTGAATTCGCACTCCTCGGTGCGCTACAACACCCCGTTCGGCGGGTTCAAGCAATCCGGGCTGGGTCGCGAACTCGGACCGGACGCACCGCTGCATTTCACCGAAACCAAAAACGTCTTCTACGCGATCGGAGAGGCCCCATGACGCGCCCGAAAATTGATTTGACCCAGCGACTGGCCGGCAAGGTGGCGGTGATCACCGGTGCGGCAAGCGGTATCGGGCTGGCGACCGCCCGGCGGATGCGCGCCGAGGGCGCGACCATCGTCGTCGGCGATATCGACCCCAAGACCGGCACCCCGGTGGCGGAAGAACTCGGCGGGCTGTTCGTCGCGGTCGACGTCGCCGACGAGGACGCTGTCAACAATCTGTTCGACACCGCCGCATCGACCTACGGCTCAATCGACATCGCCTTCAACAACGCCGGTATCTCCCCACCCGATGACGATCTCATCGAGACCACCGAACTGCCTGCCTGGCAACGGGTTCAGGATGTCAACCTCAAGAGCGTGTACCTGTGCTGCCGTGCGGCGTTGCGCCATATGGTGCCGGCCGGGAAGGGCTCGATTATCAACACCGCGTCGTTCGTCGCGGTGATGGGCTCAGCCACGTCGCAGATCTCCTACACCGCTTCCAAGGGCGGCGTGCTGGCGATGTCACGCGAACTCGGCGTGCAGTTCGCCCGCCAGGGCATCCGCGTCAACGCGTTGTGCCCGGGGCCGGTGAACACCCCACTGCTGCAGGAACTCTTCGCTTCCGATCCCGAGCGGGCGGCGCGCCGCCTAGTGCACATCCCGCTGGGCCGCTTTGCCGAAGCCGAGGAACTTGCCGCCGCTGTGGCATTCCTTGCCAGCGACGACGCCTCGTTCATCACCGGGTCGACTTTCCTAGTCGACGGCGGTATCAGTTCGGCATACGTCACTCCGCTGTAGGAACACCTGTGATCCCGCGCCCCCCGCAGCCGCGTTGTTTCGACCGCTCGGCAATGCCTTCGAGGACACCGTCGGTCGGTTGTTGCAGACCATCCGGCTGGGTGTGCTGGCACCGGGGGGTCGTCTGCCGCCCGAACGCGAACTCGCCGCTCGCCTCGGCGTGAGTCGCGACACCGTGCGCGAGGCAATCAAATCGCTGTCCGATACGGGTTACCTGGTGTCGCGGCGCGGGCGCTATGGCGGCACATTCCTGGCTGAACGACTACCGGCCGTCACCGGGGGCGCTCACGGTGTCAACCGCGCCGAGATCGACGACGCACTTCGGCTTCGCGAGATTCTGGAGGTCGGCGCGGCCCGGATGGCAGCCGAGGCGTCGCTGACCCCGGCAGAGCGTGAGGTGCTGTCGGCACGGCTCGCTGATGTGCGCGCGGCGGACCTCGACGATTACCGCCGGCTGGACTCCCGGCTGCACCTGGCGATCGCCGAGGCGGCCGGCTCACCGTCACTGGTGCTGTTGGTCGCCGAGAACCGGATGCGGCTCAATGCGCTACTGGATCGAATTCCTTTGCTGGGGCGCAATATCACTCACTCCGACGGTCAGCACGACGTCATCGTCAACGCGATCCTGGCCGGCGATCCCGACGCGGCAGCCGCGGCGATGCTGGTCCACGTCGCCGGTTCGGCGGCGCTGCTGCGCGGCTTCCTGGCCTAGTTCGCGAGCCGGGGAGGAACTCGGCGCGGTATGGTTGGCCGGTTCAGTTCGGACGGTGCGGAAACCGGTGAGATTCCGGTGCGGTCGCGCCACTGTGTCCAACCGGTAGCGGGGTCGCCGCGACGAGGTTGGTAGCCAGACCCTCCCGTCCGAGGTCACCACGACGGGGACGCGAGATCCCCATGCGGAGGTTGCATGGCGCTACGCCGGCTAGTCCTTTCCTGGAACCGTAAAGACTGGGTGCAGGTCTGTGCGCTGGTCGGTGTGATCGCGGCGTTGCACGCGGTCGGCTTCGGCACACTGATCCTGGTGGTGGAACCCCAGCGGTACCAGGTTGGTGCACAGGTGCTCTCCATCGGCCTCGGTGTCACCGCTTACATGCTGGGCCTGCGACACGCCTTCGACGCCGACCACATCGCCGCCATCGACAATGTCACGCGCAAGCTGACCGCCGACGGTGCCAGACCCAAGGCGGTGGGATTCTGGTTCGCCCTCGGTCATTCGGCGATGGTGGTGGTGCTGGCACTGCTGGTGGTGGCCGCGGCCCGGACGGCGAGCGTACTGCTCGATACCGATTCACCCACCCGTCATGTGTTGGGCGTGGCCGGAACCCTGGCATCGGGTGGATTTCTGTATCTGATCGCTATCGTCAATATTGTTGCTTTAGTAGGTATTTGGCGGGCCTTCGCAGGGTTGCGCGCGGGCCGATTCAACGAGCAGGAACTCGAGGATCAGCTTGACAATCGCGGCCTGCTGGCTCGTCTCCTGCGCCCTGTCATGCGGCGCATCGCCCGGCCGGCCCAGATGTTCGTCGTCGGGGTGTTGTTCGGGTTGGGCTTCGATACCGCGACCGAAGTGACACTGCTGGCACTCGCCGGCACCGGTGCGGCAGCCGGGGTGCCCTGGTACGCGGTCCTGACTCTGCCGGTGCTGTTCGCCGCGGGTATGAGTCTGATGGACAGTCTCGATGGGGTGTTCATGTCGGTGGCCTACGATTGGGCATTCGCCAACCCGATTCGAAAGATCTACTACAACCTGACCATTACCGGCCTGTCGGTGGTGGTGGCGCTACTGATCGGCACCATCGAACTGGTGTCGGTGGCGCGCGACGATCTGGGTTGGTCCAATCCGGTCACCGAATGGATTGCTTCGATCAGCCTGGAACGTGTCGGCTTCGTCGTCGTCGGGTTATTCGTGGTCACCTGGGCCGCAGCGATCGGCTTCTGGCGCTACGGCCGACCCGAACGACGCTGGCAGTCCCAGCAGTAGGCGCATCAGGGGACGATAGTCCCCTCGCTCGCGATGAGGTCCAGGGCTTCTTTCACCTTGGCCGCGGTCTCAGAGGTGGAAATGCCCGCGATGTACACCACTGAAGGTGGCGCGCTGGAGGTCTCGTTGATTCCCAGAGCTAATTCGCTGTTCTGCACTCCGCTCTTGCAACTGGACTCGGCACTGTAGCCGTTGAACCCGCTCATGGTAGCTGGAGCGGGGTCACCGTTGAGTTCACAGCCGTCCGTAGCCTTAGTAACGAGGACCTTCGCGCCCTCAACCGGGTCGTTGCCCGGATCCAACCTGCGGATGAGAACCTGAATGCTGGTGGCTGTTTCCCCGTACTTGAGTGCCGCCACATGGTAGTAATCGTTGCCCTCTTGCCATGCCACATTTGGGTCGTCGGACCATCCTGGCAAGTCGGGCAGTGTGACGTCGGCGTAGTGCGCTGTATCGGTTGATTCGGGGTCGGTTGACTCGGCGGCTGTGCTCGACGCGGAACTAGACGTGGTCGACGCACTCGACGCGGCAGTGGCTGAACTGGTCGTCGCGGTTTTGGTACCGGAACTGCAGCCGGCGAGCGTTGCGCACAGGACCATCGCGGCCACGCCGGTCGCGGGAAGCAGTGGGGAAATTCTCTTCATGGCTGTGAAACCTCTCTGCGAGCCCCCGTTGGGCTCACGGAACCCTAATCCACATGCGCCCTGTCGTGTCAATGGTTTCGCACGGATGATCGCAAGACCCTCGCTGGGCGTTCCAGCCGCCGAGGGCCCTTGAGTGTGCGGTTTCATCCGTGACACGCCGCGGCGTCGTCGAGAACCGCACACTCGCGGCTCAGGGCAAGGCCAACTGCTCCAGCCAGGTATCAAGTTCGGCATAGGCCGTCGCGCGCGGTTCGGCCAGTGACAGGAACACGTCATGCTTGGCGTCTTTGACCGGCACGCTGGTGGTCCGGTTGCCCAGACAGCCGGCCCACCGGGAGATGTGCGCGACGTCGAGCACCGCGTCACCGCGTTGCAGCACCTCGGTCTCGGCGCTCTCGGCGACGCTGTGATCGGAGCGCAGCACCAGATTGGGCACCCCGATGTCCAGACCTTGATGCAGCGTCGCCTGTGCGCGACGGATGGCGTGAATCCACCCGACCGTCACCGGGAAGCCGCCCACCGGCTTCCATTGCAGGTTGTAATCGAACTCCCCGTGATACTGCCGATGCAGCGTCTGTCCGTAGCCACCGGAACCGGACCCGCGCACCACCCGGGTCTTGCTCACCTTCGAGACCGCCCCGATCGCCGTCGAGGTTGCCCGGGTGCGCAGGATCGCCGGTCCGTTGAGATCCAGGAATGGACTGTTGAGCACCAGTCCGGCAATGCCCATTGTCGCGGTGTCGCCGCGTCGGCGCACCCGGTTCAGCCACAGCGCCGCCACCAGACCACCGGTCGAGTGGCCGTAGACGACCGTCGCCGCCGCGGGATTCTCGGCGGCAATTATCGCCATCGCCCACTCCAACTCGCGGTCATAGCGAGCCAGATCCGTGGTGAAGTGCGGGGTCTGGCCCGCCCGCCAGGAGCGGCCGCACCGGTGTGAATCCAGGCCGTAGAACCGCCAGCCAGTGGCCGCGAAGTGGTCGGCAAGTTCGGTATTGAAGAAGTAGTCGGTGTACCCGTGCAACGCCAGCACCGCGCGCGGCGACGGGGTTGGGTCGGCTGAGCGAACCAGAGTGGCAAACAGGTCACCTTCGCCGTCGGGGTCGGCGCCCAGTGCTCGGGTGGTCTGGACGTAACCGGCGAGGACGTCGTCGGTCCACTCGGCCTGCGCTGCCGTCACAACCCAACTTTAACCGCGGGGGGTGGCTCTGATCACTCCGTCGGTCGGGGACGCGCCGGTGGGGATAGCCTATCGTCGTGTCTGAGAACAGTAAGACCGATGTGCTACCGGTTGGTGCCGGCATCATGAGCGCGACGCCGGGCGCTCTGCTGCGACTGGTCGAGCCGGACTGGTCGATCACGCTGGTGGAACGCCTCGACGCCGCCGCCGCCGAGAGCAGCGACCCATGGAACAACGCCGAGCCTCGCCTGTTCGAGCAGGTGTGGGCACACGGAACCACGGTGCTGGGCCTGGACCGAAACGTCGGCTCGGCAGTCGTGTGACGGTCGCGTTGCGCCGTTGTTGGGGAAAGGATCTCGACACGGCAACCCTGTATGAGTTGCTGAAACTGCGCGTCGAGGTTTTCGTCGTCGAGCAGGCCTGCCCCTACCCGGAGTTGGACGGCCGCGATCTGCAGTCCCAGACCCGCCACTTCTGGCTGCAGGAGCCGGTCGGTGAGGTCATCTCGGTACTGCGTCTGATAGAGGAAAACCCCAACGGTCGCAAGCTGTTCCGTGTCGGTCGGGTGTTTACCAAACAATCCGCTCGGAGCGGCGGGCATGCCACCCGGCTGCTGCGGGCCGCGTTAGCCGACGTCGGCGAGCACCCGTGCCATATCAACGCCCAGACCTATCTGGTCGAGATGTACGCCAGGCACGGCTTCGTGGTGGCCGGCGACGAGTTCGTCGAGGACGGTATCCCGCACGTCCCGATGCTGCGGGCGCGCTCGTGATCCCGCCGGGCTACCCGCTGAGCGCCATCGTCGGCCACGACCGGCTGCGGCTGGCGCTGCTGCTGTGCGCGGTGCGCCCGGAGATCGGCGGCGTACTCATCCGCGGCGAGAAGGGCACCGCCAAATCCACCGCGGTGCGGGCATTGGCCGCGGTGCTCACCGAGGCCGATCCGGGTGCGAAGTTGGTGGAGTTGCCGATCGGCGCCACCGAGGATCGCGTCGTCGGATCACTGGATCTGCAGAAGGTGTTGCGCGACGGCGAGCACGCCTTCTCGCCAGGTCTGCTGTCGCGCGCGCACGGCGGTGTGCTCTACGTCGACGAGGTCAACCTGCTGCCCGACCATCTTGTCGACATCCTGTTGGATACCGCTGCGATGGGCCGCGTACACATCGAACGCGATGGGGTGTCGCACTCCCACGAGTCACGTTTCGTGCTGGTCGGAACCATGAACCCGGAGGAGGGCGAACTGCGCCCGCAGTTGCTCGACCGGTTCGGTCTGGCCGTGGACGTGCACGCCTCCCGCGAGGTGACGGTGCGCAGCGAGGTGATCCGCCGCCGGCTGGACTATGAGTCCGACCCGGCGGGATTCGCCGCTCGGTACGCCGATGCCGACAGCGACCTGGCTATCCGGATCGCCGCCGCGCGTGCACTGCTGGACGAGGTCGAGTTGCCCGATCGCGAGTTGAATCGGATAGCCGCACTGTGCGCAGCCTTCGATGTGGACGGGATGCGGGCCGATCTGGTGATTGCGCGCACCGCGGTGGCCCATGCTGCCTGGCGCGGGGCGGAGACCCGGGCAAGCGAAGCGACCGGGAGAATCACCGTCGGCGAAGACGACATCCGGGTGGCGGCCGAACTCGCACTGCCGCATCGGCGTCGCCGCGACCCGTTCGACGATCCGGGCATCGACGCCGGCGATCTCGACGAGGCACTGTCTGCCGCGGCCGATGCAGGCGGAGAACCCGAGCCGGATCCCGATCCGTCCGGAGGCGGCCAGTCCGCGGAAGGATCGACGGAAAGCCCTGTTCGGCAAGCTAATTCATCGTCGACAGTCCGTCCGTCGGCACCGCCTGCAGCTACTTTCCGCACCCGCGCGTTGACGGTGCCCGGCGTCGGTGACGGCCACGCCGGACGGCGTTCGCCGGCACGCAATTCCGCCGGCGCGACGGTGGGCGCCAGCGCTACACCCGCGCAGGGCTACGGCCTGCACCTGTTCGCGACACTGCTGGCCACCGCAAACCGCCGCGCGGTCGCCGGCCCGGTGCGACCCGAGGCGCAGGACGTCCGCCGCGCGGCCCGGGTCGGCAGGGAGGGCAACCTGGTGATCTTCGTCGTCGACGCTTCCGGTTCGATGGCCGCGCGTGACCGGATGGCCGCGGTCACCGGGGCCGCACTGTCATTGCTGCGCGATGCCTATCAGCGCCGCGACAAGGTGGCCGTCATCACGTTCCGCGCCGACGGCGCCCGCTTGGTGCTGCCGCCGACCGCCTCGGCGCACATTGCAGCTCGGCGGCTAACCCGGCTCGACACCGGCGGCACAACTCCGTTAGCGGAGGGCCTGCTGGCCGCACGCGACGTCGTCATGCGCGAACGAGCCCGTGACCGCACCCGCCGGCCGCTGGTGGTGGTGCTCACCGACGGGCGTGCCACGGGCGGCCCGAACCCGTTGGGGCGCAGTCGTATTGCAGCCGCCCAGCTGGTGGCCGAGGGTGCCGCCGCGGTGGTGGTGGACTGTGAGGCGTCCTATATCCGATTGGGTCTGGCGACAGAACTCGCTAATCAACTTGGAGCACCGGTGCTGCGGCTGGAGCAATTGCGCGCGGATCATCTGGCGCAGGCTGTGCGCCGGGCGGCGTGAGAGTCGGGAAGGGGGACGCGCGATGCCACAGGGACAACCCCTGATCATTCCCGACGACGGGCTGACCACCAGGCAACGCCGCAACACCGCTGTGCTCGCGGTGCACACCGGCGTCGGGAAGGGTAAGTCGACGGCGGCCTTCGGAATGGCACTGCGGGCCTGGAACGCCGGTATGGACATCGGCGTGTTCCAGTTCGTCAAGAGCGCCAAATGGAAGGTCGGTGAGGAGTCCGTCTTCGAGCGACTCGGCCGCCTGCACGCCGAGCAGGGAGTCGGCGGAGCCGTCGAGTGGAACAAAATGGGTGCGGGCTGGTCCTGGGCGCGCCCGGCGCGACCCTCGGCTCAGGTCAAGAAGTCAGGTTCGGATGCGGACCATGCCGCCGCCGCTGTCGACGGCTGGGCCGAGATCGCCCGCAGGCTTGCCGAGCAACGCCATGACTTCTACGTCCTCGACGAGTTCACCTACCCACTTAAATGGGGTTGGGTTGACGTCGACGACGTGGTGGACACACTGCTGGCCCGGACCGGTCGCCAGCACGTCGTGATCACCGGACGCGAAGCCCCGCCGCGGCTGCTCGAGGTGGCCGACCTGGTGACCGAGATGACCAAGATCGCTCACCCGATGGATGTCGGGCGCAAGGGCCAGCGCGGTCTGGAATGGTGAGCACGCCCGCCGTTGTCATCGGCGCACCCGCCTCCGGCAGCGGAAAGACCACCATCGCAACAGGATTGATCGGTGCCCTGCGCCGCGCTGGTCATCGTGTCGCGCCGTTCAAGGTCGGTCCCGACTTCATCGATCCGGGCTATCACGGGTTGGCGGCGGGCCGGCCGGGCCGCAACCTTGATCCGGTGATGGTCGGGGAGGATCTCATCGGTCCGCTCTACCGGCATGGCTCGGCGGCCGCCGATATCGCCGTCATCGAAGGTGTGATGGGTCTTTTCGACGGCCGTATCGACGAGCAGTTCCGTTCGCCGGCACGCGGTTCCACCGGAGGCCTCGCCCAACTCCTCGGCGCTCCGGTGGTGCTGGTTGTCGATGTGCGTGGGCAGAGTCAGACCATCGGCGCTGTGCTGCATGGTCTTTCGACGTTTGTTCGCGGAGTGCGGATCGGCGGGGTGATCCTTAACCGGGTGGGCTCGGAGCGTCACGAACAGGTGTTGCGGCAGGCCTGCGAGTCGGTGGGTGTTCCGGTGCTCGGTGCGGTGCCGCGTCACGACGAACTGGCGGTCCCGTCGCGGCACCTCGGTCTGGTGACCGCCACCGAGCACGGCGACGAGGCGGTGGCCGCGGTGGCGGCGATGACGGATCTGGTGGCCCGGCACGTCGACGTGGACGCGGTCGTCGCGCTCGCCAACTCCGCTGCCCCGGGCGCGTCGTGGTCACCCACTGAGGCGGTGGGGGAGCCGGTGACCGGCCGGCCGGTGGTCGCAGTCGCGGCTGGCAACGCCTTCACCTTCGACTACGCCGAGCACAACGAACTTCTGTGCGCCGCCGGCGCCGAGGTAGTGAGTTTCGATCCGCTTACCGATTCCCTGCCGCAGCGCTGCGCGGCACTGGTGCTGCCGGGCGGCTTCCCCGAGCAGTACCCCGAGCAGCTATCTACCAATACCGCGCTGCGCTCCCAGATTCGTGAACTGGCCACCCGCGCCCCGGTGCATGCCGAGTGCGGCGGACTCACGTATCTGATGTCCGATCTCGATGGGCACCCGATGTGCGGCGTATTGGCGGGATCGGCGACCTTCACCCCGCGGCTGACACTGGGCTATCGCGACGCCGTCGCCGCCGGAGATTCCGCACTGTACGCCGAGGGCCAGCGGGTGACCGGTCACGAGTTCCATCGCACCACAGTCCAATTCGCACAGCCGGTGCAGCCGGCTTGGCTGCTTCACTCGGCCGGGAATCAAGCGGCCAGCGATGGGGCGGTACAAGCTGGAGTGCACGCGGCGTATCTGCACACCCATCCGGCGGCTCAGCCCCGCGCGGTCCGGCGGTTCGTCGAGCAGGCCGGTCGCAGCCATGCGGCACTTCACTAAGCTCACCGGGTGACCGAGAACGCCTACCTCGTCGGCCTGCGCCTGGCCGGCAAGAAGGTCGTCGTGATTGGGGGCGGCACGGTGGCGCAGCGCCGGGTGCCGGTGCTCATCTCCCACGGGGCCGATGTACACGTCATCGCCCGGGTGGCCACCCCGGCGGTCGAGGCTCTGGCCGACCAGCAGCCCGGTATCACCCTGACCCTGCGGGACTATCGCGACGGCGATCTCGACGGCGCCTGGTATGCCATCGCCGCCACCGACGACCCCGAGGTCAACGCCGCGGTGGTGGCCGAGGCAGAAAGCATGCGTATCTTCTGCGTCCGCGCTGACGCCGCCCGCGACGGCACCGCCGTCACGCCCGCGTCCTTCGACTACGAGGGCCTGCTGGTGGGTGTCTTGGCAGGCGGTGAACACCGTCGGTCCGCGGCCGTGCGCTCGGCCATCCGGGATGCTTTCCAACAGGGCCGCATCGCACCAGACATCGTCGCCACGACGGCCACCGATGTGATTCCCGGCGGGGTGGCACTGGTCGGCGGCGGGCCGGGCGACCCCGAGTTGATCACGGTGCGGGGGCGCAGACTGCTGGCCTACGCCGACGTGGTGGTGGCCGACCGCCTGGCGCCGCCGGAACTGCTGGCCGAACTGGCGCCGGATGTCGAGATCATCGACGCGGCCAAGATCCCCTACGGCCGTGCGATGGCCCAGGACGCGATCAACGACGTGCTTATCGACCGGGCCCGGGCGGGCAAGTTCGTGGTGCGACTCAAAGGCGGCGATCCGTTCGTCTTCGCGCGCGGTTATGAGGAAGTTCTCGCGTGCGTGGAGGCTGGGATCCCGGTCACAGTGGTGCCGGGCGTGAGCAGCGCAATCGCGGTGCCCGCACTGGCCGGGGTTCCGGTCACCCACCGGGCGGTAAATCACGAATTCGTCGTGGTCAGCGGTCATTTATCACCGGAGCACCCCGAATCGTTAGTCAATTGGAATGCGCTGGCCCAGTTGACCGGGACGCTGGTGCTGCTGATGGCCGTCGAGCGCATCGAGTTGTTCGCCGACGTGCTCCGCAAGGGCGGGCGACCTGCGCAAACGCCGGTTCTGGTGGTCCAGCACGGCAGCACGGCGGCGGAACGGGTGGTGCGAGCGACGCTGGCCGACGTGGCAGAACAAATCCGCGACCAGGGGATTCGGCCGCCGGCGATCATCGTGATCGGGCCGGTGGCCGCGTTCGAGACTTTAAAGTCCTCTTAATATTACTGTAGGGTAGGGCGTTATGACGGCCCTTAACGATGCTGACCGCGCGTCCTTGCGCCGCGCCGACGGCTATCGCAACGCCGCCGCCCCGCGGCCGGTTCCAGTGCGCCGGGACCCGGCGGAGAACGGTGGGGCCGAGCGGGGAGCGCTGGCACGCACCGGCGCTAATCTCCCGGCCTGGTTGCCGTCGGGCCGCTTCATCTCCGCGGTCGCCGCGATCGGCGGCATGCAACTACTGGCCACCATGGATTCCACCGTGGCCATCGTGGCGCTGCCCAGGATCCAGGATGAGCTGGGCCTGTCCGACGCCGGCCGCAGCTGGGTGATCACCGCCTACGTCCTGACCTTCGGCGGCCTGATGTTGCTCGGCGGACGACTCGGCGACACCGTCGGGCGCAAGCGCGCCTTCATCGTCGGCGTCGCAATGTTCACCATCGCCTCGGTGCTGTGCGGAATCGCCTGGGATCAAACGACTCTGGTGGTTGCCCGGCTTCTTCAGGGCGTGGGGGCGGCGATCGCTGCGCCCACCGGACTGGCTTTGGTCGCCACCACCTTCCCCAAAGGTCCGGCCCGAAACGCCGCGACCGCGGTATTCGCCGCGATGACCGGGATCGGCTCGGTGCTGGGTCTCGTCGTCGGCGGCGCGCTCACCGAGTTGTCCTGGCGGCTGGCCTTTCTCGTCAATGTGCCCATCGGCATCCTGATGATCTACCTGGCCTACCACAACCTGCGCGAGACCCACCGCGAGCGGATGAAACTCGATGCGGCCGGCGCACTGTTGGCGACGGTCGGCTGTACCGCCGCGGTGTTCGGCTTCACCCAGGGTCCGGAGAACGGCTGGCTGGCGCCGCTGACGCTAATGTCCGGCGTCGTCGCCGTGGTGGCCTTCGCCGCATTCGTGTTCGTGGAGCGCACTGCCATCAATCCGGTCGTGCCGTTCCGGTTGTTCCGCGACCGCAACCGGTTGGCCACCTTCGCCGCGATCTTCCTGGCCGGCGGGGTGATGTTCACGCTTACGGTGCTGATCGGTCTGTACGTGCAGGACATCATGGGCTATAGCGCGCTGCGGGCCGGGATCGGATTCATCCCGTTCGTCATCGCCCTGGGCGTCGGACTGGGCGTCTCATCGCAACTGGTGGCGCACTTCTCGCCCCGGGTGCTGGTGATCGCCGGCGGCGCACTGGTTCTGGGCGCCATGGTGTACGGCTCGACGCTCAGCGCCCGTATCCCTTATTTCCCGAACCTGGTGATTCCCATCGTGGTCGGCGGCTTCGGCATCGGGATGATCGTGGTGCCGCTGACTGTGTCGGCCATCGCCGGCGTCGGTTTCGACCAGATCGGGCCGGTCTCGGCGATAGCCCTGATGTTGCAGAACCTGGGCGGGCCCGTAGTGCTCGCCGTCATCCAGGCCGTGATCACGTCACGCACGCTGTACCTGGGCGGTACCACCGGCCCGGTCAAGCGGATGAACCCGGAACAGTTGCACGCCCTGGACCAGGGCTACACCTATGGACTGCTGTGGGTTGCCGGCGCGGCGGTGATCGTGGGCGTGGTGGCGCTGTTCATCGGGTATTCGGCCAAACAGGTCGCGCACGCCCAGGAAGTCAAGGAAGCGATCGACTCCGGCGAGATCTAAGCCCCGCACGTCCGGCTCGGGCGCTGCACTGCTCGGGCGCTGTACTGCTCGGGCGCTGTACTGCTCGGGCGCTGTACTGCTCGGGCGCTGTGCTGCGGCGGGCTGGGTAGGGTGATCAGCCATGGCTGGCGTCAGTGTTCCCGAACCGCCGGCCAGACCGCTTACCTCCAGCGTTCTCGGTGTCGCGATCATCGCAATCACCGGCATGCAGCTGATGTCCACCCTCGACGGCACCATCGTGATCGTCGCGCTACCGCGGATGCAGGCCGAACTCGGGCTGTCCGACGCCGGCAAGAGTTGGGTCATCACCGCCTACGTACTGACATTCGGCGGCCTGTTGCTGCTCGGCGGTCGGGTCGGCGACGCGATCGGCCACAAGCGGGCCTTTATCTCCGGGGTCGGGGTGTTCACGATCGCGTCGATGGCGTGCGGATTGGCCACCGATGGCCCATTGCTGATCGCCGCGCGGGCGGTCCAGGGCATCGGTGCGGCCGTGGCCGCGCCCACCGGTTTGGCACTGATCGCCACTACCTACGCCGCCGGCGCGGCCCGTAACCGGGCGATGGCGATGTCCGCGGCCATGCAGGGCCTCGGGTCGGTGCTGGGCCTGGTCCTCGGTGGCGCCCTGACCGTCATCTCCTGGCGGCTGGCCTTCCTGATCAACCTCCCCATCGGCATGCTGATCATCTGGGTCGGGCTGACCCGACTGGAGGAGACCCGCCACGAACGACTCAAGCTCGATATCACCGGCGCTCTGGTAGCTACGCTCGCATGTACCGCGGCAGTGCTGGTCTTCACCCAGGGCCCGCCGCGCGGCTGGTTGGACCCCTGGGTGATCGGAGCCGGGTGTGCGGCCGTGCTTCTGGGCATCGCGTTCCTGATCGTCGAGCGCAGCGCCGACAACCCACTGGTGCCGCTATCGCTGTTCAACGACCGCAACCGGGTGATGACGTTCGTCTCGTTGTTTCTGGGCGGCGGGGTGATGTTGAGCCTGACGGTGATGATCGGGCTCTACGTCCAGGATGTGCTCGGGTACTCGGCGCTGCACGCCGGCATCGGGTTCATCCCGTTCGCGTTGGCACTTGGGTTGGGAAATGTGGTGACGGCGAGACTGGCCCCGCATATCGCCCCGCGCTGGCTGATCATCGGCGGCGGTTTATTCGTGTTGGGTGCCATGTTGTTCGGGGCTTCGCTGACCCGCACCATCCCGTATTTCCCCGACCTGCTGTTGCCGATTCTGATCGGCGGCTTCGGCATCGGCGTCATCTCGGTCATCCTTCCGCTGTGTGCGGTGGCCGAGGTCGGCTCGAGCGAGATCGGTCCGGTCAGCGCGGTCACCCTGATGGTGCAGAACCTCGGCGGGCCGGTGGTGCTGGTGGTGATTCAGGCGGTGCAGGTCTCGCGCACCCTGTATCTCGGCGGCACCACCGGGCCGGTGGCCGATATGACACCCGCCCAACTCGATGCACTCGACGCGGGCTACACCTATTCCCTGTTGTGGATCGCCGCGGTCGCGATCCTCGTCGGCGTCAGCGCTTTCTTCATCGGGTTCTCCGCGCGGCAGATCGCCGCCGCGCAGCACACCCGCGAAGCCGTCGAAGCCGGTGAAATCTAGCGGGATCCTCGTCGTCGGAGCACCCGGTAACCGCCGTAAAGCGCTACGGCGACTGCGAAGTTCACGAAGTAGGCCAGATCTGCCCCGTGCAGCAATTCGGCTACCGGGCCGGTGATCAGATTGGTGTGCATGAACGGCACCGCTGCGGCGAAGGCGACGACGAAGCTGGCCAGCGCTGCTATGGAGTCCGCGCGCCCGGTGTTCTCGTTCTCGGGACGAACGATATCGCGGCCCGCGCTGCGGATGCGCCAATCGATGGCGGTGATCGCCACGAACGCCGGGATCCAGTAGCTCACGAATAACAGCAGGCCCTGGAATCGGGTAGCCAGATCGCCGGCGTGCAGCCACATGATGAGGGCGAAGGCGATCACCGCCACCACCACGGCTGAGACCGGCCGGCGAACCCTGACCCCGACGGTCTGCAGTGCCAGTGATCCGCTGTAGTCGTTCATCGCGTTGGACGCCACCGAACCCGCAGCGATCACCACCAGTGCCAGTGCCCCCAGGGCGCCACCGCCCATGACCGAGCGGACGCCGGCGACCGTCTGATCGGTCAGCACACCCGCGGCCGCGATGCCGATTGCCTGCACGGCCACGTAGGCCGTCGTCAATCCGGCGAAGGTGTAGCCGAACACCTGTGAACGCGGGGTCCGGGCCGGAAGGTAGCGGCTGTAGTCGGAGGCATAACTGGCCCAGGAGATCGCCAGGCTCAGCGCGATGGTCACCTCCAGCACGAATGCGCCGGCCAGATCCGCGCCGGCCAACGTCGGCGCGCTGATGATCTCGTTTCCGGTCACGAGTTTGACCGCGAAGACCGCGAACGTGACGAACAGAACTACCGTCATCACCGCCTGCATCCGGTGGATCACCTCGTAGCCGAACACACCCACCACAGCCTGGGCCGCCAGCACGATCAGCACCGCCAGCCAGAACGGGATACCCAGCAATTCCGCCAGTGCCTCACCGCCGAACAACCCGACCAGGCCGTCCCAGGCGATCGAGGAAAGCCACTGGATCGCGGCTACCACGGGCACCGTCGGCCCGAATGCCATGCGCGCGTTGGGAAGTTGCGCCGTGCCGGTGCGCGGACCCCAGGTGGACAGGTAGCCGACCGCCAACGAGCCGAGGACCGTGCCGATCACCATCGCCAGCAGGCCGAGCCAGAACCCCAGGCCCAGTGCCACCGCGAGGGTGCCGGCGAAGAGCACGGTCATATTGACCTGA
The DNA here is from genome assembly GCA_026393245.1 of Mycobacterium sp. Classification (GTDB taxonomy): domain Bacteria; phylum Actinomycetota; class Actinomycetes; order Mycobacteriales; family Mycobacteriaceae; genus Mycobacterium. The sequence continues at coordinate 10,842 of JAPLAO010000135.1, read as the reverse complement.
GGTGCGAACCACACGGTGAACAGACGCCGCGCGGTGCCGTACCGGTTCTCCGGCGGTATGGGTGCGATGCCGTGGGTTTCGACGGCCAGATCGCCGGCGTGGGTCGGCATCCGTCCGGTGTAGGGGTCTGCCGTCGCCGCGTAGCCGGTGCGGTTCGCGTCGGCTGTCACGCACCTCACCCTAATGGGTGGCCTAAGCTGGCCCGTTGTGATCACCCGTATGTCCGAGCTGTTCCTGCGCACGCTGCGCGACGACCCCGCCGACGCCGAAGTGCCCAGCCACAAATTGCTCATTCGAGCGGGTTATGTCCGGCCGATCGGGCCCGGTCTCTATAGCTGGCTGCCGCTGGGCCTGCGGGTGCTGCGCAAGATCGAGAACATCGTGCGCGACGAGATGGTTGCCATCGGCGGTCAGGAAATCCTGTTCCCCGCGCTGCTGCCACGCGCGCCGTACGAGACCACTAACCGCTGGACCGAGTACGGCGACGGGGTGTTCCGCCTCAAGGACCGCCGCAATAACGATTATCTGCTGGGGCCCACTCACGAGGAATTGTTCACCCTGACGGTGAAGGGGGAGTACAGCTCCTATAGGGACTTCCCGGTGCTGCTGTTTCAGATCCAGACCAAGTACCGCGATGAGGCTCGGCCGCGGGCGGGGATCCTGCGCGGCCGCGAGTTCATCATGAAGGACTCGTACTCCTTCGACGTCAACGATGACGGGCTGCGGACGGTGTATCAAGCCCACCGGGAGGCCTATCAAAAGATGTTTGCGCGCATGGCAATTCGCTATGTGATCGTTTCGGCGGTCTCCGGAGCGATGGGCGGTAGCGCATCCGAGGAGTTCCTCGCCGAGAGCGAAATCGGTGAGGACACCTTCGTGCAGTGTCTGGAATCCGGCTATGCCGCCAACGTCGAGGCGGTCACCACCGCGGTACCCGACCCGGTGTCGGTCGATGCACTGGCGGCGCCGACGGTGCACGACACCGGCGACACCCCGACCATCGCCACCCTGGTCGACTGGGCGAACACCGCCGGGTTAGGCCGCACCGTCACCGCCGCCGACACACTCAAGAATGTGTTGCTTAAGGTTCGCGCGCCGGGTGGGGAGTGGGAACTGCTCGGCATCGGGGTGCCCGGTGACCGCGAGGTGGATGACAAACGACTCGGTGCCGCACTGGACCCGGCCGAATACGCCATGATCGACGATTCCGACTTCGCGAAGTACCCCTTCCTGAAGAAGGGCTATATCGGCCCGAAGGCATTGCTGGACAACGGTGTTCGCTACCTGGCTGACCCGCGCGTTGCGCCCGGTACCGCCTGGATCACCGGCGCCGACGAAGCCGGCAAGCATGTGGTGGGTCTGGTTGCGGGTCGCGACTTCACCCCCGACGGCATCATCGAAGCCGCGGAGGTTCGCGATGGCGACCCGTCTCCGGATGGGGCCGGCCCACTGGTGAGCGCGCGCGGAATCGAGATCGGCCACATCTTCCAACTCGGTCGCAAGTACACCGACGCGTTCACCGTCGACGTGCTCGGCGAGGACGGTAAACCGGTGCGGCTGACCATGGGTTCCTACGGCATCGGTGTTTCGCGGCTGGTGGCGGTGATCGCCGAACAGCAGCACGACGCACTCGGCTTGCGGTGGCCCTCGTCGGTGTCACCCTTCGATGTGCACGTCGTCATCGCCAACAAGGATGTCGATGCCCGCGCCGGTGCCGAGGCCCTGGCCGCCGATCTCGATGCGCTGGGCTTCGAGGTGCTGCTCGACGACCGGACCGTCTCGCCCGGGGTGAAGTTCAAAGATGCCGAACTGCTCGGCATGCCCTGGATCGTGGTGCTCGGCCGCGGGTGGGCCGACGGCACCGCCGAATTGCGCAACCGGTTCACCGGCGAGACCCGCGATATCGCCGTCGGCACCGCGGTCGCCGATATTGCCGCGGTTCTGACCGCGGGCTGATCTCGAGTGTGAATTCTCTGCGAGTTCTGGGGCGGACCTTCGCAACAGGTTCACACTCGCGAGCCCGCGGGGCGTCTTAGCGCGGGGCGCGCTACTCGCCCCCGCCGGGGAAGGCCTCGGTCACCGGCCACGCGCCCAGCACCCGTCGCCAGCGCGCCGCGGTCACCGCGCACTGGGTCAGCGCCGTTAGGCCGAATGCGCGGTCCTGTTCGGAGGTGGCCTGTTCCATGACCGCCCGCCAGGCCACCGCGCAGTCGCTCTCCATTCGGATCGCGAGTTTGGCGGACTCGTTCGCATTGTTCACCGTCGTCGGCAACTGGTAGCCGCTGGCCGGCAGCGGCACCTTGATCGACCGCTGGGTCAGCATCGACACGGCGGCCTCCCGCCGGTCCCGGTGCTCGGCCAGCACCTTTGACACCAGTTCGTTCTCGTCGGGATAGATGTGCGCCGAGACAATCCCGTAGCCGTAGATCGCGGCGTGCTCTGCGGCCACGGCGTCGAACAGCGCGGCCTGGTCGGGATCGGCCGGCCGGTCCGGATCGGGCCTGGGTTCAGGTTGACTGGGTTCAGGTCGACTGGGCTCGGGTTGACTGGGTGCCGTCATCGCTGCCTCGGCTCGGCCGGAGTCAGGCCCACCATCCAGGACGTCGTGCAGGCCGCGGCGATCGAGCCCATCAACCCGGCCCGATAGCCCGACAGGGTCGGCGCCAGCGTGGCCGCGTTATCGGCTGAGCGGCGCAACGCGGTGACGACATCGCCCAGCGACGGCGGCGGAACGGCCCTGTTGGTCGAAGTCTGGGCGGGCGCACCCCCGTTTGGCGCACCCCCGGTGGGCGCACCCCCGGTGGTTTCGGCGCCCGGCGTCGGCGTTGGTTTGCCGGCCGCCCGGGCCAGCTCCTCGACGATCGCGGTCGCATGCCGGGCCCGCTCGGTGGAGACCTCGATCAGCGCCGGCACCATCGCCGGTGCGGC
>JAPLAO010000135.1:0-7854 GCA_026393245.1 Mycobacterium sp. | reverse complement strand
TCGCTGTCACTGCGGGCCGCGGACAACTCGGCTTCCAGCGGGTCGGGTCCGGTTGGCTTTGAGCCGCAGGCCGCGGCGGCGGTCCCGACGAACGCCAGCGCCAGCAGACCCCGACCGGCCCCGGCGAGCGCCCGTCGCCGGCTGAGCGACGGCGCGCCGGCTGCGTCAGGCCCCGCAGCGTGGCGGGGTTGGGTCCTGGGCACGGTCAACATCCTGCCATTGCTGCCCCGGTCGCTGGCGTATCGTTGGATTTCGGTTCCACCGAGCCGGTATCCGATGACGCTGCACACGCACAATTCAAGATGAGGAGCCTGCCGTGACTGACCGGTCCGCGGGATTGCCCTCGCCAGAGCGGGTGATTGAGCTGCTCAGTGCTGAATTCGCGCGCGCCGGATACGAGATCGAGGACGTGTCAATCGATACCGAAACCCGCCCGCCGCGGATCCGGATCATCGCCGACGGCGATCGTCCGCTGAATCTGGACGGTGTCGCAGAACTGTCCCGGTTGGCCTCCGAGCGGCTCGACGCCGTCGATACCGGCGATACCGCTTACGATCTCGAGGTCAGCTCGCCTGGCGTCGACCGCCCGCTGACCGCCGAAAAACACTTCCGCCGCGCCCACGCACGCAAAGTCGAGGTGGAACTGGTCGATGGCACCACACTCACCGGCCGCCTCGGCGTGACCGCTGACGGGGTGACCGATCTGGTGATCCGGGCCGGTGGTGGCTGGACGGTCCGCCGGGTTGCGCTCGCTGACGTCCGTAAAGCCGTTGTCCAGGTTGAGTTTTCGCCTCCCAAGGCCAAGGAACTTGAGCTGGTCGGCGGGACCGGAACGGAGGCCGACACATGAATATCGACATGACCGCGCTGCATGCGATCGAGATCGACCGGGGCATCTCGGTCGACGAACTGCTCGAGACCATCAAGACGGCACTGCTGACCGCCTACCGCCATACCGAGGGCCACCAGGCCGACGCCCGCATCGAGATCGACCGCAAGAGCGGCGAGGTGCAGGTGCTGGCGCGCGAAACAGACGCCGACGGCGAGCTCATCAGCGAATGGAACGACACCCCGGAGGGATTCGGGCGCGTCGCGGCGACCACCGCCCGCCAGGTGATGTTGCAGCGGTTCCGCGATGCCGAGAACGAGCGGGTCTACGGCGAGTTTTCTGCGCGGGAAGGCGACATCGTTGCCGGGATGGTGCAGAAGGACGCGCGCGAGAATGCCCGCGGCAATATCGTGGTGCGCGTCGGCGGTGAGGCCAAGGGTTCCGACGGCATGATCCGTGCCGCCGAACAGGTTCCGGGAGAGAATTACGATCACGGCGTGCGGCTGCGCTGCTACGTGGTGGGGGTGACCCGCGGTACCCGCGAACCCCGAATCGAACTGTCGCGCACCCACCCCAATCTGGTGCGAAAGCTGTTCTCGCTGGAGGTTCCGGAGATCGCCGACGGGTCGGTGGAGATCGTCGCTGTCGCTCGGGAGGCTGGGCATCGCTCCAAGATCGCGGTGCGGGCGAAGCCCGGCGGTCTCAACACCGGTCTCAATGCGAAGGGCGCCTGTATCGGCCCGATGGGGCAGCGGGTGCGCAACGTGATGAGCGAGTTGTCCGGGGAGAAAATCGACATCATCGACTTCGACGAGGACCCGGCTCGGTTCGTCGCCAACGCGCTGTCGCCGTCGAAGGTGGTGTCGGTCGAGGTCGTCGATGCCGCCACGCGCTCGGCCCGGGTTACCGTGCCGGACTTCCAGTTGTCGCTGGCCATCGGCAAGGAGGGCCAGAACGCCCGGCTGGCCGCGCGGCTGACCGGATGGCGGATCGACATCCGCAGTGACGCGCCGGGGCCCGAGTCGGCCGTCAGCGACGGCGGTAGCTGACCGGAGTCGGGCCGGCGGCCCGCGCGACCCCGCCGATCTGGCCCGGTAGCGGGACCGGCGCACTCGACCAACCCGGGGCCATGTCGTAGGCATCGAACAGGTGGATCGCCGTCATCGCCATCGCGGCCAACGCGAACGGTTGCGCGGGACAGCTATGCCGGCCGTGCCCGAAGGACGTCACCAGTTCAGCCGACGCCAGGTCACTCGGGTCGACGAGCCGGTGGCGGTGCCAGCGCCGCGGATCCCAGCGCGCCAGGCCCGGACCGGCGCTGGTGTTGGTCAGCGGCAGCAGGGTGGCGATGGTGGTGCCCGGCGCGACGCGGTAAATCGCGTCCCCGGTATCGAAGTCGAGGTCGGCCAGCACGAAGCGCGGCATGATCGACCGCTGGGCCAGCCGGGTCGATTCCAGCGCGCACTGCTCGGCCAGCGCCCGGTCGCCGGCACCCACCTGTGCTCGTTCGGCGGGGTGGCCGATCAGATCGACCAGCAGCCAGCCGAGGGCGGCGGCGAGATTCGACATCGACGCGATGTGGATCAGCGCCACGTCCAGCGCCGTGCCGCGCCTACGTTGCTCAGCAGGTTGGTCGGCCCACTCGTCAACGATCCGGCCGAATAGCGGATGGCCGTCGGTGGGTTCGTCGATGATCGCACCGATCACCTCGACGATCTCCTCGATGGCGGCGTGCTCGGCTGCCTTGCCGCTGGCGGCCACCGCGGCCATCGAATCGGGGTTCACGAACGCCTCGGACCCGTCGAGGTGGTCGAGGGCCGACACCAGTCGTTCGAAGCGCTCGGTGTCCGCACACCCCGGCCCGGCCCAGGACGCCAGACCCATGCGGTGTGCGAGCCTGCGGGTCAGTGCGAAAAGGTCGGCCTCGCCGCGATCGCCGAGTTCACCGCCGGTCACTTCCAGCGCCCGGGTCAGGTTGGCCAGATAGGACGCGACGTCGTCGCGACGGAACAGTTGCGACGGCAGGGTGCGCCGGCCCAGAAACATCTCGTCGGGCAGTTTGCGGCGCAACATCCGGAAGTCGGCCAGGCCCTTGCTCGCGAGATCCTCGGGCAGGGCGTAGAACGATGCGACGCCGCGCGGGGAAAACGTGAAGAGGTAACGGTCCCCGCCGCTGTCGACCACAAAGGTGTCGCCGAACTCCGCTCGCGCGGCAGCCAGGGCCGCAACCGGGTCGGCAACGGTGACGTCCCAGGGCAACCCGATGCCGGTGGCCAGCGGCGGCATCGGCACGATGGCGGGCAGTGCCATGCCGGTCAGCGTGCCAGGTTTGGCCGGGGCGCGCGGCGATCCCGACCACCCGGTGCCCGGCGCGGAGCGGGCGCGGAGGCTCATTTCTTAACTCAGCTGCGGTAACGGTAGAGTGAGCTGTGATCCAGCGCGAGAAACCGGCCGCTGCGACGCCCACCGGAGGTCCGGTACGGACGTGTATCGGTTGCCGGGAGCGAGAGTTGGCTGTCGAACTGCTCCGAGTGGTGGCCGGGTCGACGGGAAACGGTCAATCCGCCGTCACCGTCGATACAACTGGTTCCCGCCCGGGCCGGGGTGCCTGGCTGCACCCCGTCGATCGGTGCCTGACGGCGGCGATCCGGCGGCACGCCTTCGCGCGAGCGCTGCGCATCACTGGTTCACCGGACGCTTCCGCGGTGGTCGAGCATTTCGCAATGCTCGTCGCCCCGGCTACAGAACAGGTATCGGAAAGAACATGAGTACACCGTGAAGACCCGACGATGATCATGCGTCGTAGTTAAACCCGAGGCGCGGCCTACCCACCGCTGACGCCTCTAGAGATGGAGAAGCAGTGGCAGGCAAGGCCCGCGTACACGAGTTGGCTAAAGAACTCGGTGTTACCAGTAAGGATGTTCTCGCTCGGCTGAGCGAACAGGGCGAGTTCGTCAAATCGGCGTCCTCGACGGTTGAGGCGCCGGTCGCGCGCCGTCTCCGGGAAGCGTTCGGCGGTTCACAGGCTGCCCCTGTAGCGCCGCCCGTGAAGAAAGCCGCACCGGCCAAGGCGGCCGCCGCACCCGCAGCCCCTCCGGTCGCGAAGCCGGTGGCGCCCGCACCGGCCGCGCCGGTCGCACCGCCGGCCCCGGTCGCACCGCCGGCCGCGCCCGCACCGGTCGAGGTCGCGTCGGCTCCGGCGAGTCCGGTTGTCGAACCCGGCCCGATCCCCGGCCCGGCGGCACCCAAGCCTGCGCTCCCGCGGCAGCCCCGGGTGGGCAATAACCCGTTCTCTTCGGCACAGCCTGTCGAGCGTCCGATTCCCCGTCCTGCGCCCGGCGCGCCGGCGGGTGCCCGGCCCGCTCCCGGCGGAATGCCGCCGCGTCCCGGTGGGGCAACCCCCGGCAACATGCCGCCTCGTCCCGGCGGCGCCATGGGTGCCCGCCCGGCGCGTCCGGGCGCCCCGCGTCCCGGTGGTCCCGGTGGTCCCGGTGGTCCCGGCGGCGCGCGGTCCGGTCCCGGCCAGGGCGCTCGCCCCGGCGGTGGTGGCGGTAACTACCGCACCGGTGGCCCTGGCGGCGGCGCCGCAGGCGGTGCTGCAGGTGCGGGTGCGGGTTTCCGCGGCCGTCCCGGTGGCGGTGGTCCCGGTGGTCCCGGTGGTCCCGGTGGTCCGGGTGGCGGTGGCGGCGGCCGGCCCGGTCAGCGCGGTGGCGCGGCGGGTGCGTTTGGCCGTCCCGGTGGCGCGGTCCGTCGCGGCCGCAAGTCCAAGCGGGCAAAACGCGCCGAATACGAGAACATGCAGGCGCCGGTCGTCGGTGGTGTGCGCCTTCCCCATGGCAACGGCGAGACCGTCCGGTTGGCCCGCGGCGCGTCGCTGAGCGACTTCGCCGAAAAGATCGACGCAAACCCGGCCGCACTGGTGCAGGCGCTGTTCAACCTCGGCGAGATGGTGACTGCCACTCAGTCGGTGGGCGATGAGACCCTCGAGCTGCTCGGTGGCGAGATGAACTACGTCGTTCAGGTCGTCTCGCCCGAGGATGAGGACCGCGAGCTGCTGGAGTCCTTCGATCTCACCTATGGCGAGGACTCCGGCGGCGAGGACGATCTGGTGATCCGTCCGCCGGTGGTCACCGTCATGGGTCACGTCGACCACGGCAAGACCCGACTGCTGGACACCATCCGCAAGGCCAACGTTCGCGAGGGCGAGGCCGGCGGCATCACCCAGCACATCGGCGCCTACCAGGTGGCCGTCGAACATGACGGCGTCGAGCGGTTGATCACCTTCATCGACACCCCGGGTCACGAGGCGTTCACCGCCATGCGCGCCCGCGGTGCGAAGGCCACCGATATTGCGATCCTGGTGGTGGCCGCCGATGACGGCGTCATGCCGCAGACGGTGGAGGCCATTAACCATGCCCAAGCCGCCGACGTGCCAATCGTGGTGGCGGTCAACAAGATTGACAAGGAAGGCGCTGACCCGCAGCGGATCCGCTCGCAGCTGACCGAATACGGATTGGTGGCCGAGGACTTCGGTGGCGAGACCATGTTCGTCGACATCTCCGCCAAGAACGGCACCAATATCCAGGCGCTCGAGGAGGCGGTGCTGCTGACCGCCGACGCGGCACTGGACCTGCGGGCCAACCCGAATATGGAGGCACAGGGTGTGGCGATCGAGGCGCACCTGGACCGCGGCCGCGGCCCGGTGGCCACCGTCCTGATCACCCGCGGCACATTGCGGGTGGGCGACTCGATCGTCGCCGGCGATGCCTATGGCCGCGTCCGACGCATGGTCGACGAGCACGGCGAGGACGTCGTGGAGGCGACTCCATCGCGACCGGTGCAGGTCATCGGATTCACCTCGGTGCCCGGTGCAGGCGACAACCTGCTCGTCGTCGACGAGGATCGCACCGCCCGCCAGATCGCCGACCGGCGCAGTGCGCGCAAGCGCAACGCATTGGCCGCCCGATCCCGCAAGCGGATCAGCCTGGAGGACCTGGAGTCGGCACTCAAGGAAACCAGCCAGCTGAACCTGATCCTCAAGGGCGACAACTCCGGCACCGTCGAGGCGCTCGAGGAGGCCCTGCTGGGCATCCCGATCGACGACGAGGTGGAGTTGCGAGTCATCGACCGCGGCGTCGGTGGTATCACCGAGACCAACGTCAACCTGGCGTCGGCCTCGGATGCGATCATCATCGGCTTCAACGTCCGCGCGGAGGGCAAGGCCACCGAACTGGCCAACCGCGAGGGAGTGGAGATCCGCTACTACTCGGTGATCTATCAGGCCATCGATGAGATCGAGAAGGCCCTCAAGGGCATGCTCAAGCCGATCTACGAGGAGCGCGAGTTGGGTCGGGCGGAGATCCGCGCGATCTTCCGGTCCTCCAAGGTGGGCAATATCGCAGGCTGCCTGGTGCAGTCGGGCATCATGCGCCGCAACGCCAAGGCGCGGTTGCTGCGCGACAATGTCGTCGTGGCCGAGAACCTCACCGTCTCCTCACTCAAGCGCGAGAAGGACGACGCGACCGAGGTACGCGAGGGCTTCGAGTGTGGTCTGACGGTGACGTACGCCGATATCAAAGAAGGCGACGTCATCGAGACCTACGAACTGGTCGAGAAGGCGCGTGTGTAGCGCCTGATGAACCGCTTGATGAACCGCCTGAATGAACCGCCTGATGAACGAAGTGAAGAAGGCAGTGTCGGAAGTGAAGAAGGCCGACAGCTGATGGCAGCCGTGCACCATGGCTGATCCCGCACGGGCGAAGCGGCTGGCCAAGCGGATCTCGACCATCGTCGCCTCGGCGATCGAATATGAGATCAAGGATCCGCGACTGGCCGGGGTCACGATCACCGACGCCAAGGTGACCGGCGACCTGCACGACGCGACGCTCTACTACTCGGTGATCGGACGCTCGTTGGCCGAGGAACCGGATTACGACGCTGTGGCCTTGGCGCTGGAGAGCGCCAAGGGTGTGTTGCGCTCCAAGGTGGGGGCCGGCACCGGAGTGAAGTTCACCCCGACGCTGGCGTTTGTACGCGACACCGTTCCGGATACGGCGAATCGCATGGAGGAGCTGTTAGCACGGGCCCGCGCCGCGGACGCCGACGTTGCCCGCATCCGGGTCGGCGCCACCCCGGCGGGGGACGCGCAGCCCTACCGTGTGACGGATGAGGATTCGGGCGAGACGGACGTCCCGGCAGGCTGAGAGCCGCCCGCGCCGAGTGAGGAACCCTGCAGGCGATGTTCGAGTAACGCCCTGCGAGATTCCTCAGTCAACGCAACCGGCGGGTTCAGTTGGCCTGCGCCCGGCTTAATCTGACTGCCGGGCCTGCGCCCGGCTTAACCTGACTGCCGGGCCTGCGCCCGGCCGCGGTCCATCACGGATGCTCGGCTGGCGGCGATATCGTCCCCGCTGGCCGAACGCATCCACGCCAGCGATGACTCGGCCTCCATCCAGAGCCCGGTGCTGGTGTCCGCTCCGTCGATGCGGTGATAGGAGTTCAGCAACGCGCGCACCGCTTTCTGGTTATTGCCGACGATCGAGGCCGCGATCGCGCGAGCGGTCGGCATCAATTGTTCGTGTGCGACGACTTCGGTGACCAGTCAGGCACGTAGCGCGTCGGCTGCTGAGACGTAGTCGCCCGTCATGCTCATCCGGCGCGCCATCCCGACACCCACCTTCTGCGGCAGCCGAACGCTCAGGCCCCAGGTGGGAAGCAAACCCACCCGGGCGTGGGTATCGGCGAACCGCGCCCGATCCGAGGCGATCAGGAAGTCGCAGTACAGCGCCAACTCGAGCCCGCCCGTCACCGCGGCTCCGTTGACGGCGCCGATCACCGGCTTGCTCATCGGCGGCCACTTCGGGGAGATGTCGGGCAACTCGGTGGTGTCGCCGAGTTCTTTGAGATCCAGGCCCGCGCAGAACACCGGATCGTCCCCGGTGAAGATCACCACGTCCACACCGTCGTCGGCTTCGGCGTCGCGCAGGGCGGCGAAGAACTGCTTGCGCAGCGCGCTGGAGAGGGCG
>JAPLAO010000102.1 GCA_026393245.1 Mycobacterium sp. | reverse complement strand
GCGAGCAGGCTCCCGACGCTGACCTGATGGAGCGCTCGACCGCGCCCGCGGGCATCGCCCTGCAGACCCATATCTATCTGGCCCAGGGCGGTGTGGCGAACCTGCGCCAGCTGCACGCCTTCCTCTGCGACACCTTGCTGGTGACCGGCTTCGGCTTCGCCGCACCGGCCGACACCCCGTCCTGGGGTGTGCTCGACCGGGTGTGCACCACGGCATCGGGCTGCCCCGGTTGCCCGGGCGGTGTGGCCTGCTTCACCGAGATGGAATCCGCGCGGGCCGCGGTGCCCGACGACGCCCCCACCATCGCGGTGCTCTACTACCGCGCCCAACAACTGGCCGGCAACACCGCTTACGTCGAGGCGCTGTGCTGCGCGATCGAACGCGCCGGCGCACGGCCGCTACCGGTGTACTGCACCTCGCTGCGCACACCTGAATCCGAACTTCTGGAGTTGCTGAGCGGGGTCGACGCGATGGTGGTCACCGTGCTCGCCGCCGGCGCGGCGGTGCCTGCCATGGTGACCGCCGGGGGAGACGACGAGAGTTGGGACGTCAAACACCTTGCCGCCCTGGATATCCCGATCCTGCAGGGACTGTGTCTGACGAGTTCGCGGGCCACCTGGGCAGCCAGCGACAACGGCCTGAGCCCCCGCGATGTGGCCACCCAGGTGGCGGTGCCGGAGTTTGACGGCCGCATCATCGCCGTCCCGTTCTCGTTCAAGGAGATTGACGCCGAGGGCCTGATCTCCTACGTGCCCGACCCGGAACGATGCGCGCGGGTCGCCGGCCTGGCGGTCAACTACGCAACGCTGCGCCGAGTCAAAGCTCCCGACAAACGGGTGGCTCTGGTGTTCTCTTCCTATCCCACCAAATACTCACGGATCGGCAACGCCGTCGGCCTGGACTCACCGGCCAGCATGTTGGCGCTGCTGAATGCATTGCGGGACAACGGTTATCAGATCGGTGACGTACCCGGCGTCGAGTCCGGCGACGGCGATGCCCTAATGCACGCGCTGATCGACCGGGGCGGCCTGGATCCGGACTGGCTGACCGACGCGCAACTGGCCGAACGTGCGATCCGGATACCGGCGGCGGCCTACCGGGTCTGGTTCGAGACGTTGCCCGGTGAGCTGCGCGAGGCGATGGTGAAGCACTGGGGACCGCCACCGGGAGAGTTGTTCGTCGACCGCAGCCGCGATCCGGACGGCGAAATCGCCGTCGCCGCAATCCAATCCGACAACATTGTGATCCTGGTGCAGCCCCCGCGCGGATTCGGGGAGAACCCGATCGCCATCTACCACGACCCCGATCTGCCGCCCAGCCACCACTACCTGGCCACCTACTTCTGGCTGCGGCACGGCTTCGGCGCGCACGCGGTGGTGCACATGGGCAAGCACGGCAACCTGGAGTGGCTGCCCGGCAAGACCGTCGGGATGTCGGCGAACTGCGGGCCCGACGCCGCACTGGGCGATCTGCCGTTGATCTACCCGTTCCTGGTCAACGACCCTGGCGAGGGCACCCAGGCCAAACGCCGTGCCCACGCCACCATCGTCGACCACCTGATCCCGCCGATGGCCCGGGCTGAGAGTTACGGCGACACCGCCCGCCTGGAACAACTGCTCGACGAGCACGCCAACATCGCCGCACTCGACCCGGCCAAACTCCCCGCGATCCGCCAGCAGATCTGGACCCTGATGAGCGCGGCCAAGATGGACCACGACCTGGGCCTGGCCGAACGCCCCGACGATGACTCCTTCGACGACATGCTGATGGGAGTCGACGGCTGGCTGTGCGAGATCAAGGACGTCCAGATCCGCGACGGCCTACACGTCCTCGGTGCTGCCCCGACCGCCGACGCCGAACTGGATATGGTGCTGTCGATTCTGCGGGCCCGCCAGCTTTTCGGCGGCGAGCAGAGCATGCCCGGGCTGCGCCAAGCCCTCGGATTGGCCGAGGACGGCACCGACGACCGCGCAGACGTCGACGCGGCCGAAGCCCAAGCCCGCGGCCTGCTGGCTGGTCTGCAGGCGGTCGGCTGGGATGCCGGACACGTCGACACCCTGACCTCTGATCCCGGGGTAGCGCGGATCCTGCGGTTCGCCGCCTCCGAGGTGGTGCCGCGACTGGCCGGGACCGCGGGGGAGATCACCCAGGTGCTGCGCGCCCTGGACGGCCGCTATATCGCTGCGGGCCCATCAGGTTCGCCGCTGCGCGGTCTGGTCAACGTGCTGCCCACCGGACGCAACTTCTACTCCGTCGACCCCAAAGCCATGCCCTCGAAGCTGGCCTGGGAAACCGGCGTCGCGATGGCCGACTCCCTGCTGGAGCGCTACCGCACCGATCACGGCGAGTGGCCGACATCGGTGGGTCTGTCGGTGTGGGGCACCTCGGCGATGCGCAACTCCGGCGACGATATCGCCGAAGTGCTCGCGCTGCTGGGAGTCCGGCCGATCTGGGACGACGCCTCCCGGCGCGTGGTCGATCTGGAGGTGATCGAACTCGACGAACTGGACCGGCCGCGCATCGACGTCACCGTGCGCATCTCCGGGTTCTTCCGGGACGCCTTCCCGCACGTGGTCACCATGCTCGACGACGCGGTGCGACTGGTCGCCGGCCTCGACGAGTCTTTCGAACAGAACTTCATCCGGGCCCACGTCCAGGCGGATCTGGCAATCCACGGCGACGAACGACGCTCCACCACAAGAATTTTCGGTTCCAAACCGGGCACCTACGGAGCCGGCCTGCTGCAGGTGATCGACAACCGCAACTGGCGCGACGACGCCGACCTGGCGCAGGTGTACACCACGTGGGGAGGGTTCGCCTACGGCCGCGACCTGGACGGCCGCCCGGCCGCCGAGGACATGTCCATGCAGTACCGCCGGATCGTGGTGGCGGCCAAGAACCTGGACTCCCGCGAACACGACATCGCCGACTCCGACGACTACTTCCAGTACCACGGCGGCATGATCGCCACCGTGCGGGCGCTGACCGGCCAGGCGCCGACCGCCTACATCGGCGACAACACCCGCTTCGACACGGTGCGCACCCGCACGCTGACCGAGGAGACCGCCCGGGTGTTCCGCGCGCGCGTGGTCAACCCGCGCTGGATGGCCGCGATGCGCCGGCACGGCTACAAGGGCGCCTTCGAGATGGCGGCCACCGTGGACTACCTGTTCGGCTACGACGCCACCGCCGGAGTGATGGCGGACTGGATGTACGAACAACTCACCGAGTCCTACGTGCTGGACCCGGAGAACCGCAAATTCATGAACGAGTCCAACCCGTGGGCGCTGCACGGAATGGCGGAGCGACTGCTGGAGGCGGCAGGCCGGGGGATGTGGGAGAACCCTGACCCGGCGACGCTGGCCGGACTGCGCCAAGCGCTGCTCGACACTGAAGGCGAACTGGAATCACGGTAGGTTGGGTGGCATGGCTGCCACCACCTTTTCCGAAGTAACCAAGGCCAAGTACGTCCTGCTGACCACGTTCACTAGGGACGGCCGGCCCAAACCCACCCCGATCTGGATCGCCTCCGACGGCGACCGCGCACTGGTGATCACCGAGAAGAACGCCTGGAAAGTCAAGCGGATCCGCAACACTGCGCGGGTCACCCTGGCGGTATGCGATGTGCGCGGCAACGTCAAGGGCGAGGCCATCGAGGCAGTGGCCTCGGTCATGGACGACTCGCAGACTGAGAGCGTCTACCAGGCGATCAACCGCCGGTACGGGATCGTCGGGCGGATCTTCAACTTCTTCTCCAAGCTGCGCGGCGGTAACGGCCGCACGGTGGGCCTGGAGTTACGCGCGGCGTGATGCGGAACCGCAGACGGCTGCGAATCGTTTCCCCGCCATGGTGAGGCGAGGATTCTGGTTTTACGTGGTCGTTGAACTCGTGGCCGCCGCGGCGCTGTTCTGGGCCGTCGGGCCCGGCTGGGCGGTTGCGGTGCTGCTCGCAACGTTCCTGCTGGGACTGCTTCTGGTGGGCTCGCAGTTCCGGCGGCAGGTCGCAGCATTACGGCTGGCCCGCGGCAACCCGGAGGGCGCGGTGGCCGATGGATTGCTCGTCGGCCTCGGCGGGGTTCTGATGCTCATGCCCGGACTGG
>JAPLAO010000026.1 GCA_026393245.1 Mycobacterium sp. | reverse complement strand
GCCTTCGGCTACTGGCGGGAGACCGGCAAGTTCGTGCTCTTCGAAGCGCCTGCGGTGGTGCTCGCCACCGGCGGCATCGGCAAGTCGTTCAAAGTGTCGTCGAACCCCTGGGAGTACAGCGGAGACGGCCACGCCCTGGCTCTGCGCGCAGGTTCGTCACTGATCAACAGGGAGTTCATCCAGTTCCACCCCACCGGCATGGTGTGGCCGCTGTCGGTCAAGGGCATCCTCGTCACCGAGGGTGTGCGCGGCGACGGCGGAGTGCTGAAGAACTCCGAAGACAAGCGCTTCATGTTCAACTACATCCCCGCGGTATTCAAGGGTCAGTACGCCGAGACCGCGGAAGAAGCCGATCAGTGGCTCAAAGACAACGACTCAGCACGGCGCACTCCCGATCTGCTCCCCCGCGACGAAGTCGCCCGGGCGATCAACACTGAAGTCAAGGCCGGCCGCGGCAGCCCACACGGTGGGGTCTACCTCGATATCGCCTCGCGGATGACGCCCGAAGAGATCAAGAAGCGCCTGCCGTCGATGTACCACCAGTTCCTTGAACTAGCCGAGGTCGATATCACCAAGGACGCGATGGAGGTCGGACCGACCTGCCACTACGTCATGGGCGGGATCGAGGTCGACCCGGACACCGGGGCGGCCGCCACACCCGGACTCTTCGCCGCCGGGGAATGCTCGGGCGGCATGCACGGCTCCAACCGCCTGGGCGGTAACTCGCTGTCGGATCTGCTGGTGTTCGGCCGGCGGGCTGGACTGGGTGCTTCGGATTACGTTCGCGCACTGTCGAAACGGCCGTCTGTGTCTGAGGATGCACTCGAGAGCGCAGCCAAGCTCGCCCTGGAACCCTTTGACGGGCCGCAGGGAACGGCGAAGCCAGAGAATCCCTACGCCCTGCATGCCGAGTTGCAGCAGACCATGAACGATCTGGTCGGCATCATCCGGACCGGTTCGGAAATCCAAGAGGCGATGGCCAAGATCGAGGAGTTCAAGGTCCGCTATCGCAATATCGAATCCGAAGGCGGGCGCGCGTTCAATCCCGGGTGGCATCTGGCCCTCGATATGCGCAACATGCTGCTGGTGAGCGAGTGCGTGGCCAAGGCCTCACTGGCCCGCACCGAGAGTCGGGGCGGCCACACCCGCGACGACTACCCGAAGATGGACTCCGAGTGGCGCCGCACGCTGCTGGCATGTCGCACGGAAGGTAACGACCCCGTCGTCCCTGCCGTCACCGTGACAGAAGAGCGCCAGCCACCGATGCGCGAAGATCTGCTCGCGCAGTTCGAATTAGAGGAACTCGGCAAGTACTACACCGACGAGGAACTCGCGGCACATCCGGGACGGACAGAGGAACTTTCATGACCTACGAGGCAAATCTGAGAGTGTGGCGCGGCGACGACGACGGCGGCGATCTGCGCGACTACGCCGTCGACGTCAACGACGGTGAGGTGGTCCTCGACGTCATCCACCGCCTGCAGGCCGAGCAGGCGCCTGATTTGGCGGTGCGGTGGAACTGCAAGGCCGGCAAGTGCGGATCATGCTCAGCGGAGATCAACGGCCGCCCGCGGCTGCTGTGCATGACCAGGATGTCGACCTTCGACGAGGCCGAGACGATCACCGTCACGCCGCTGCGGGCCTTCCCGGTGATTAGGGACCTGGTCACCGATGTGTCGTTCAACTACGAGAAGGCACGCGAGATCCCGTCCTTCGCCCCGCCCAAGGATCTACAGCCCGGCGAGTACCGGATGGAGCAGATCGATGTGGAGCGCTCGCAGGAGTTCCGCAAGTGCATCGAATGCTTCCTGTGCCAGGACGTCTGCCACGTGGTCCGCGACCATGAGGAGAACAAGAAGGCCTTCGCCGGACCGCGCTTCCTGATGCGTACCGCCGAGTTGGACATGCACCCCCTGGACACCCTGGACCGCAAGGACATGGCCCAGGAGGACTTGGGCCTCGGGTACTGCAACATCACCAAGTGCTGCACCGAGGTGTGCCCCGAGCACATCAAGATCACGGACAACGCGATCATCCCGATGAAGGAGCGCGTGGCCGACCGCAAGTACGACCCGGTCGTCTGGCTCGGCAACATCCTCTTCAACCGCACGAAGTAAGCCGAGTGGGGCGTACCTACGTACCTAGTCGCCGAAAGACGCTGCGGTGGTAGACGATCGGTGCCACATCGCCGTGAATCTGGATACTGCGGATCCGCATGATGACAATGGTGTGGTCACCGGCCGGGACAAGTTGTTCGATCGCGCTCTCCAGCCACATGCAGGTGCCCTTGACGAAGACGGCTCCGGCATCGGTGGACACCGTGTCCAGGCCGGCGAAGCGGTCGCCGGTCTTGGCCGCCAACGCGCGTACCGCTTCATCGTGGCCCTCGCCGAGCACACTGATACCCAGGGCCGGCAACTTCGCCAACTTGGGCCAGGTCTCCGAAGTGTTCTGCACGCAGAACGACACCAGTGGCGGATCCAGCGAGACCGGCACGAACGTGCTGGCAGCGATGCCGACCCGTTCTCCCGCGAGTTCGGCGGCGATAGCGACGACGCCGGTCGGAAAGTGGCCGAATGCCTCCCGCAGGGCGGCCGGCAGAAGCTTCGCTGTCGTCATGACCCCACTATCTTCACATCACGGCCGTGGACGCATGACAGGTACCTCGGGCCTGCCCCGGCACAAGGTAATCAGCGTCACAATTTACTGCTCGAGAATTCGGTCACAGTTGGTTTGCACTCAACTTACCGAGCGGTATAGTTAGGCTATTACTGGTGGGTAACTTAGACCTGAGTACCCAACCCGAAAGTGGCGTTCTCATCAAGGAGGAATAGTGGGCCACTACAAGAGCAACGTCCGTGATCAGGTGTTCAACCTGTTCGAGGTGTACGGCCTGGACAAGGCCTTCGGCGCGGGCGACTACGCCGACCTCGACATCGACACCGCAACCGAGATGCTCGGCGAAATGGCCAGGCTGTCGGAGGGCCCCCTCGCTGATTCCTTTGTCGAGGGAGACCGCAACCCGCCGGTGTTCGATCCGGCCACCCACACTGTGGCACTGCCCGAGGCGTTCAAGGAATCGGTCCGGGCCTTCATCGATAACGGCTGGGACAAGGTCGGGGTGATCGAGGCGCTCGGCGGAGTACCGGTTCCCAAGGCTCTGCTGTGGGCGCTGCACGAGCATGTGCTCGGCGCCAACCCGGCCATCTGGATGTACGGCGGCGGCGCCGGCTTCGCTCAGATCATGTACCACCTGGGCACCGACGAGCAGAAGAAGTGGGCCGTGAACGCCGCTGAGCGCGGCTGGGGTTCCACCATGGTGCTGACCGAGCCGGACGCCGGTTCCGACGTCGGTGCCGGCCGCACCAAGGCCGTCAAGCAGGACGACGGCTCGTGGCACATCGACGGTGTGAAGCGATTCATCACCTCGGCGGACTCCGATGACCTCTTCGAGAACATCATGCACCTGGTACTGGCCCGCCCTGAGGGCGCCGGGCCGGGCACCAAGGGGCTGTCGTTGTTCATGGTGCCGAAGTTCCTCTTCGACTTCGAAACCGGCGAGCCCGGCGAACGCAACGGCGCCTTCGTCACCAATGTCGAGCACAAGATGGGCCTGAAGGTTTCGGCCACCTGCGAGCTCACCTTCGGCCAGCACGGCGTGCCCGCCAAAGGCTGGTTGGTCGGCGAGGTCCACGACGGTATCGCGCAGATGTTCGATGTGATCGAGCAGGCCCGAATGATGGTGGGCACCAAGGCAATCGCCACGCTGTCGACCGGCTATCTCAACGCCCTCGAATACGCCAAGAACCGCGTACAGGGTGCCGATCTGACCCAGATGACCGACAAGGCCGCACCGCGGGTGACCATCACCCACCACCCGGACGTGCGTCGCAGCCTGATGACACAGAAGGCCTACGCCGAGGGTCTGCGGGCGCTGTACCTCTACACCGCGACATTCCAGGACGCGGCCGTGGCCAAGGCGGTTCAGGGTGTCGAGCCCGATTTGGCGGCGAAGGTCAACGACCTGATGCTGCCAATCGTCAAGGGCGTCGGCTCCGAGCAGGCCTACGCCAAGCTCACCGAGAGTCTGCAGACCTTCGGCGGTTCGGGCTTCCTGCAGGACTATCCGGTCGAGCAGTACATCCGCGACGCCAAGATCGACTCGCTGTATGAGGGCACCACCGCAATCCAGGCGCAGGACTTCTTCTTCCGGAAGATCATCCGGGACAAGGGTGTGGCGCTGGGCTACGTGGCCGGCCAGATCGAGGAGTTCGTCAAGAACGAATCCGGTAACGGCCGCCTCAAGACCGAGCGCGCACTGCTGGCCAAGGCACTGGAAGACGTCCAGGGCATGGCCGCGGCGCTGACCGGTTATCTGATGGCTGCGCAGGAGGACGCCAAGAGCATCTACAAGGTGGGCCTCGGATCGGTCCGCTTCTTGATGAGCGTCGGCGATCTCGTCATCGGTTGGCTGCTGCTGCGGCAGGCGGCGACGGCCATCGCGGCACTCGACGCCGGCGATGCCTCGGCGGCGGACGTCTCCTTCTACGAGGGCAAGATCGCGGTCGGTTCGTTCTTCGCCAAGAACTTCCTGCCCCTGCTCACCGCTACGCGCCAGGTGGTCGAGTCGGTGGACAACGAGGTCATGGAATTGGCCGAAGCGGCCTTCTAAAACAGCACCACCACGGCGGCTCCGGGACTTCGGTCTCGGGGCCGCCGGCTTTTCGGGGGTGATTTGCTACGGTCGTCGACGTGACAATGCCCGAAGGCAAGAAGTCGGGCAACCGCAACCTGTTGGGCACCCTCGTGAGTCCTTTCACCAAGACGGGCTCCTACTACGCGCGGTCCTGGGGCGCCTACCTCGGCCGCTCCCAGACCGACATTCCCAAGGCCCGTCCCACCCTGTCGCTTGCCACCCACGCCCTACGCGACGAACTCGTACTCGTCGGCCTGCTCCTGCGTCGCCAGCTCAGTGATCCGGCGACCTACGAGCTGATAAATGCCGAGATCTGCGACGCGACCAGCTTCTACCGCAAGCGGGGTTGGCTGAAGAAACCCGCGGGCTTCTTCGCCGCGCCACCCGCCCCGCGCGACGTATCGATCCGCTCATTCGGGAAGGGCAGCCGCGCCCACGAGCGGATGTCCTTCGACAGCGGCTACACACCGCACCCGGGTGAGCCCGGGGCCGAGCGCTGGATGAGCTATACCGCCAACAAACGTGAATACGCAATGATGCTGCGCCACTCAGAACCCCGGCCGTGGCTGGTGTGCGTGCACGGAACCGAGATGGGCCGCGCCGGACTGGACCTGACCATATTCCGTGCCTGGCATCTACATGCGAACCTCGGCCTGAACGTGATCCTGCCGGTGCTGCCCCTGCACGGGCCGCGGGGCAAGGACGTGCCGAAGGGCGCGGTGTTCCCCGGCGAGAACTTCCTCGATGACATTCACGGCACCGCGCAGGCGGTGTGGGACGTCCGCCGGGTCATCGCATGGATCAGGGCGCAGCAACCCGACGCCAAGATCGGGCTCAACTCCATCTCGCTGGGCGCCTATGTGGCCGCACTCGTCGCCAGCCTCGATGACGACCTGACCTGTGCGATCCTCGGGGTGCCGCCGGCGGATCTGATCGCATTGCTCGGGCGCCACTCGGGTCTGGCCAAGGACGATCCTCGTCGCGCAACTCTCGAACTGGTCGAACCGATCGGCCGGATGATCTCACCGCTATCGATGGAACCCAAGGTGCCGCCGCGGGGTCGGTTCATCTACGCCGGTGTCGCCGACCGCATCGTCCACCCACGCCACCAGGTGATGCAACTGTGGGAGCACTGGGGCAAGCCGGAGATCGGTTGGTACCGCGGCGGGCACACCGGGTTCTATGAAGCGCGGCCGGTGGCCCGCTACGTCGAGGCCGCGCTGGTTCAATCCGGTCTCGTCGAAGGCAGCTAAGCCGCTCACGCCTCCAGGATGGCCGTCACGCCCTGTCCACCGGCGGCGCAGATCGAGATCAGCCCGCGCACCGGCTGTGACGTCTGCGCCTTTTTCTCCGCGAGTTGTTTGGCCAACTGGGCAACGATCCTCGCCCCGGTGGCCGCAAACGGGTGACCCGCGGCCAGCGACGAGCCGTTGACGTTCAGCTTGGTCCGGTCGATGGTGCCCAATGCGGAATCCAGACGAAGGCGTTCGCGGCAGTATTGCGGCGACTCCCAGGCCTGCAGATGGGCCAGCACCACCGAGGCGAAGGCCTCATGAATCTCGTAGAAGTCGAAGTCCCCCAACCCAAGTCCGTTGCGGGCAAGCAGCCGAGGCACCGCGTAGGTGGGCGCCATCAGCAACCCGTCGTCGCCGTTGACGTAGTCCACGGCCGCGGTCTCGGAGTCGACGAAGTAGGCCAGCGGGGTCAGCGCGTGCTCGCGCGCCCAGTCCTCGCTGGACAGCAACGCCACCGAGGCCCCGTCGGTCAGCGGGGTGGAGTTACCGGCGGTCATCGTCGCATCGCCGGCCTTGACTCCAAACACCGGGCGGAGCTTGGCCAGCTTGTCCGCGGTGGAGTCGGCTCGCAGGGTGTCGTCGCGGTACAGACCGAGGAACCCGGTGACGAGGTCATCGAAAAAACCTCGGTCGTAGGCGGCGGCCATATTGCGGTGGCTGGCCGCGGCAAGCTCATCTTGATCGACCCGTTTGATGCCCATCTGCTTGGCGGTGATTGCGGCGTGCTCACCCATGGACAGACCGGTGCGCGGCTCACCATTGGTCGGGATGTCGATACCGAGGGCGGCCGGCACGCGGCCGGCCAACTTCACCCGGTCGATCGCCGACCGTGACCGGCGAACCGCCAGCAGCGATCGGCGCAGAGTGTCGCCGAGTGCGATGGGCGCATCGGAGGTGGTATCCACCCCGCCCGCGGCGGCCACCTCGTAGCGGCCGGCCGCGATCCCGTCGGCGGCGGCGATGGCGGCCTGCAGACCGGTACCGCAGGCCTGCTGCAGGTCGAACGCCGGTGTGTAGGGCGACAGTGAGCTGCCCAGAACACATTCGCGCATCAGGTTGAAGTCGCGGCTGTGTTTGAGGACCGCCCCGCCGATCACCGCATCGAGTCGCTGACCGTCGAGTCCAAAACGGTCGGCCAGGCCGGACAGCACGGCGGTGAACATGTCCTGGTTCGACGCCTGCGCATAGGCCCCGTCCGAACGCGCGAACGGAATGCGGTTGCCGCCGAGGACAGCGACCCTGCGCCGGTTGGATGTGGTCACGTTCGGGAAGACTAGACCCGTCTTGTGCCGGCTGCACTCTGGCGTACGTTATCGAACGTGGCTTCCGACTTCGTTTCCCAGGTGATCACGTCCGCGCCGGGGTCGTTCCTGGCCAAGCAGTTTGGCGTGCCTGCACCGGTGAACCTGCGGCGCTTTCGCGCCGGTGATCGAGCGCTGGCCGGGTCACTGCTGATCGGCGGCGACGGCAGACTGGCGGAGCCGTTGCGCATCGCACTGGCCGACGACTACGACATCGTGGGAAACAACCTCGGTGGGCGGTGGGCCGACACCTTCGGCGGCCTGGTCTTCGACGCGACCGGGATCACCGACCCGGCAGGTCTACGCAGGTTATTCGAATTCTTCACCCCACTGCTGTGCAACCTGGGGCCGTCGGCCCGGGTCGTCGTGCTGGGCAGCACCCCGGATGCGGTGAGCGACACCGGCGAACACATCGCCCAACGATCACTCGAGGGCTTCACCCGCTCACTGGCCAAGGAGTTGCGCGACGGGGCCACCGCCGCACTGGTCTACGTCTCCCCCGCCGCCGCGTCGGGCGCAACGGGGTGCGAGTCGACGATGCGGTTCATCCTCTCGGCCAAGTCCGCCTATGTCGACGGACAGGTGTTCCGGGTCGGTGCCGCCGACGCCTCGGCTCCCGCCGACTGGGACACCGTCGACTGGAACCGACCACTGGCCGGCAAGGTGGGCATCGTCACCGGCGCGGCCCGCGGGATCGGGGCCACCATCGCCGAGGTGTTCGCCCGCGACGGCGCACACGTGGTCGCCATCGATGTCGAAGATTCCGCGCAGGCCCTCGATCAGACCGCAGCGCGGGTCGGCGGGACGGCGCTGGCGCTGGATGTCACCGCGCCCGATGCCGTCGAGAAGATCACCGCCCACCTCCGCGAGCACCACGGTGGCCGAGCCGACATCCTGGTCAACAATGCCGGTATCACCCGGGACAAGCTGCTGATCAATATGGATGACGCCCGATGGGACTCGGTGATCGCGGTGAATCTCCTTGCCCCGCTTCGACTTACCGAGGGCCTGGTGGCCAACGGCTGTATCGGCACCGGCGGTCGGGTGATCGGGCTGTCGTCAATGGCCGGAATCGCCGGAAATCGCGGGCAGACCAACTACGCCACCACCAAGGCGGGGATGATCGGCATCACCGAGGCCCTGGCGCCGTCGCTGGCCGAGAAGGGCATCACGATCAATGCGGTTGCCCCCGGCTTCATCGAGACCGCGATGACCGCGACGATCCCGTTGGCCACCCGCGAGGTCGGCCGTCGGCTCAACTCGCTGTATCAGGGCGGCCAGCCCATTGACGTCGCCGAGACCATCGCTTATTTTGCCAGCCCGGCCTCACATGCGGTCACCGGCAATGTGATTCGGGTGTGCGGCCAGTCGATGCTGGGGGCCTGATGGCGCTGAATAATCTTGTGCGCGCAGCCATCGGTTCGCTACCGCTGATACCCCGCGGGGATCGGCTGCCCGACAGAACACTCACCGTCGACGATGTCGCTATCGACCGCGCCAACGTCGCCGCATATGCCGCGATCACCGGCCTGCGCTACGGCGACACCGTGCCGCTCACGTATCCGTTCGTGCTGACCTATCCGGCGGTGATGGAGTTGGTCACTGGTTTCGACTTCCCGTTCGCGGCCATCGGAGCGGTCCACATGCAGAACCGGATCACCCAGCACCGGCCGATCGCGGTGACCGACACGGTCGGCATCTCTGCACGTGCCGAGAACCTCCGCGAACATCGCAAGGGTCTGCTGGTCGATGTCGTGAGCCGGGTATCGGTAGGAAACGAGCCGGCCTGGGAGCAGGTCACGACCTTCCTGCATCAGCAGCGCACCCCTCTGTCCGGGGAGCCGAAGCCGGAGCCGCCACAAACACCGAAGTTGCCGCCGCCGGGCGCCATCCTGCGGATCACGTCGCGGCAGATCCGCCGCTACGCCTCGATAGGCGCCGACCACAATCCGATCCACACCAGCCGACTGGGGGCAAAGGTTCTCGGATTCCCACGACCGATTGCCCATGGGATGTTCAGTGCCGCCGCGGTTCTGGCCAACATCGAAGGACAGCTTCCTGATGCCGTGAGCTACGCGGTCACGTTCGGCAAGCCGGTATTCCTACCGGCGAATCTCGGCGTCTACATCGACCGGGTAGAGCAGGGTTGGGATATCGCATTGCGCGATATGGCCAAGGGTTACCTGCATCTGAGTGCCACGGTGCGACCGGGCGCGCCCTTGGTAAATGGTCGTAGCCAGACCATCGACCTCACCTCCGGCACCCTCACCGGGGTCTACGAGTCCGGATATCTGGAGGAAATGCGCCAGGACTGGCCTGAGTGATCCTCCTGGACGCCAGCATCGGGATAGTGCACACCTAGCGGTCCGACGGCGCGCCCTTGAGCCCCCGCCAGAACAGGTTGATCAATAGTTCGGCGGCCTCGTCGACATCGGCGTCGCCGACGCTGACTCGGGTGGCGACTGCCTCGCCGGCGCCCACCAGCGCCACCGCCATCATGTGAAAATCGTTGTCCGGTGCGGGGTTTCGGGTGCCTGTCTCCAGCAGTCGGGCCACCAGGTCGATGATCTTCTCCCGGCCGTCGCGAATGGTG
>JAPLAO010000091.1 GCA_026393245.1 Mycobacterium sp. | reverse complement strand
TCACGCGCCGACCTTTCGTCGACACCCTCGAAGGATCGCAACACCCCAACATGAAGGAGCTCCGGCCTCGCGCCACGAAGGGCGGATCCCACATACGGATACTCTTCGCCTTCGACATCCAGTCGCGGGCCATCTTGCTGGCGGCCGGCGACAAGGCGGGAAATTGGCGGAAGTGGTACGCGACGAACGTCCCCATCGCGGAACGCCTGTTCACCGAACACCAAGAAGCACTACTGAAGTCAGCGAGAGCGGCTGATGCCGCCAATCCAAAGGCAAGGAAAGAGAGGAAGCGATGACAACACTTGACGATCTTCGACGTCGCCGCCCGGGCAACCGTGCCCGCATCGACGCAATCAAGAACGAGATGGATCGCGAGGTTGCGCAGTACCGTCTCCGCGAGCTGCGCGAAGACGCTGGTTACACCCAGACTTCCCTTGCAGCTGCCATCGGCGTCGGTCAGAACCGCGTTTCCCAGATGGAGCACGGCAATCTGGGCACCAGCCGGGTCGATACCCTCCGCAAGTACGTCGAAGCCACGGGTGGCGAACTGGAGGTCGCGGTGAAGCGTCCCGACGGGTCTCGCGTCCTACTGAGACTCTAGCTCTAACGCCCAATAGGACAGCCTCTCAGCAACTCCCGTATGTAAGTTCGGGTTTGCAGCAGCACGTACAGCAAGCAATCTCACTTTGACCCCAAGCCGCGGAAGCTTCTTGACAGGTGCTCAGGCGAGAGCGTCGATCGGAATGAAATCGCGCCTAATGGTGTATTCGATCCCGAGCTTGTCTTCCCAAATATTCGTGGGTTCGTCGATCTGGAGTTCTTCCAGTGCGTCTGCCTTGATGATGCTCAGCAATTCTGTGTGGTGACTGACCTTGGTGACTGCGATTACGCCGGCCGAAAATTTGAAAACGATCCCGATGTCCGTTACGTACTGCCAAGCCTCGTGACCATCTCGGTTCTCCACTATGGTCTCGCGAACGATCAGTACGTCGTCTACCCGCTGGCCCGCGTAAAGGAAGTAGACCCTCCCGACTTTTTCGGCTTCATCGAAGTCCGACGCTCCATCATCTACGTGGAGTAGTGAGTAGGTGTCTTCCTCGCCTTCGAAATCGAGATACTCGGCAATCCCGGAGACTGTGATCGCTGATCCGTCGGTGCAGAAGAACGCAGTAACGTCAGTTCGCCAATCTGTCATACCCGGGCTGCCGAAGCACCGCCATGCTCGTCCCTTCAGAGCCGCAATGTTCCTAAAGCTATGTGCCCCTTCTAGTTCTCTGCCCTACGGCACGACTATATCGTTACTGATATATCCTAATCGTGTCTGGATCGGCACGTCGCTCGACGACCTTCGGGACTTCCCGAGCGATCGGCACCTAGAGATATTCGGAAGCCAAGAAGCAGTACGAACAGGAAAGGCGAGCACGAAGATGAGCGTTTGGGATGACATCGCCGACGACGCCCCTGAAGCCGAGAACCTCAAACTCCGGGCGGCGTTGATCCGCGCTATCCGTTCCCGGGCCGATGAGAATGGGTGGTCACAGACTGCTGCCGCGCAGAACTTGGGTATCACCCAGCCTCGCCTCTCGGATCTCTACCGAGGCAAGATCTCGAAGTTCTCACTAGATGCCCTAGTCGAGATCGCTTCGAAACTAGGTATCCACGTCCGGATTGAAGTCGAGCCAGATTTCGCGGTTCCCAGCGGCACGTGAGCCGCTACTGGCCACCAGGGGTGGCCGCTTGGTCCAATATTGGCCCCAAGACCGATGCAGCCTGCCAATCGGAGCGGAAGGCTAGGCAGAAAACCGCTGTTCAGAGCAGGTTTTCAAACGTCGGGCTGACAGGATTTGAACCTGCGACCACTTGACCCCCAGGAAATGGGTCTGGCACGGTGGGCCTGATCACGCGCGGTATGCGCGTTAGCTGCGGCTCGCAGATCGTGCGTGTACGTGCAGGTCGTTCAGGACCGCGCTGAACGTGTGGTCCCAAATTGGTCCCAGTCATTGGACCCAAGCGATTGCCGGCGAACGACTCGGAGTCTCGCACCGAAAGCGAAATCAAACGTATACAGCTATGCTTATCTGTAGACATTCCGTACCAGGCCAGACGGGAGAGGTGGTATCCGTGGAAACCTTAACGCCGAGCGCCGCGGCTCAGGCCGGCATGTCGCGTAGCGCTCTCTACCGCGAGGCGCGTGAGGGCCGGTTGGATCGAATCGCCCGCGGCATCTACCTGCCCGCGGACGGGCCTGCAGCTGACTGGGATCAACTCGAGGCCGCTACGCGTCGCCCGGATGCCACAATCTGCCTCACGTCAGCGTTGGCCTATCACGACTTGACCGACACGATTCCCGTTGCGCTGGACGTCGCTATCCCCCGCGGTTCCAGAACACCTGTCAGTACCGGTGCCATTGCGTGGCACCACTTCGATCGGGCCACATTCCAGATCGGACGCGACGAGACCATCATCACCGGGTCGGATCAGACGATCGGGATCTACTCATCGGAGCGCTCGATCGCTGACGCGTTTCGACTCCGTGGCAACGTCGGATACGAGTTAGCGCGCGACGCGCTGCGAGAGTGGCTCCGCCGAGGTGGGAAACCGGCTCAGCTGATCGACATAGCCTCCCGACTACCGCGCGCGAAATCCCCAGTACTGCAAGCACTGCAGATACTGACATGAGTTCAGGCGAGGCGGCGTTTCGCAAGATCCAGGCCGCCGCCCGTTCCGCAGCGGCCAAGAGTGGGGCCAATGCTCCGACGCAGGAGTATCTGATCCGGCACACCCTTGAGTCATTCCTTCACCGCCTTACCCAGACCTCCCACCGCGGGGACTTCGTTCTCAAGGGTGGAGTTCTACTGGCCGCTTACGGGGTACGGCGCGCGACGAGGGATGCCGACTCCAATGCAGTCAGCGCTGATGTCACTGCCGAGCATCTCGCCCGGGTTGTCCGCGACATCGCCGAGGTCGACACCGATGACGGAATGGTGTTCGACCTCGACACGATCAGCACCCGGGAGATCCGCGAGCAAGCCCCCTACCCAGCCGTGCGCGTACAGGTCGCGGTGTCGATAGGGCCGTGGACTGGGAACGCGGTCTGGGATGTCTCCACCGGCGACCCGATGGTGCCGCCGCCCCGACAGGTGACGATCGACCGATTACTCGGTGACCCGGTCTCGCTGCTCGGGTACGCGCCGGAGACCACAATCGCCGAGAAGGGCGTCACCATCCTCGAACGTGGCATCACCAGCACGCGGTGGCGCGACTACGTCGATATCGTCCAACTCGCTCGCCAAGGCATTGACCCCGACGCGCTGCTCGACTCAGCCCGGGCGGTTGCCCGCCACCGCGGCGTCACGCTCGAACCCATCGCACCCCACCTCGTCGGTTACGGCGAAGTGGGACAAGCGAAATGGGCCGCCTGGCGTCGCAAGGAACAACTTGATTCGGTCTGCGAAGCGAACCTCGACGAACAGATCAACCTGGTCATCAACGTCCTTGATTCCATCTTCGCCCACGGTCCCGAATAGGCGCAAGCCATGCCCAGGAGGACGATAGCTTCCAAGCACTCACCAAGCGCGCAGCACCAACGGCTCGAATCCTGCTGCCTTGACTTCGTTGTCATCCCAGGGGCGGATGCCCCGCTCGACCAACGGCACAATCCGGCGAAAGTGATCGACAGCCCGCTTCTCGGTGAAGAATCGGTATTCCGAGTCGGGCAGCGGACAGTTGTCGAACGCCGCGACGGACAGCCCGAATGACACTCGACGGGCATTGAAGCCAGGCGACGGATCAGACCCCACCCAGTACACCTCAGCATGGGCGCCGCCTTCGCCGCGCCACCGATCGATCATGCAGTAGCGCGGGTCGCGGCGCAGCCGAGCCCACTGAGCCAGTGTTATCGAGTTTCCCTCGCGGTCGAGGAAGCGGGGAAATTGCACCGCTCCAACGGTCACACCCGGCGGGGAAGCGAATCGATCTCCCTGCTCCCACCCTTTGGAGATCCGCCAGACAGTTTCGTCATGGCCCCTTCGGGCGTCGGCCTCGGTGCAGTACGTATAGAAGAGTGCCTCGGCCGTAGCTGAATCCGAAACCGGTCCAGACCGTACGAACCGCTGAGCCGTTATCGTCGCTCCAGTCTCCGGTCACCGCGTACTCACAGTCGCCACGCAACTGCGCCCAGTGGGATATCGAGATGATCCGACCCACCTTGTCATAGAAACGGTCGCGCGGCCAGAAGAACCCTTCCACGGAGTCGGTATCCGCGACGGAGGCGAACGATGTGCTGGTGTCCATCGCATCAGACAAGCAGCACACTCCGACAGATTCCCGGCACCTTGCTCCGCAGTGGCACCTGAACGAATCCCCCGCCCCAACCGGCGCCGGCGGCACGGAGCGCACTTGACCAGCGGTCAAGTGCGCTCGGATTCAGAGCAGTTTCGGCGCGTGCACAGTCGCACTTAACGTGCAGTGGCGCGCACAACGTGCGCATAAATGCCGTCGGAAGCCTGTTTCAGACCGCCGCAGACGGCCGACTGGTCCCAGATTTGGTCCCAAGACCAATTTCGTCCCCCCGAGGGAAGGTGAACTCGAACGCAAAACCGCTGTTCAGAGCCGGTTTTCAAACGTCGGGCTGACAGGATTTGAACCTGCGACCACTTGACCCCCAGTCAAGTGCGCTACCAAGCTGCGCCACAGCCCGCGGCGCTGCCGGGATCGCCGGCAGCAGGGCATGAGCGTACCGCAAGCCCACCCGTAGGCTGCTCACCGATGACCGCCGACGACACTCCGCTCTGGCTGTTTGCCGACCAACTCGGGCCGGCGGTGTACGGCGGCGAACACGCCCACCGCGAAGTCCTGCTCGTTGAGGCCACCTCCGCTCTCGGCCGCGGCGGCTACCACCGCCAGAAGCTTCACCTCATCCTCTCGGCCCTGCGCCACGCCCACCGCGATCTAGGCGACCGCGCCACCCTGCTACGCGCCGACAACTACACCGATGCGTTGCGCCAGTTCGGCCGCCCGGTGCTGGTTCACCAGCCCACCTCCCACGAAGCCGAGCAGTTTATCCACCGCTTGCACAGCCAAGGCCTGGTGGCAGAGGTCCTTCCCACACCGACATTCACATTGAGCCGCAACGACTTTCAGGCCTGGGCGGGTGACCGTACCCGCTTCCGGCTGGAGGACTTCTACCGTGCGCAGCGCCGCCGCTTCGACGTACTGATGGACGGCGACGAGCCCGTCGGCGGCCGCTGGAACTACGACCCGGAGAACCGCGAATCGCCGCCGAAGAAGCAAAAGACCCTCGGCCTGCCCGGGCCGTACCACCCCGACGAGGACGATATCGACGCCCAGGTCCGACGCGATCTGGACCAGATGAATCTGCCGACCATCGGCGTCGACGGTCCGCGCCTGTTCGCCGTCACCCCTGCTGAGGCCCGGCAGGCACTAGACCACTTCATCGAGCACCGACTGCCGTCCTTCGGCCGCTTCGAGGACGCCATCATGGCCGACGACTGGGCCATGGCGCACTCGCTGCTGTCGGTGCCACTCAACATGGGCGTTCTGCATCCCCTCGACGCCGTCCACGCTGCGGAGCAGGCCTACCGCGCAGGATCCGCGCCGCTACCCGCCGTCGAGGGATTCATCCGCCAGATCCTGGGCTGGCGTGAGTACATGTGGCACCTCTACTGGCAATTCGGCCCCGACTACGTCGACAACAACGCGTTGCACGCGACCACTCCACTGCCGGACTGGTGGACCAACCTGGACAGCGACGCGGTGACGGCGGCCTGCCTTCGCGACGCTCTACAGGGCGTGCGGGATCGCGGCTGGAACCATCACATTCAGCGCTTGATGGTGCTGGGAAACCATGCGCTGCAACGCGGTTATGACCCGCGCGCGCTCACCGAGTGGTTCGCCACCGCCTACGTCGACGGGTATCGCTGGGTGATGCCGACGAACGTGATCGGCATGAGCCAGCATGCCGACGGCGGAATGCTGGCCACCAAGCCGTACGCCTCCGGCGGCGCCTACCTCAACAAGATGGGCGATCACTGCGGCGGGTGCGCCTACGACCCGAAGAAGCGCCTCGGCGACGACGCGTGCCCCTTCACTGCGGGCTACTGGGCATTCGTGCACCGCAACCGGGATCTACTGGCAAAGAATAACCGCACCGTGCGGTCGGTGGCTTCGATGGACCGACTGGCCGACCTCGACGCGGTACTGGAGCAGGAAGCCAGCCGAGAGCGGTTTTAGCTCACACCATCAGCAGCCGGACAAGCCCGATCAGACCCACTACCACGATCACCGCGCGTAATGCGTTGGGCGACAACTGCCGCCCGTACCGCGAGCCGAGCCACCCGCCAACCAGCGAGCCCACCGCGATCAGCCCGGCGACGGGCCAGCTGATCCGGTCGAATGCCACCAGCGTGTAGGCCAGCGCCGCAACGATATTGACCAATAGCGACAGCAGATTCTTCGCCGCATTCATCCGCTGCATGTCCTCGGGCAGCAGCGCGCCCATGACACCCATGAGCAGAATGCCCTGTGCCGCAGTGAAATACCCGCCATACACACCTACCGCGAAGGTGCCCACCACCAGAGCCGCCATTCGCAACGGCGGCACATGCTCAGCAGATCGTCCGGCCGCCTCCGCCCGCCGTCGGGCATACGCCTGAATCCGCGGACCGGCGATCACCAGGAGCAGTGCCAGGATCAGCAGCACCGGGACGATCCGGGTGAAAACCTTCTCCGGAAGGTGCAGGAGCAAAAACGATCCGATCAGCGCTCCGGTCACCGACGCCGGGATCTGCCAGCGCAACCGATGCCACTGCCCGCTCAGTTCGGCCCGGTAACCCAGGGTGCTCGAAACGCCACCGGCCACGAGTCCGACAGCATTGGACATCGTCGCCGTCACGGGCGGAAAGCCCAAGGCAACGAGCGTCGGGAAGGTGATCAGCGTGCCGGACCCCACCAGCGAGTTGATCGCGCCCGCCCCGACCCCCGCCACCAGGATCAGAATCATGTGGGCGACGGACACCTCGGAACCCTAACCGGGCCGGCCGCAACCGGCGTCCCGTACTGTTCGTGGCGTTCGAACCCCGAGGCGAAATGGACGTGGGCAGCATGTGGAATCTGGACATCCCCAGCGAGAGCGAACTGCGGCTACTGGCCGCGATCAACGCACCCGCGGTGGTGACCATCTACATGCCGACGACGCCGATCAGTCAGGACGGCGCCGCCGAGGCGATGGCTCTGCACAACCTCGTCAAGGAGGCGATGATCGAGGTTCGTCAGCGACCCGAATTACCGCGCGGCGACGACGAATACATCGAGGTGCAGTTGCTCGACCTGATTGACGACGACGACTTCTGGGCGCACCAGTCGCACGGTCTCGGCGTGATCACCACACCCGACGGCCAGTGGACCTTTCGGTTGCCGCACCGGCCCAATGCCCAGGTTCACGTCGACGACAAAGCCAACCTGATCCAACTGATCGCCGCGACGGCCGCTCAGGACGCGCACGTGCTGTGCCTGTCCGAGGGCGAGGTCCGACTGGTCGACGTCGCCGCGGACCTGCCACCCAAGGAGGTCAAGGTGGCAGGCATGCCCTCTGATGCGGCCAGTGCCGCCGGCAAGTCCTCGCTGAAGGATCGGTCCCCGTCCGGCCGACTGGTGGGCTCGGAGGGCAAGCGGGTGCGGATCCGCCAGTTCGCGCGACTGGTCGACGACGCACTCATGCCGATACTGCGCGGCGACGAACGTCCGCTGATTCTGATCGCCACCGAACCCATCTACTCGATCTTCCGTCAGGTATGCAGCGCGCCGACACTAACGTCCCTCGGCGTCGAGGCGAATCCGGACAGGTGGAGCCTGACCAAGATCGCCGATGCGGTTAAACCCGTACTCGTCGCCCACGCCGCGGAAACCGATGCGGCACTTGCTAATACGGTCGACGAGCGACGCGGGCAACGGCGCGCCACCACCGACCTTGCCGATATCGCCCGGGCAGCCACCATCAGTGCGGTGGCCACGCTGATCATCGATCGCGAATACGACGAGCGCGGCAGCATCGGCGACGACGGCGCACTCACGTTGGCCCCGGACGGTCCGGTGCTCGCCGAAGAGTTGGCCCGCCGAGTGGTGGCCAATGGTGGTCGGGTGCTGGCACTGTCGGCCGACCGGTTGCCCGGTGGTTCGCCGGTCACCGCGGTGTTGCGCTACCCGCAGTAGTCCTCGACACCCCTGCCCGGGTCTGTCGTCGATTCCTGTCAGACGGTGGCGTTATTATTCGAACATGCTTTCGATTCCGGTTGCTGAGGTGTTCGCCTCACTCGACGCCGCAGTGGCCGCTGTGGGCGCGA
Organism: Mycobacterium sp.; assembly: GCA_026393245.1. Taxonomy (GTDB): domain Bacteria; phylum Actinomycetota; class Actinomycetes; order Mycobacteriales; family Mycobacteriaceae; genus Mycobacterium. The sequence goes on along the minus strand of JAPLAO010000091.1, from coordinate 122 downwards.
TCGACTGGGACCGACTGCCCGCACTGGAACGCCTCGACGCCCTCGACCGACTCGAAACCATCCGCCGCCACCACACCACCTGCTCCCACACCATCACCGGATCCCTCGACCGCAACGACGAC
>JAPLAO010000114.1 GCA_026393245.1 Mycobacterium sp. | reverse complement strand
CCGGATAGTCGTGCAGGTTGAACGCGGCGACGAACATCTGCCAGGCGACGACGTTCTTGATCAGTTCATAGGCCGCGTGGCTGGGGTCGACCAGGAAGAACACATGCTCGCCCGGATGCTCGGGATCGTCGTCGGCGAACTTGCCGTACACGCTGAGTCGACCGGCGGCGTTTCCGTTTCCGATGTACCACTTGCCGCCACTGGCGCTGAACCCGTCGGCCGTGCGGCGCAGGATCATGTCCGAGGAATAGATATCCGCCCCGTGTTCGCGTTCGGATAACCCGAAACCGAAGATGTGGCCCTCATCCAACAGGCCGGCGACAAGTGTGCGCGCGTCGTCGTTTTCACTGAGCCACACCGGGCCCAGACCAAGCACCGAGACCTGCCAGGCATACCAGTGCGCCAGTGAGTAGAAGCCCAGGATCTCGTTGAGCTCGTTTATCCGAGCGAGATCCCAGCGCGCATCGTCATTGCCGACCAGTGCGCCGACCTCGGCGGGTGTGCCGAAGTTGGCGAAGACCTTCTTATCGGCGATTAGTTTCAGGAAGTCGCCGTACCACTCACCGGAGTAGTACTCCTCTTTATTTCTCGCCAGGCCCTTGCTCTCGAAGAAGTCGATGAGCGCAAGAAGTTGCCCTCTGGTGACCTCATCGAAGGAGCTTGGGTCGTAGGTGCGGGGATTGAACAGCAGGGACATGTGATCCTCCTGGATGGTTAGCCTAACGCGTCGGTTCGTGTCGGTGGGTGTCTCGACCCCGACCACTGTGTGGCAGCTGAGAATCCGGCCGCCGCGGCACGGGCCACCATGTAGCTAAATCTCACGGTCTTATCTCTCGGCCGGTGCCGGTTTGTTGGCCAGTTTCCAGTGCATCCAAAACAGTGGAACCACCAGTAGGTAGGCGGCCACATTGCCCACTAGGCCGACGACACCTGATCGGTGCTCGCTGAGCCGATTCTGCTCCTCGAGCAACTCCCTGTCGACCTCAACCGTTTGGGCGCTGTAGGGATCGATGAACGGCGGGCTGGGGTACACCAGGCTCATGATGTTGTCGACGAGGGACAGCGTGGTGAAGATGACCACAACGATGCAGACGAAGCAGACTGCGTAGAGGTATAGGGAACGCCACTCGGTCAACTTCGGCATAGTCAAAATCTAGCAGCGGACCGCGGCCTCAGCGGCTTTGATCGCCGCATCGAGGCTTGTCGGCGTCGACATGGGCTGGGATTCCACGGTGGCGGTGGGAGCGCCGGACTTGCTGCATGCTGCCAGGGCGGCGCCCCCCTTTTCCATCCCTGGACTCTCGGTTTCCTACCGTCGGTGGCCCAGAGTGTTGCCGTCAGCTGCCTCGGCCACTGATCGTCGACGGCGGCTCGATGGGATCGTAATGACCAGCCGGCAGATGGTCGGGAGGCTCGATCCGCAGCATGTGCGCCACCGGTACATCCGTCGATGAATGCAGGATGATCGACATGGCGATCGTCACGGCAATCAGGTCGAAGAGCAGTTCGCCGTTCGGCAGGCCGGCCTGCAGGACGAGCAGGCCATAGACCACCGACGCGAATCCCTTCGGTCCGAACCACGCGGCGGTGAGGCGCTCCGAGCGTGGCATCGGGGTGCGCAACAGCGACAGCAGCATCGAGGCGGGCCGCACCAGCACGATAGCCACCACCGCCAAAAGCCAACCCTGCCAACCGAGATGGGACAACCGGTCCGGGGTGATCAGCGTCCCGAACACCAGCAGGGCGGCGAACTTGGTCAACTCGGAGAGCAGGTCGCCGAATGGTTCGAAGCTCTCGGCGGCGACGTGATCGAGGGTGGCCAGTGTGGAGCCGGCCGCGAACGCGGCCAGATAGGGATTGGCGTGGGTCAGATGACAAACGGCGTACACCACCACCGCGATCGCCACCGGACCCAGCGGCTGCAGTCGGGGTTCGGCGGTCAGGATCTTGGCGCGCCAGGCCAGCGCGATGAGGGCGGCGACCCCGATTCCGATCGCCAGGCCGAGCACCAATTCCAGTAGCACCGTGCCGATGTGTGAGTTCTCGTGCTTGGCCATGGCCAGGAAGATCAGCACGAAGGGCAGCGCGAGTCCGTCGTTGAGTCCGGATTCCACATTGAGCAGTCGCCGTAGGCGCAACGGGACGTCGGCACGTCCCACCAACGCCGAGGCGAACACCGGGTCGGTCGGCGAGAGGATGGCGCCCAGCAGGAACGCTGTCGGCCAGTCCAAGTTCACGAGATAGTGCGCGGGAATGGCGATCCCGATCATTGCCAGCGGCATGCCGAGTCCCAGCGCGCGGCCCGACAGTCGCCACCCCTCCCGCAGTGCGGGCACGCTGGCGCGTTGGCCATCGGTGAATAACACGGTGAACAGGGCGATATCGGCCAGTACCGCCACGATGCTGTCCTCGGCGCTCGTGTGCACCAGACCGAGGCCGCCGGGACCGAGCACCGCGCCGGCAACCAGGAACAACAGCGCCGTGGACAGTACGGTGCGTGCCGCCAAGCCGGACAGCGAGACGCTGATCAGCAGCATCACGCCGAAAGCCAGCACTAGCGCCACGGCATACTCCCCTATTGCTTCCGACTCCGGTCGATCCTCATGGTGCCACCGATGAACGGAAGTTTCAGAGTGGTTTGGCAAACACGTGTTGGGGCTAGGGTTGCGGCCATGAGCACCGCGCGTCCGGAGGCTGTCGACTTTCACTTCGACGTCATGTGCCCGTACGCCTATCAGACGTCGCGGTGGATACGGGAAGTCCGGGATCTGACTGGGCTGCAGGTGAACTGGCGGTTCTTCAGCCTCGAGGAGATCAACCGCGTCGAGGGCAAGAAGCATCCGTGGGAACGGGAATGGTCCTACGGCTGGTCGATGATGCGCATCGGCGCGCTGCTGCGCCGCCGGTCCATGGCGGACGTCGATGCCTGGTACGAGCGCGCGGCGAGGGCACTGCACGTGGAGGGCCACAAACCCCACGAGAAGGCCGTCGCCCGTCATCTGCTCGAGGAGATCGGCTTGGACCCCGGACTGGTTGATCAGGCCATCGCCGACCCGACGACTAATGACGAGGTGCTGGCCGATCATCAGCGGGTGGTCGATGCCGCCGGCTACGGGGTGCCGACCCTGTTCTTTCCCGATGGCCAGTGTCTGTTCGGCCCCGTGCTGATCGACCCGCCGACCGGTGAGGCGGCAGTGCGACTCTGGGATGCCGTCGTGGCCTGGACAGAGTTTCCGCACCTCTATGAACTTCAACGCCCGAAGACCGGTGCCGACGAGTTGCTGATCGGGCAGACGTTCCGGCCCTATTTGGAGGCCCGCGACTGGGTGTCGATCAACCGCGGTGAGGTCATCAGCTTCGACCGGCCGGGCGATTAGGGTCTTTCCCGACGCCGGGGTGTGCGATTCTGGCAAACTCTCCCCCGGGCGGAGACTAAGGGGGTGGCATGACGACGACCGAAACGGCACCGTTGCTATCGCGTCGTGACCGCATCATGATCGCTGTCACCGTCGTCGCCGCGGTCGGCGCCGGTGTACTGCACTACGCCCATGCCAATTCCGTGGTCTCTTTCATGGTGGCGGCCTTAGCGCTGGCCACGCTGGCATCTCTGGTGGGGCGCTCGGTGGAGGCACTGGGGGACCGGCTCGGACCGAGCGCCACCGGGGTACTGCAATCGGCGCTGGGCAATCTGCCGGAGTTGTTCGTCATCCTCTTTGCGCTCAAGGCCGGTCTGTACGGCGTCGTGAAGGCAACCCTGGTCGGGTCGATCCTGGCCAACGTGCTGCTGATCCTTGGTCTGGCATTCCTGGTGGGTGGTCTCAAGCACGGGCGGCAACGGTTCGGTGCCGACGACAGCCGCACCCTCGGCCTGATGCTCACCCTGGCGGTGTTCATCCTCGCCGTCCCGACCCTCACCTCGGCCCTGCACACCCCGGCGGAATCGCACGAACGCGTGGTGTCGGTCGTGGTGTCGGTCGTCATGCTGGCACTGTTCGCGCTCTCCCTGCCGGCGGCGCTGGTACGCAGAACGCCGGAACCGGCCGACCATGCCGGTCATTCCCGCAGTCTGTCTCCGATTCTTGCGAGCCCGGAGTCGACCGCAGCGGCCAGCAAGGCAGACGCACACGGCCAATGGCCCCTGGGCATGGCGATCGGGATGCTCGCCGCCACCGCTGTCGGGGCGGCGTTCGTCTCGGAGTGGTTCGTCTCCGCTCTGCAGCCGGCCATGGACGCGATGGGCATCAACGAGGTGTTCGCCGGCCTGGTGATCGTGGCCATCGCCGGCAATGCCGTGGAGAACGTCGTCGGCATCCAGTTGGCGGCCAAAAACCAGATGGACTACGGGGTGCAGGTGGTCTTGCAGTCGCCGGTTCAGATTGCGCTCACGGTGGCACCGATCGTATGCCTGGCGGCGGGTTTCCTGGGTCAGCCCGGCTTTGATCTGGTGTTGTCACCGTTGCTGCTCGCGGCAATGGTGATGTCGGCCCTGGTGGCCGTACTAGTCACCTTCGACGGGGAGTCGAACTGGTTCGAGGGCGCGGCACTGATCGCGCTCTACATCGCGATCGCCACCTCATTCTGGTGGGGTTAGTGGCGGCGCGGCCCGTGCTGGCACGCGCACTCGTCGTCGCCGCTGTCGTGATCGGGATCGTCGGTCCGGCGCGTCCGGCCGGTCCGGCATCCGCCGATCCGCCGCCCCCGGTTACCGACATCCTCGCCAAACTGGAGACCCTCCCGATCAAGGGGCGAGCGCCGAAGACGGGCTACGAACGCAGTCTGTTCGGTGAGTCGTGGACCGACGATGTGGCAGTGGCTTTGGGGCACAACGGATGTGACACCCGCAATGACATCCTCCGCCGCGATCTCGTCGATGTAGTCTTCAAAGCCGGTTCCAACGGATGTGCGGTTCTCAGCGGTATTCTCAACGACCCCTACACCGGAACCACGGTCGAGTTTGATCGTGGGCCGAATACCTCCGCACTGGTGCAGATCGATCATGTTGTCGCATTGTCTGACGCGTGGCAGACCGGCGCACAGCAGTTGGATCCTTTTGCGCGCAGTAATTTCGCCAACGATCCGTTGAATCTGCAGACCACGATCGGTTGGGTCAATCAGCAGAAAAGTGACGGTGACGCGGCAACCTGGCTGCCGCCCAACAATTCCTACCGGTGTCCATTCGTCACGCGGATCGTCGACATCAAATCCACCTACAACCTGTGGGTGACTCAGGCCGAGCATGACGCCATCGCCTCGGTGCTCGGCCAGTGTGACGCCTGAATTACCTCACACGGCGATCGGTGGCGGCGGGTCGGCAAGGCCGCTCAGTACGAGGCTGAAACTGTCCTGACGTTGCGCCATGGCACCGCTGCCGTCGTCGGAGACCAGCAGCAGGGTGTACGAGCCGTTGCTGAGCCGAGGTCCGAGAGTGATGCCCTCAAAATTGCTGAAGCCGGTATTGCTCTGCCAGAGAAGCGATTTGCCGACCGCGGTGAAACCGCCCGCACTCAGGCTGGGCACGCTCGTGACGTCTGATGCGCCGGTGAAATCAAGAAGATAGACGCGGGTGCGAAAATGGGGGAGGCATCCGCCCAGCTCCCGCTCAAGGGAAAGGATGTCACCGTTGGGAAGGGCGAGCAGGTCTACGAGACCGCTGCGTTCGACGGTGATAAACGGCGACATGCGGGAGATCGGATCGGTGCGATAGGCGTACTGCGTTCCCGGCGTCAGATCCGGTCCGTCGAACTCCTGGATCCTGACCCAGCTTCCCGCCGAGGTGGTGGACAGTGCTCCGTCTGGTTTCAACGCTTCCTCGTTGCCGGTCCAGAGCTTTCCGAGGGCGTAGGACAGTGACTCCAGGCCCATATTGTTCTGCACGTTGGACGGCCGGTAGATATCGGGAACCGTGACCGAACCGACCTTCAGTCCGGTGGCCAGGCTGAATTCGGTGATGCTCGAGGCGACTTCGTCGGAGATCCACACGGTGTCGCCATCAGGTCCCACAGCGATGCCCTCGGAGTCTGATCCCATGCCGGGGGCGGTGATGCCGCCGGTGACCTGACTGGGGCTGATCCGGCCGGTTCTGGTGTCGAGTGAGGTGTAGATCTGCCAGAT
>JAPLAO010000327.1 GCA_026393245.1 Mycobacterium sp. | reverse complement strand
GGTTCACCATCGAACGCGACGGCTGGCGGTTCGAACCGGTGGGAGACGAGATGGCGCGCTTCGTCTGCCGCGGGCAGGTCACGCCAGATGCCGACCACCTCCTGGAATACGAGGTGTTCGTCGAAGAGATCGTCGACGGGCCGACGCCGACGATCTACGCGGCGCTGCTGTGCCGCAGTGACGGATTCAAGGTGTTCCACTGTCGGCGATTCGGGATGCGCCTGGTTCCGGACTGGCCGCTGCCGCCGGGAGCACCCGGGCCGGCGCGAATTCTGTCCGGCACCAACGATGTTCGCGGTGACTACGGCGCACTCCTTGCCTGCGGAAGAGGTATGCCCTCTGATGCGTTCGGTGCCCTGTACGCGCCGTTCGACGGCACCCGCCGTGCGCCGCGGCTACCCGACGAGCCCTACCACTTCATCTCGCGAATCCTCAGCGTGGACAGCGCGCCGGGGGTGCCCACCAAGGGCGGCACCGTCGTCGCCGAGTATGACGTGCCCGCCGAAGCCTGGTATTTCGAGGACGGCAGATGCGGCGCCGTGCCGCTGTCGGTGCTCATCGAAATCCTGCTGCAACCGTGTGGGTGGCTCTCGTCCTACAACGGGTTCGCCGCCAATCGGCCCGACGATGTGGTGTTCCGCAACCTCGACGGCACCGACGTGGTGCTGGTCCGGCCCGCAGGTACCGGCACCTTGCGGGTGACCTCCACGCTGGAACGGTTCGCCGAAGGCGGCGGCTCGACGATCGTGTTCTTCGACGTGGTGTGCACCCAGGGCGACGACGTCGTCATGACGATGAAGACCGCGTTCGGTTTCTTCAGCCCCGATGCGCTGAAAAATCAGGTCGGTCTGAAGGTGGAACCGGGCGAGTTGGAGGCGCTCTCGGCACCGGCGCCGGTCTCCGTGACGTACGGAAGCGACGAGCTCCGCGGCGACCCATCGCTTGCCCAGGGCCGACTGCAGGTGATCGACCGCCTCAACTTCTGGCCCGGCGGCGGGGCCGGCGGCCTGGGCCGACTGGTCGCGGAGTACGACGTCCATCCCGAAGCGTGGTTCTTCAAGGCGCACTTCTTCCAGGACCCGGTGCAACCCGGTTCACTGGGATTGGAAGCCATGCAGCAGGCGGCCCGGGCGGCCGCCCGGCTGGCTGGATTGGCCGACGACGGTTCGGTGTTCGAACCCGTCGCCGTAGACCAGACGTTCAGCTGGAAGTTCCGCGGCCAGGTGGTGCCGACCAATACCCGCACCCGAAGCGAAGTCGAGATCCTGTCCACGACACGAGATGACCGCGGTGTCCTCATCGTGTTCCAGGGCTCGTTCTGGGTCGACGATCTGCGTATCTACGAGACCCAGGGAATGGGTGTGCGGGTCCTTGCCCGCTGAGGTTCGCAGCGAACTGCCCCACCCCTAGGCTCAGCACGTGCCGGATGCCAACAGGTGGAGCCATCGCGTGCGCTCGCTGTTGCGCGGGTCCCACACTGTTCCCCGCACCCGCTTCACCGCACCCTCGGTGTGGCGTCCCACGTCTGCGTCGTTCATCGCACTCACCGCCGGCCTGTGGTTGTTCGGCACCGGCGATGCGCTCATCCTGGCGTCGGCCCTCGGCGCCTCGCCGTGGTCGGTGTTGGCGCAGGGACTCAGTGTGCGCACCGGCCTGGGTATCGGGTGGACCACCTTCGGTGTGTCGATAGGCGTTCTCGC
>JAPLAO010000094.1 GCA_026393245.1 Mycobacterium sp. | reverse complement strand
GCAGCACACCGGGCACGAACGAGGTGCGGTCGAGGCTGTCGTGACGAATGGTCAGCGTCTCCCCCATTGTCCCGAAGAGCACCTCCTGGTGGGCCACCAGACCGGTGAGACGTATCGAGTGCACGGGGATGCCGTCGACGTCGGCGCCGCGCGCGCCGGGAAGGCCGGTGCTGGTGGCATCAGGGTTGGGCGGCAAGCCTTTTCGGGCCTCGGCGATGAGTTGGGCCGTGCGGGTCGCGGTGCCCGACGGGGCGTCAGCCTTCTGCGGGTGATGCAGTTCGATCACCTCGGCGGATTCGAAATACGGCGCGGCCTTCTGCGCGAAGTACATCGACAGCACCGCGCCGATCGCGAAGTTTGGGGCGATCAGCACACCGGTCGACGGACTGTCGGCCAACCATGCACGCACCTGATCGAGTCGCGAGTCGGTAAAGCCGGTGGTGCCGACGACGGCGTGAATGCCGTTGTTGATCAGAAACTCCAGGTTGCCCATCACGGCGTCGGGATGGGTGAAGTCGATGACGACCTCGGTGCCCGAATCGGTGAACAAACTCAGCGGGTCACCGGCGTCGACTTCCGCGCTCAACTCAAGGTCCGCGGCCTCGCGCACGGCGGCGCACATCGCCACCCCGACCTTGCCCGCCGCGCCCAGCACTCCGACTCGCATGGTGTGAGCGTAGTCGGCGGAATCTGTCATACCCCCGCCGTATTGTTTCGAACATGAGTTCGATTATGGCCGAGTTGGACGCCCTCGACGGCGCGGTGGATGCGTTGCGGTCGGCCGACCTCGACGGGCTGAATCCCGCTGAGCGCTTCCGCGTGCTGGAACGCATGGAGACGGTCCTCCGCCGGCAGGTCGCAGCCAGCCACGCAATCATTCATCGACTGGAGCAGGTCGAAGGCTGTCCCCCGGTGCACATCGCGCTCTCCGATGTGCTGCGGATCAGTCGTACCGAGGCCCGCCGCCGGATTCGCGATGCTGCACAGTTGGCCCCGCGCAGCACGCTCATCGGTCAGCCGCTTCCTCCGGAGTTGCCGGCCACCGCGGCGGCATGGCATCGGGGAACCCTCGATCCCGAACATCTGCGCACGATCCAGAAGTTCATCCGGGAACTCCCCCACCACATTGCGCCCGACGTGGTTGCCGATAGCGAGAAGCTCCTAGCCGAGCAGGCAGCCCTGCTGCGGCCTGATCAACTGGACAAGGTCGCCGAACGGTTGGCTGTCCAGGTCAACCCGGACGGGGTGTTCTCGGATGCGGACCGTGCACGTAAGCGCGGCTTCACCTGGTGCGGCGGCCAGCATCCGGACGGTATGAGTACCGCCAAGCTCATCGCCACGCCGGAGTTGCGATCGCTTTTCGAAAGTTGGATGGCCAAGTTCGCCGCACCCGGGATGTGCAACCCAGATGACCAGAGTCCCTGCACCGGAGGCGAACCCGACGAAGCACGCGCTCAGCGTGATCCGCGCGGCCATGCCCAACGACAGCACGACGCGTTGGTGGCACTCGTGCGTAGTCAGCTCGGTAATCCCGATCTCGGCACGCACCGCGGACTTCCGGTCACCGTGATCGCTACCGCAACCGTGCAGGATTTACAGGCGAAGTCCGGGCATGCAGTGACAGCCGGAGGCTCCCTGCTACCGATTGCCGATCTGATCCGGATGGCGAGTCACGCCTACCACTACCTCGCTGTGTTCGACGGTGACAATGGAAGGCCGCTATATCTGGGGCGATCCAAACGAATCGCCAGCGCCGATCAGCGAATTGTCCTGCACGGGAGCGAACGCGGATGCAGCCATCCCGGCTGCGACGCTCCCGGCTACCGATGTGAAGTCCATCATGTCGACGAGTGGGCCAAAGGCGGTAACACCGACGTTGACCGACTCACCTTCGCGTGCGCGGCCCACCATAAGCTGCTTGATCAGGGTTGGAAGACCCGCAAGTTGGCCAACGGAGACACCGAATGGATTCCGCCGCCACAACTTCCGCTTCTCGGCGGCACCAATAATTTCCACCACCCGGAGCGGCTTCTTGGTGAAGGAGCCTGAGCTACAGCGGTGCTCCCCCGCGCAGATGCTCGAAGATCAGCGACGTCTGGGTGCCGGCCACATCGGCGTCGGCATTGAGGTTGTCGACCACGAAGGATCGCAGATCGTCGGTGTCGCGGGCGGCCACATGGATGAGGAAGTCGTCGGCGCCGGCCAGGAAGTAGACGTCGATCACCTGCGGCTTGCTTCGGATCTGCTGGATGAACGTGCGGATCTTGCCGCGGGAGCCAGATCGCAGGCTCACCGAGACCATCGCCTGCAGTGGCAAGCCGATGGCCGCGGGGTCGATCTCGGCGTGGAAACCCCGGATCACGCCGAGGTCCTGCAGTCGGCGCACCCGGCCGTGGCAAGTTGACGGCGCCATCACGACGGCATCGGCCAGGGCGCTGTTGGAGGCCCGGGCGTCGGCGTGCAGGAGGGTCAGCAGGTGGCGGTCGACCTCATCGAGATCAGCAGGCCGAATATCCTTCGACTCGGCCACCTGACTGAGCGATTTCTTCGATTTTTGTTCGGCCACATCGCTACTTTAGCGAATCTTCACCTAACTGATTGCTTGGAACCTGAAATTTCTTCACACTTAGAGGCATATATCCGCGATCAAGGAGCACCCGTGCGCGTCGGCATCCCCACTGAGATCAAGAACAACGAATACCGCGTCGCCATCACCCCGGCCGGTGTCAGCGAATTGGTGCGACGCGGCCACGAGGTGCTGGTCCAGGGCGGTGCCGGCGAGGGGTCGGCCATCCATGACCCCGACTTCACCGCCGCCGGCGCACGGCTTGTCGAGACCGCCGATCAGGTGTGGGCCGAGGCCGACCTGCTGTTGAAGGTCAAGGAGCCCATCGAGCCGGAGTACAGCCGGATGCGCAAGGGTCAGGTGCTGTTCACCTACCTTCACCTTGCCGCGTCGCGCGCCTGCACCGAAGCACTGCTGGCCTCTGGTACCACCTCGATCGCCTACGAGACCGTGCAGACCATCAGCCAGGACGGATCTGTCGCGCTTCCTCTTTTGGCTCCGATGAGCGAAGTGGCCGGCCGACTCTCGGCCCAGGTCGGCGCCTACCACCTGATGCGCACCCAGGGCGGCCGCGGCGTGCTGATGGGCGGTGTTCCCGGTGTGGCGCCGGCGGTGGTTGTGGTGATCGGCGGCGGCATGGCGGGCGATAACGCCGCCGCCGTTGCCTGGGGTATGGGCGCGCACGTCACCGTGTTCGACCTCAACGTCAACACGTTGCGCAGGATCGACGCGGAGTACTGCGGCGCGATCGAGACCCGATACTCCGCGCAGCTGGACCTTGAAACCGCCGTCAAGCAGGCCGATCTGGTGATCGGCGCGGTGCTGGTGCCCGGAGCCAAGGCACCTAAGCTGATCTCTAATTCCGTTGTGGCACAGATGAAGCCGGGCGCGGTCCTGGTAGATATTGCGATCGACCAGGGTGGTTGCTTCGAGGATTCCAAGCCCACTACCCACGACGATCCGACGTTCCGGGTGCACGACACGGTCTTCTACTGCGTCGCGAACATGCCGGGTGCGGTGCCGCGCACATCGACCTTCGCGCTGACCAACGCCACCATGCCCTATGTGCTCAAGCTGGCCGACAAGGGTTGGCAGGACGCGTGCAGATCCGATCCCGCATTGGCCAAGGGCCTGTCGACGCATGAGGGCAAGCTGCTGTGCGAGCAGGTCGGTGAGGCACTGAATCTGCCGGCCGCCGATCCGGCGAGCGTGCTGGCCTGATCCGGTGAACTGGATACTCGGTCAGAGCATTAGGACGTTGAGTAGCGGCTGCAGGCCTTCGAAATCGGTGATATTGCGGGTGGCCAGGGCGGCTCCGTCGCCGATGGCGATCGCGGCGATCATCAAGTCGACGCGGCGCTTGCCGCCCGGTGCTCGGCCAGTGGCGGCGACGACGGCGCATAGTTCGCGGTAGATGTCGGCTTCACGCTGGGTGAACGGCATGCCGTCGCCGTAGGTCGATCGGTACTGGATGAGTTCGATCGCGGCCTGGGCGGCGATGGCGGGGTCGGGGTGTACAACGCCTTCGCTGAATTCCGCGAACGCGATTGCAGATACGAGGAACTCGTGTTCTCCCGGGGGCAGGAGCTCCCACTGCGGAGTTTGGATCAGCAGGTTGGTGTCGAGGTGGATTCTCACCGGTCGCGATCGCCCACGCGGCCAGCGGTATCGCGGCCGCGCTCGACGATTTCCAGCATGGTCTCCTGGTAGCGGGGAGATGTCGGCTGGGTGTGGATGCCGGCCTGCTTGATCTGGGTCAGGGTGACGCCACGCCGGCGTTCAGTGGGGGTTGCTGTTAGTGGCTGTTTGGCGATGACGACACCGGTGTCTTTGCCGCGAACGGTCACCCGGAATGCCTGGCCGGCTCCGGCGGCGCTGATGATGTCCGCGGTGTTATGACGCAGATCGCGGATTCCGACTGTCTCACTCACGCCTGCAATGTATCACTTATGTGTAACTCATGTGTCACGTGGATATGTACGCACCGGGGCCACTTTTCACCAGTAGCGGCCGCGAACGCGCGTTCAGCCCGGAAGGGACCGAAGTTGTTTGGGCAGTGACCTTTTCGAACGATGCGGGCCGAGCACGGCGGCACCGTAGGACCCGGACAGCACTTTGCGGGCCACCGAATTGACCTCGTCGACCGTGACGTCGTCGATGCGCTGCAGGGTGTCCGAGATGGTGCGGTACTCGCCGTAGTTGAGTTCACTGCGGCCGAGACGGTTCATCCGGGACGCCGAATCCTCCAGTCCGAGCACCAGGGCACCACGCAGCGATCCCTTGGCGATCCGGCACTCCGATTCGGTGATGCCGTCGCGGGCCACCGTCTTGAGTACCTCGGTGGTCAGTCGCACCACCTCGTCGAATCGTTCCGGCAGGCAGCCGGCGTACACCGAGAACGCCCCGCAGTCGGAGAACGTGTCGATGGTCGAATACACCGAGTAGGCCAGACCGCGGGTCTCCCGGATCTCTTGAAACAGCCGCGAACTCAAGCCACCGCCCAGTGCACCGTTGAGCACCGACAGCGCCCACCGGTGTTCCCAACTGCGGCCGGGAATCCGGACGCCGAGGCTCAGATGGGTCTGCTCGGAGTCGCGGTTGATCAGTATCAGACTGGGCCGACTGGGCAGCCGACCCGAGCCGGAGCGTGGCGGCACCGGCGTGCGGCCCTTGGTCAGTCGGGCGCCGAAGTGCCGACGAACCAGAGCGACCACGTGGTCGTGGTCGATATTGCCGGCTACCGCCACCACCATCCGCTCCGGGGTGTAGCGCCGAACGTGGAAGGACTGCAACTGATTTCGCGTCATCGATGACACCGAGTCGATACTGCCGATCACCGGCCGACCCAGCGGGTGATCTCCGAACATCGCCGACAGGAACACCTCGCCCAGGGTGTCCTCGGGATCGTCGTCACGCATGGCGATCTCCTCGAGCACGACATCTCGCTCGACGGCGACATCGCCCGCGGCGCACACGCCGTTGAGGACGACATCGGCGACCAGATCGACGGCCAGTTCGAGATCCTCGTCAAGCACATGCGAGTAGTAGCAGGTGTGCTCCTGGGCGGTGAACGCGTTCAGTTCGCCGCCGACTGCGTCAACCGCCTGGGCGATCTCGACCGAACTGCGGGTCGGGGTGGCCTTGAAGAGCAGATGCTCCAGGAAGTGCGCGGCGCCGGCAACGGTCGGGCCCTCATCGCGCGAACCGACATTGACCCAGACGCCGACCGACGCCGAACGCACCGACGGCACGAACTCGGTGACGACCCGCAGACCGCCCGGCAGGACGGTGCGACGCATCGCCGAAAGCTCCGGGGCCGACGCAGCAGTGCGTTGGCCCCGGAAACCCGCCGGCTTAACTGCTGACGGTCGCGGCATCGGCTGGCGCGGGTGCGCCCTCCCCAGCGGTGTCCTCGTCCACCGGGACCAGCGAGATCTTGCCGCGGTTATCGATATCGGCGATCTCGACCCGAAGCTTGTCGCCGAGTTTGACGACATCGTCGACCTTGGAGACCCGCTTGCCCCGGCCCAGCTTGGAGATGTGGACCAGGCCGTCGCGGCCGGGCAGCAGCGAGACGAACGCACCGAAATCGGTGGTCTTGACGACGGTCCCAAGGAACCGCTCGCCGATCTTCGGCAACTGCGGGTTGGCGATCGCGTTGATCATGTCGATCGCCGCCTGGGCTGACGCACCGTCGGTGGCACCGACGAACACCGTGCCGTCGTCCTCGATCGAGATCGAGGCACCGGTCTGCTCGGTGATCGAGTTGATCATCTTGCCCTTGGGCCCGATGACCTCGCCGATCTTGTCGATCGGCACCTTGATGGCCGTGACGCGAGGTGCGTACGGGCTCATCTCGTCAGGGGCGTCGATGGCCTCGGCCATCACGTCCAGGATCACCACAACACCGACGACGGGATGCCGTCGAGTTTGGTGTCCAACTGCAGGGCGGTGACGAACTCCTTGGTGCCGGCGACCTTGAAGTCCATATCGCCGAACGCATCCTCGGCGCCGAGGATGTCGGTGAGTGCGACGTAGCGCGTCTCACCGTTCACCTCATCGGACACCAGGCCCATCGCGATACCGGCGACCGGCGCCTTCAGTGGCACACCGGCGTTCAGCAGCGACAGCGTCGAGGCACACACTGAACCCATCGACGTGGACCCATTGGAACTCAGCGCCTCCGAGACCTGCCGGATGGCGTACGGGAACTCCTCGATACTGGGCAGTACTGGCATCAGGGCGCGCTCAGCGAGTGCGCCGTGGCCGATCTCGCGCCGCTTGGGCGAGCCCACCCGGCCGGTCTCACCGGTCGAGTACGGCGGGAAGTTGTAGTGGTGCATATAGCGCTTGGACTTCTCCGGCCCCAGCGAGTCGATCTGCTGGGCCATCTTGACCATGTCCAGTGTGGTAACGCCCATGATCTGGGTCTCGCCGCGCTCGAACAGTGCACTGCCGTGGGCACGCGGAATGATCGCCACCTCGGCGCTGAGCGCGCGGATATCGGTGATACCGCGGCCGTCGATGCGGAAGTGGTCGGTCAGGATGCGCTGGCGCACAAGCTTTTTGGTCAGCGACCGGAATGCCGCGCCGATCTCCTTCTCGCGCCCGGCGAAATTCTCGCCCAGCCGGTTGAGCACATCAGCCTTGATCTGCTCGGTGCGCTCGTCACGCTCCTGCTTGCCGGCGATGGTGAGCGCCTGGGACAGCGAATCGCCGGCGACGTCGGCGACGGCCGCGTAGGCGTCGTCGGCGTAGTCCGGGAACACCGGGTAGTCGGCGGTCTCCTTGGCAGCCTTCTCGGCCAGCGCACTCTGCGCCGCACACAGGGTGGCGATGAACGGCTTGGCCGCCTCCAACCCCTCGGCCACGATGCTCTCGGTGGGCGCCGTCGCGCCGCCGGCGATCAGTTCGATGACGTTGTCGGTGGCCTCGGCCTCGACCATCATGATCGCGACATCCCCATCGCTGACGACCCGACCGGCGACGACCATGTCGAACACCGCGCCCTCGAGTTGCTCGACAGTCGGGAACGCCACCCACTGGTTCTTGATCAGCGCCACCCGCACGGCGCCGACCGGACCGGAGAACGGCAGGCCGGAGATCTGGGTGGAGGCCGACGCGGCGTTGATCGCCACCACGTCATACAGATCATTGGGATCGAGGCTCAGGATCGTGACCACGACCTGGATCTCGTTGCGCAGGCCGGAGACGAACGACGGGCGCAGCGGCCGGTCGATCAGACGGCAGGTGAGGATGGCGTCGGTGGACGGCCGGCCCTCACGGCGGAAGAACGAGCCGGGGATGCGACCCGCGGCATACATCCGCTCTTCCACGTCGATGGTCAGCGGGAAGAAGTCGAAGTGCTCTTTGGGCGACTTGCCGGCGGTGGTCGCCGACAGCAGCATGGTTTCGTCGTCAAGGTAGGCGACGACGGCGCCGGCGGCCTGTTGGGCCAACCGGCCGGTCTCGAATCGGATGGTGCGGGTGCCGAAGCTCCCGTTGTCGATGGTGGCGGTTGCTTCGAACACGCCTTCGTCGATTTCTGCGACAGACATAAAGGTCCGTACAGCCTTTCTGGGGATCCACTCTTCAGATGTTTCGCGTCGCCACAGTCAACTCGGGTGATCCGAGAGCGAAAGCCCCTGGGTACGGCTACGGCCGTCGATCGAAGCGGCCGGGGTGTGAAAGACAAGCCCGGCAGCCACTACCGAAGACCGCCCGCTCAGGGAGTCTCGCTAGGGAGACGCTGGAACGGGGCGCGCTGATGTGCGCGCACCGCACCGGGTGTTCAAGCCGGTAAAAGGCCCGTAACGCTGTTCATGTTACACGGCGGGTATCCGCCGGAAGCACACGCTTAGCGACGCAGACCGAGCCGCTCGATCAGCGAGCGGTAGCGCGCGACGTCGACCTGGGCGACGTACTTCAGCAGCCGACGACGGCGACCGACGAGCAGCAATAGTCCGCGCCGGGAGTGGTGGTCGTGCTTGTGGGTCTTGAGGTGCTCAGTGAGGTCGGAGATGCGCTTGGTCAGCATCGCGACCTGGGCTTCCGGCGAACCAGTATCGGTTTCGTGCAGGCCGTATGCGCCCAGGATTTCTTTTTTCTGCTCGGTAGTCAAAGCCACGAGAGGTACCCCATCATTTGCAGTGCCGCGAGTAAGAATCGTGCCGTGGCCACCGCGGACTGCAGCGCACGCGCCTGTGAGACTACCGGGTCAGGACTGGGCGGCCAAAATGCTACGAGCCTTACCGGTGTCGCGGCCCATCGCCTCAATGAGGTCATCGACTGAGGCAAACTTCTTCTGACCGCGGATTCGCGCCACAAAATCCACCGCAACATGCTGTCCGTACAGGTCAGCGTCGGTATCCAGGACGAACGCCTCCACCGTGCGGGTACGGCCGGAGAACGTCGGATTGGTGCCCACCGACACCGCGGCCAAACAACGCTCGCCGGGCACCACCGTCCCGGTTCCGGGTCCGTGGCCGAGCACGGTGAACCAGGCGGCATAGACCCCGTCGGCCGGAATCGCCGAATGCATCGGCGGGGCGACGTTGGCGGTCGGGTAACCCATTCCCTTACCACGTCCGTCGCCGCGCACCACGACACCTTCGACCCGATGCGGTCGGCCGAGCGCCTCGGTGGCAGCCACCACATCGCCGGCGTCCACACAGGCCCGCACGTAGGTGGACGAGAAGGTGACCGTCTCGCTCTGATGGTGCTCGGCGACCAGCGATACCCCGTCGACGGCGAATCCGAAGCGCTCACCGGCCTTGCGGAGGGCTTGGACGTTTCCGGCCGCCTTCTTGCCGAACGTGAAGTTCTCCCCCACCACCACTTCCACGACGTGCAGGCGTTCGAGGAGCAACTCGTGGATATAGCGGTCCGGGGTGAGTTTCATGAAGTCAGGCGTGAAGGGCATCACCAGGAATACGTCCACGCCGAGTTCTTCGACGAGTTCGGCGCGGCGCGCGAGCGTGGTCAACTGCGCCGGGTGGCTGCCGGGGAAGACGACCTCCATCGGATGCGGATCGAAGGTCATCAGGATTGTCGGCACACCGCGTGCCCGGCCCGCCTTGACCGCCCGCGCGATGATCTCGGCATGACCGCGGTGCACACCGTCAAAAACCCCGATGGTCAGCACGCAGCGGCCCCAGTCCGAGGGAATCTCGCCCCGTCCGCGCCAGCGCTCCACGGGAATAAGACTACGGCTCGGCCGGGCCCGCGAACTCAACGATCAGGTGACGATTCGCTAAAGCGTCGCCGGGCGGTATCTGACTGCCCGCCTCCTCCTCAGGACGTCCCGTCCTGCAACGTCGCCGGGCGGACCACCACGACGGACTTCGTCTTGCCGCCACTGTCTTCCAGCAGGGCCAGCACCCGCCCCTCCGGATAGGTCGCGGCATAGACCCCGTCGATCCCCGCCGCCGGCAGCGAGCGCCCATGACCGGCGTCGACGGCCTGCTCAGCGGTGATATCGCGGCGCGGAAACCCCAGCAGGCATGCCTCATCGAGTGAGTAGCTGAGCGCCGGGTGGTCGCCCAGCTGATCGAGGGTGCGGGCGTGGTCGAGTCCGTAGCCGCCGACCCGGGTGCGGCGCAGCACGGTCAAATGCCCGCCCACGCCCACATCGGAACCCAGATCGCGGGCCAGCGCCCGGATGTAGGTGCCGGATGAGCAGTCCACTTCGACGTCGACGTCAACGAACTCACCGTCGCGGCGGATCGCGAGAACGTCGAAGCGGTCGATCCGCACCGTGCGCGCGGCGAGTTCCACCTCCTGGCCCTCGCGGACGAGCTGATAGGCCCGTTTTCCGCCGACCTTGATCGCACTGACCGTCGACGGCCGCTGGGAGATTTCCCCGCGCAGCACCGCAACACCGGCGTTGATCGCGTCATCGGTCACCTCTGCGGCCGAAGTCTCCTGCACCACTTCGCCTTCGGCATCATCGGTGGTGGTCGTTCGGCCCAGCCGGATGGTGGCCGCATACGATTTCGACGTGCCGCTGAGCAGGCCAAGGATCTTGGTGGCGCGCTCAATGCCAATCACCAGCACACCGGTTGCCATCGGGTCGAGAGTGCCGGCATGACCGACTTTGCGGGTGCCGAAGATCCTGCGGCATCGCGACACGACGTCATGGCTTGTCATGCCGGCCGGCTTGTCGACGATGACGATGCCAGGACTCGGCGCGGCGACAGTCACAGCACGATCGCCGTCAGCGCCAGTCGCCCGGCCACCGACCACCGGCCGGCGAGTTTATTCAGCGGCGGACCGGAGCGCGCCGCCGGGTCGACCAGGATCCGGGACACAAACTCCCCCGCCGTGCCCTCCGAACCGACGGTGAAGGTGATGTGCGCATCCTCGAAGCCCAGCCACCGTTGGGTCAGCGGGAACCACACCTTGTAGGTTGCCTCCTTGGCACAGAACAGGATTCGGTCCCAGTGCAGCTCGTCGGGAAGTGCGGCGATCTCGGCCCGCTCGATCGGCAGGCTAATGGCGTCGAGTACACCCTTCGGTAGCACGTCATGCGGTTCGGCGTCGATACCGACCGAGCGCACCGCCGCGCGGCGGCCCACGACCGCGCCCCGGTAGCCCTCACAGTGGGTGAGACTTCCCACCACTGCGTCGGGCCAGTGCGGTTCGCCCCTGTCCCCCTTGAGGATCGGTGCCGGCGGCACGCCGAGTTGCTCCATGGCCAGCCGTGCGCAGTGCCGGACGGTGACGAACTCGTTGCGCCGCTTGGCAACTGAGCGGGCGATCAGCGGCTCCTCCTCCGGCATCGGATAAAGATGCGACGGGTCGTCGTACAACTCCGCGTAGACCAGATCGGCGATATCGGGAAGTACCGCCCGCATGAACTCGCTCATCCGCGTCGGCTGCGCAACCGCTGCTGGAACTTCTCCGACTCCGCGCGCATCTCCGGGGTGATCATGAAGTGACCGCCGAAGTCGTTGAGATAGCCGGGGGCGTACTCCGGATCAGGCAGCACCTGACGCAGCCAGCGATAGGGCTTGCGGCGGCGCCACTCGCGCGGATAGCCCACCGACACCTCCTCGAACCGCACCCCGTCGTACCACGTCGTGCGCGGGATGTGCAGGTGTCCGTAGACCGAGCAGAGCGCGTTGTAGCGGGTGTGCCAATCGGCGGTTTCGACTGTTCCGCACCACAGTGCGAACTCGGGATAAAACAGCACATCGCACGGTTCGCGGCGCAGCGGGAAATGGTTCACCAGGACCGTCGGGGTCATCCAGTCCAGTTCCTCCAAGCGTGCGCGGGTGTACTTCAGCCGGTCTCGGCACCAGGCGTCGCGGGTGGCATAGGGCTCACTGGACAGCAGGAACTCATCGGTAGCGACGACGTTGCGCTCCCGGGCGATCGCCAGACCCTCGGCCTTGGTCCGCGCGCCCTCCGGGAGGAACGTGTAGTCGTAGAGCAGGAACATCGGAACGATGGTCGCCGGGCCGCCGCCTTCGGTCCACATCGGATACGGATGCTCCGGCGTGAGAATGCCCATCTCGTCACACATCTCGACCAGGTAGTCGTAGCGGGCCCGGCCGAACACCTGGGCAGGATCCTTGGCGGTAGTCCACAATTCGTGGTTTCCCGGGACCCAGATGACCTTCGCGAAGCGCCGGCGCAACAGATCCAGTGACCACCGGATGTCGTCGGTGCGCTCCGCGACGTCGCCGGCGACAATCAGCCAGTCCTCCGGCGTCGCCGGGTACAGCGATTCGGTGACCGGCTTATTGCCGGTATGACCCGTGTGCAGGTCGCTGATCGCCCAGAGCGTGGCTGCCACAATCCGTGAGCCTACTGGCGGCCAACCCGACACCTTGACGCCTGGATATCCTCAATGGCGTGGCGAGCACCCGATTCACCGATCGCGCTGCCAGTCGCGTTCTGCGACTCCCGCCCGCAACGACCGGCTATCGAGTGCACCGCGGCCTGCGGGTGCCGATGCGCGACGGTGTCGTGCTGATCGCGGACCATTACGCCCCGACCACCGCGTCGCCACTGGGCACGATCCTGGTGCGCGGGCCGTACGGCCGGGCGTTTCCGTTTTCGGTCATCTACGCCCAGATCTACGCCGCTCGCGGTTACCACGTGGTGTTTCAGAGTGTGCGCGGCACCTTCGGCTCCGGCGGAGATTTCGTACCGATGATCAACGAGGCCGCCGATGCAGCCGACACCGTGGTGTGGTTGCGGAAACAACCGTGGTTCACCGGGACATTCGCCACCATCGGACTGTCCTACCTCGGCTACACGCAATGGGCGCTGATGTCGGACCCGCCGCCTGAACTGGCCGCAGCAGTCGTCACCGTCGGGCCGCACGATCTCCACAAATCATCCTGGGGTACAGGCTCTTTCGCGCTCGCCGACCTGCTGGGCTGGTCGGATCTGGTTGCCAACCAGGAGGCACATCCGGTTCGGCGGGTCGCCTTCCAATTCCGTGCCGCACGCCGGTTGGCCGGAGCCGTCCACGATGTGCCGGTGGCCGGATCCGCGCGCGCGCTGTTGGGTGGGGGGTCACCGTGGTTCGAATCCTGGGTCGATCGCCCTGACGCCGACGATCCGTTTTGGGCGGGCATTCGCGCGACAACCGCATTGGAGCGCGCGGCGGTGCCGGTGCTGCTGCTAGGCGGGTGGCAGGACATCTTCATCGACCAGACCCTCACTCAGTACCGGCATCTGCGCGACCGCGGCACGGACGTCGCGCTGACGATCGGGCCGTGGACCCACGACCAGATGGTGACCGCGGCCGGTGGCACGGCCGCAGCCGAGACACTCGCCTGGCTGGGCACCCACCTGGCCCAGAAGCCGGGACCGCCGCGAGTGGCACCGGTGCGGGTATTCATCACCGGCCGCAACCGCGATGGCTGGGTGGATCTGCCGGACTGGCCGCCGGTGACCGCCGCGAAGGTGCTCTACCTGCAGGCAGGTGGACGACTGGAGTCGGCCCCGTCGACTGTGGCCACCTCGAACCACGAAGGAACCTCCACGTTCCGGTACAACCCCGCCGATCCCACCCCGACGGTGGGTGGTCGCCTACTGGCCCGCCCGTCCGGCTACACCGATGACACCGACCTGGCTCGTCGCCCGGACGTGCTGAGTTTCACCGGCGCACCGTTGGGCGCCGAGATGTGCGTGTGCGGAAGTCCCGTCATCGAACTGGCCTACGAGACCGACAACGATCATTTTGATGTGTTCGTCCGGATCAGTGAGGTCGATGTCCGCGGACGCTCATGCAATGTCAGCGACGGGTTCCGGCGATTCAGCGCGGTTCCGAACGAGCCCATCCGTATCGAACTCGACCCGATCGCGCATCGCTTCAGTGCCGGCTCACGGATCCGGGTGCTCGTCGCAGGCGGCTGCCACCCCCGCTTCGCGCGCAACCTGGGCACCGGTGAATCGGTGCTGAGTGGACAGCGGATGGCCGGGTCCACCCATACCGTGCGGCACGGCGAATCCTCGGCGCTGACGCTGCCGGTCGGCGATCCCGGGTAGCGGGGAGGACGGCGCGGGCGCACCGTTACGGTGTCGCTATGGCATCCGACATCTCGGCAGAAATCCTGCTCATCGACACAGCCGACCGCGTCCGCACCCTGACGCTGAACCGGCCCGAGGCCCGCAACGCCCT
>JAPLAO010000053.1 GCA_026393245.1 Mycobacterium sp. | reverse complement strand
GCCCTGGAAATAGTTGATGTTTATCTGGGCCGCGATGGGGCCGCCGATGAGCGGGATGAAGTTGACGATGTAGGAGCCACCGCCGACGACGTACTGCACGGTCGGGGTGATGGCGGCGTAGATGTCCTGACCGATGCCAGCCAATTGGACGTTATCAACGTGGACGGCCGGGAGGGGGCGGGGCGTCATCGCAGGCGGCGCGATGATCGCCGGGCTCAGCGCCACGGTGCCGGCGAGGGTCAGTGCCACGCCCGACATCAGCAGCGGACGAATGGAAACGTTCACGGTCGCCCCCTCTGGCTGTACGCGGTACCGAACAGCGTGCGGCTTGAGCCTAGCCACACCGCACGCTGTCCGAAATACCGGTGTTGTCAGTTCGCCGCGTCCGCAGCAGCCCTCACCGCGCCGCGAGCTTCCCGGACGGCTTTGGCCACGCGGGGTGCCCGCGCGGTGTTGCGAATCTCGGTGACCGCGGTCTGCGCGGCAGCGCTGACCTCTTCGGCGGCCTGCTGTGCCGCCGCGGGCACCTCGGTCGGAACGGCGCGGGCCGACTGGGCGGCTCCGACGACGGCACTGCGGGCGGCACGGCGGAGGTCGCCGCGAGCCGCCCGGGCGGGTGCGGGAGCCTCGGTCGGATCTTCAGCAACCGCATCTGCAGCAACCGCGGCCGGAAGTTCCGCCACGGCAGCGGCCGCACGCGGCGCCCGCGCGGTGCGGGCGGCGGCCGGTGCGCCCGACGCGACCGAGGCCAGCGGTGGCGGCGGGGGTAGGTACGGCAGCGGCAGCAGACCGAAGAACAGCGCCTGGCTGTTGACCCACTCGTAGCCGGTGTAGAACAGGTTGCTGCCGTACAAACCGGTCAGGCCGATGATGTTGAACGGGTTGGCGAAGACATCCGACAGGTAGTACACGGTGTCGGCGATGACTGGCTGTATCAGCCCGAAGTAGTTGATGTTGATCTGGTCGGCGATAGGCGGCCCGATGTAGGGCAGCCCGTAGCGGATGGCCCCCTGCGTAATACGGACGCCTTCCTGCACCCAGTAGGTCACGTCGTTGTAAAAATCGCGGCCGATACCCGCGAGCTGAATGTCCTCAATATGGACCGCAAGCAGTTGGGCCGTCGGCTGAGCCAGCGTCACCGCGGGCGGCGTGATCACCGCCGGGCCCAGGGCCACCGCGCCAGCGGCCACCACGGCCACGCCCGGCATCAGCAAAGATCGAACCGAAACGCTCACGATGTCTCCTTAGACTCTTGACGGGTACTCGGGAGAGCTTAACGGATCGTGGCGCGACGCAGGCTGGCAGCGCTGGCAACGGCCTTCGCGGTGGAATGAGACCTGGCTGCGGCGGCCCGGGTGGGCCTGGCGGCAGCGCCGCGAGCCGCCTTCGGGGCGCCGGCGACCGCAGTCCTGGCCGCGCGACGAAGCTCACCCCGGCCGGCCCTGGCCGGACTCGGCACCGCTGCCGTCAGGTCCGCCGGTGCTTCGGCCGATGCCGGCGCTACCGCGGCCGCGCGCGGACCCGCACTGCGGACGGCGACCGGTCGCGCGCGGGAACCGCCGACCGACGCCAGCGGAGGCGGCTTGGGCAGCGGGCCGAGAATCGGCGGCAGACCGAAGAACCGGATCTCACTGGCTACAAAGGTGTAACCGAGGTAGACCTGATTGCTGATATAGGAACCGGCCGTCGTCAAGAGCCCGAGTGGGTTGGCGATGATGTCCGACACCGCGTACACGGTATTGCCGATGAGCGGCTGGATCAGGTCCCCGTAAATGAGGCTGATCTGGCCTGCGATTCCCGATCCGAGGAACGGGATGATCCCGACGGCCCACTGTGCCCACTGCACCAGGCCCTGCACCACGGCACTCGCCGAGTTGTAGATGTCGCGGCCGATGCCGGCCAGTTGAATGTCAGCGATGTAGACGGCAGGTACCGCCACGTGTGGCTGTACCGGAGCCGCGGTCGGTGCGACCAGTGTCGGGCCGAGGGCGAGGGCGCCTACGGTCGCCAGTGCCACGCCCGGCATCAGCACCGCACGGATCGAAATGCTCACCATGACTCCCTCGACGTCCCTCAACCGGTCCGGGCACTGCATCCACGCGCCCTCACCGGTTAACTCGCTGCGTCGGCTCCGGCCGTTACCGCGGCGCGCGCCTCCGTAGCGGCCTTGGCCACCGCACCACGGGCTGACCTGGCGGTCTTGCGCACCTGTGTTTCCGGAGCGGCAGTGCTCGCCTCCGCAACAACCTGCTCAACGTCGGCGACAACCTGACCAACGTCAGCGGCGGCCGCCCGGGCGGTCTGGCGGGCACCGACGGCGGCGGATCCGGCGGCGCGGCGAACCTCACCACGGCTGGCTCTGGCCGGGACGGCAGCGGCTGCATCGGGGGCTGCGTCAGGGGCGACGTCAGGCGCTGCGTCAGCGGCCACCTCGGCCGAGGCCGGCAGCGCCGACGCCAGCACCGGCACCGCAGCGGATGCGCGCGGGCCGTCCGACTTGCGGGAGGCAGCCGCCCGCAGGACCGACTGATTGCCCACCGATGCCGCCGTCAGCGACGGTAGCCCGATCCCGAACACCGAACTGACCAATGACGTCAAAGCGCCGATGATGTCCGCCGGTCCTGAGGCGAGGGTGTCAATGAATGCCACGACCGCCGTGACGATGGGCTCCAGAAAAGTGTAGGAGTTTCCGATCTGGGCAGCGAAGCTCGGATTCCAGAAGAAAAAGTCCTGTACCACTTGAATTCCGAACTGTACCCAGCCATTGAGGGCGCCATAGAGGTCTGCAGTGAAGCCGGCCAGTTGGACGTCCGGGATGGCGACAACCGGTAGTTGCACTACCGGTTGGGCCAGCGTCACAGCCGGCGGTGTCACCATTGCCGGGCCGAGAGCCACGGCGCCAACTGTCGCAAAGGCAACACCGGGAACCAGCAGCGTACGAATCGAAATACTCACCATTACCTCCTGAAGATCTTCGGCAGTGCCCCCATGATGGCATCGGTTCGACCCGATGGCAAAGAAGATAACCGTACGATCACGCCTTTGTTGCAGGTCGGGAACCAGCCTTGATTTTTATAGCAAAGTCGTTGGCGGGAAACAGGATTCAGCGTCAGCAAGGCTTTAAGGTGTGGCCCATGACATCGACCGACCGCCTCTACTTCCGGCAGTTACTCTCCGGCCGACCGCCTCTACTTCCGGCAGTTACTCTCCGGCCGCGACTTCGCCGCCACCGACCCCATCGCGGCGCAGATGCGCAACTTCGCCTATCTCATCGGCGACCGGGAGACCGGTGACGCGGTGATGGTCGACCCGGCGTATGCGGCCGGCGATCTGCTCGACACCCTCGAGTCCGACGGTATGCACCTGTCCGGGGTGCTGGTCTGTCTCCGTACCGATCCATGTCAATACCCATGAGGCACAGTGGGTTTCACGGGTGACCGGAATTCCGATGAGTGATCTCACCTCCCATCAGCACGGTGACAAGGTCAGCATCGGCGACATCGACATCGAACTGCTGCACACACCCGGTCACACCCCGGGCAGCCAGTGCTTTCTGCTCGACGGCCGGCTCGTGGCCGGCGACACCCTGTTCCTCGACGGGTGCGGCCGCACCGACTTTCCCGGCGGCGATGTCGACGAGATGTTCCGCAGTCTGCAGCAGTTGGCCAAGCTCTCCGGTGATCCAACGGTGTTCCCGGGTCACTGGTATTCCACCGAACCCAGCGCCAGCCTGTCGGAGGTCAAGAACACCAACTACGTCTACCGGGCGTCCAACCTCGAGCAGTGGCGCTCGTTGATGGGCGGCTGAGCCTCGGTAACGTGATCGCTCACACGCCGGGCTAAAGGAGAAAACATGGGTGTCAGCTATCGCCGCGACGAGTCGATCGCGGTGATCACGATGGACGACGGCAAGGTCAACGCACTCGGACCGGACATGCTGGCCGAGCTCAATAAGGCGCTCGACCAGGCCGAGGCCGACGGCGCCGGTGCGGTGGTGATCGCCGGCAACAACCGGGTGTTCAGCGCCGGATTCCAACTTAAGATTTTTCAATCCGGGGACCTCGACGCTTCCATCGGCATGCTGAAGAGCGGCTTCGAGCTGTCCCATCGGTTGTTGTCGTTCCGCAAGCCGGTCGTGGCGGCCATCACGGGGCACGCGATTGCGATGGGATCGTTTCTGGCCTGCAGCACCGATCATCGAATTGCCGGGCCGGGCTACAACTTTCAGGCCAATGAGGTGGCGATCGGAATGGTGCTGCCGTATGCCGCACTTGAGGTGATGAAGCTGCGGCTCACCCGCTCGGCCTACCAGCAGGCAGTCGGTCTGGCCCGGACGTATTGCGGGGAGACTGCGCTGGCGGCCGGTTGGGTCGACGAGATCGTGATGCCGGAGGTGGTTCTGGAACGTGCCGAGCAGGCTGCTCACGAGTTCGCCACCACCCTCAACGCCGGCGCCCACCACGCCTGCAAGATGCGGGCCCGCAAGGAGTCGTTGAACGCCATCCAGGCCGGCATCGACAACATGGCCGACGAGTTCACACTCTGATCGCCGGACCGGCGCCGACGGCGCGTTTCGCCGGCCGGGTGGCGATCGTGACCGGCGCCGGTGCACCGGACGGAATCGGCATCGCAGTGGCCCGTCAACTCGTTGGCTCCGGCGCGCGGGTGGTGCTGGGCGCGACCTCGGATCGGATCCATGACCGGGCCGCCGAATTCGGCGACGCCGCCGTCGGCGTGGTGGGCGATCTGACCGTCGAGGGGTGCGCCGAGACATTGGTTCATGCAGCGCTGGAGCGCTGGGGTCGGTTGGACATTCTGGTGAACAACGCCGGAATGACGTCGGTGGCGTCGGGCTGGGATACCGACGCCGACGTCGCGTCGCTGTCGCTGGCGGACTGGGCGTCCGCGATCGCCCGGAACATGACCACCGCATTCCTGATGTGTCGGGCCGCGGTTCCGGTGATGACCGCAGCCTCCTACGGCCGGATCGTCTCAGTCGGGTCGACGACTGGAACAGTGAACGCAATGCCCGGACAGGCGACCTACACCGCCGCCAAGGCCGGCCTGGTGGGCCTGAGTCGCGCGCTGGCGCTGGAGGTGATCGGCCGCGGCGTCACCGTCAACGTGGTCGCGCCGGGCTATGTCGCGACCGGGTCACAGTTGGAGTTTGAGGCGTCGGCTGCGGCGGCGGGGCCGATCGGGCGCAGTGGCACCCCGGCCGAGATCGCTTCGTGCGTCACGTTTTTGGCTCATGAGTCGGCATCCTTCGTCACCGGTGCGGTGCTGGTGGCCGACGGCGGCCATAGCCTGCCGGAGACCTGGCCGCGGCCGTAGCAGAACTCACGCTCAGGAGTCCGCGAGGATCCAGGCCCGGGCCGCCTCGCCCTCGCCCGCCGGGAAGTGTTTGACCTCCGCGGAGATGAAGTGCGACGTGATGTGTTCGGCGACGTTTCCGAGAGGGGAGTCGGTGACCATCGCGACCTTCTTGATGTGCCGGTGGTGGTCGCGGACGAGCCGCAGGTGGTTGACCAACGCCCCGAAGCTGTCCCAGCCCGGGAAGTGCGGTGCGGCGATGATGAGCCCTGCGAGGTCGCCGTGCGCGGTGATCTGCGGGTCCAACGCCTGGGCGACCTCGATGAAATCGTTTTTCTCCAGTGCGGATTCCGGCCGCAGCGTGAGGATGGAAGTAGCGGTGTCGAGGTGGTAACCGATCATGGGCGCCATCGTCGGCGTAATACGACGCCGCGACCAGAGGCCAACGTCACCTACCGCGCGGCTTGCCGATCAACGGGAAGGGCCGGGGAGGTCCAGATGTCGCCCTCGAGGCGGCCTGGCAATCCGGCGTCGGCGGCCACGAACACCGGGTCTTCGCCGGCCTCTGCCTGCCGTTGGTAGTCATGGAGCGCGGCGAACGCCCACCGGCCCAAAAGCACGATGGCAACGAGGTTGACTAACGCCATCAGACCCATCGCGATATCCGCAAGATCCCACACCGTGGACAGCTTGGCGGTCGCGCCGAATGCGATGGCGGCCAGCACCGCGATCCGGAAGATGTTGATGCCACGCTGGCGCGCGCCCAGGAAGAACAGGTTGATCTCGGCGTAGACGTAGTTGCCGAGCACCGAGGAGAAAGCGAAGACGAACACCAGCACGGTCATCAGCCAGGTGGTCCAGGATCCGAGGCCGGCCGCAACCGCCGAGGCGGTCAGCGAGGCACCGGCCATCTTGGTCGGCGTGTGCGGGTCGTAGATACCCGGCCCGGAGACCAGGACGATCAGCGCCGTCGCCGTGCAGATGATGATGGTGTCCACGAATACGCCCAGGGACTGAATCAACCCCTGCTTGACCGGGTGCGACACCGTCGCGGTGGCGGCGACGTTGGGCGCGCTGCCCATGCCGGCCTCGTTGGAGAACAGGCCGCGCTTGACGCCGTTGAGCATCGCCGCCGCGAGACCGCCGGTGAACCCGCCCGCCATCTGCTCCAGACCGAATGCGCCACCGATGATCTGGGCGAAGGCGTGCGGCAGGTTGCTGATGTTGAGCGCGATGATGATCAATGCCAGCAGAACGTAAGCCAATGCCATCAACGGCAGCACGACCTCGGCCACCTTGGCCACCCGTCGCACGCCGCCGAACAGCACCGGTGCGGCCAGCAGCACCAAACCGATTGTCGTGTAGTTGATTTCAATGTTGTATGAGTTGTTCAGCACATCGGCAATTGCGTTGGCCTGC
The DNA here is from genome assembly GCA_026393245.1 of Mycobacterium sp. Classification (GTDB taxonomy): domain Bacteria; phylum Actinomycetota; class Actinomycetes; order Mycobacteriales; family Mycobacteriaceae; genus Mycobacterium. The sequence goes on along the minus strand of JAPLAO010000053.1, from coordinate 3,876 downwards.
ACCATGTTAAAGGCGAAGCCGAAGGTAAAGACCAGCAGCACCGCGAACACCACACCACCGGGACGCGAACCCAGCCCGCGCTGAATGTAGAAGGCCGGCCCGCCGCGGAAGGTGCCGTCCTCGGCGCGGACCTTGAAGATCTGGCCCAGCGTCGCCTCAACGAACGCGGTGGCCATGCCCAGCAGTGCCACCATCCACATCCAGAAGATCGCACCCGGACCGCCGACGGTCAGCGCGATCGCGACGCCGGCGATATTGCCGGTGCCAACCCGGGACGCCAGGCCGACGCAGAAGGCTTGGAACGACGAGATGCCGCCGTCACCCGAGCGGGAGTGCACCAACTGGCCGAGCATCCGCTTGAAGTAGCGGACCTGCACGAACCGGGTCCGGACGGTGAAGTAGATGCCGGCTGCAACCAGCAGGTACACCAGGATGTAGGTGTAGAGCACGTTGCTGACCGGGCCGATCAGATTGGCCTGTACAAAGCCCATATGCACCTCCGAGAACGACGTGCGAATCCTCGCACTTCATCAAGCGAGGGCGAAGGGTAATCGCGCGGGAGCGTGAACTAGGGCCCGGGTGCGGGAATCGTCTCAGCAGTGGCCGCCGGCGGTGGGGGCGGCGGCGCGGCCTTGGGCGTCAGCGCACTGCCCCTGACCCATTCCGACCACGGCACAGACCAGTCACCGTTCTGATTCAGCGCCAGCGGCGGGCCGCCGGTGAACCGGACCTCGACGATGTCGCCAGGTTGCACGAAATTGAAGAACCACTTGGCGTTCTCGCCGCTGAGGTTCAGGCAGCCATGCGAGAGGTTGGTATTGCCCTGCGCCCACACGGTGTCATCAAGCTGGTGCAGATAGACGCCGTCCAAGCTGATCCTGGTGGCGAAACCGATCTTGCGCTTATAACTGTTCGCGGTGCCGGGGGGAATCCCGTAGGTGGCCGAGTCCATGGTGACGACCTCGCCCTTGTCGATCACGGTATAGACGCCGGGTGGTGTCCACCAGTGGAACGTCTTGCCGGCAATCACCGAGGTGCCGCCGCGGCCCATTGAGGTGGGCATGGTTCGGACGAGCTTGCCGTTGTCGTAGACGCTGACCTGCTTGGTGATGTCGTTGGCGACGGCGATGTGTGAGTCACCGATGGTGAAGGTGTTCTTCGCATCGGCCTGGCCGTAAAGGCCCTCACCGAGCTTGAGACCGAACATGTTGAGCGCCACCGACACTGTGGTGCCTGGCGCGTAGTAGTGCTCGGGACGCCAGTGCGCCACATAGTCGTCGGTCCAGAACCAGGAACCCGGCACCGATGGGCTGGTGGTGACGATCATGTTCTGCTCGGCCAGCACCTTGTCGGTGATCGGCTCGTCGAAATGGGCGGCGATCACGGTGCCGATGCCGTACTTCTGGCCCTCCTGGATGGCGAAACCGCCCTGCACCTCCAGGTAGGGGTGGGCGTAGTTATTGGGCGACAGCGTGTCGAAGGTGGTGGTTCGCGATAGCGGCACCCCACTGTTGCTCACGCTGTCGACGGTCATCGAGTAGGTCCGCGCGAAGTTCAGTGGCTCCGTGGGCTGCCACGACGCGCGATCCGACGAGAGTGCGCCCGCCACGCTGTTGCCCCAGTCGTCGACCAGGGAGACTTCGGAGATTTTGCCGTCCAGAACATTCGCCGTGGGCTCGGTCAGGGGGTTGATGTCCTCGGCCCCGTCGAACGGTGCCAGGCCCAGCAGTGGAGGCTGCGGGACCGGCGCCGGCAACTGCGCCTGGGCGGTGGCGGTGACCGTCTTGCAGCCGTCCTGGCAGCCCGGGAGCCCCGCGACGTCGCTGACCAGCACAGCAGCCAGCAACGTCACGAAGACGAGGCTCGCGGCGCGGGCGCGGCGGGGAAAGCTCACCGAATCACTCCAAGGCTTGTCGAAGGGTCAGACGTCACCGTTGACGCCCAAATCATAGCCATAGAACCGGCCTCCCCCACACCCGGCAGGTGCCAGACTGAAGGCCCATGACCGAACCCGGTGCGGCCCGCGTCGCGGTGTATCTCGACTTCGACAACATCGTGCTGTCGCGCTACGACCAGGTACACGGACGCAACTCATTCCAGCGCGACAAACCCAAGGGCCTCGACGCCGCCAAGCTGACCCGGGCCATCGTCGACGTCGGAGCGGTACTGGACTTCGCATCGTCATTCGGCACCCTGGTGCTCACCCGCGCCTACGCGGACTGGTCAGCCGATATCAATGCCGGTTACCGCGGCCAGTTGGTGGGGCGAGCGGTGGATCTGGTCCAGCTTTTCCCCGCGGCGGCCTATGGCAAGAACGCGGCCGATATCCGGTTGGCGGTGGATGCCGTGGAAGACATGTTCCGGCTGCCGGATCTGACGCACGTGGTGATTGTGGCCGGCGACTCCGACTACATCCCGCTGGCACAGCGCTGCAAACGACTGGGCCGCTACGTGGTGGGTATCGGGGTGGCGGGATCGTCGAGTAAGTCGCTGGCCGCGGCGTGCGACGACTTCGTCATCTACGACGCCCTGCCCGGTGTTCCGGCCATCGCGGCAGCGCCCGCGGAGGACACGGCACCGAAGAAGCGTGCCCCGGCCCGGGTCGCCACCGGGTCCGGGTCTGCCGAGCCCGAGCCGACCGAGCCCGGCGAGCCCGGCGAGCCCGACCCGCAGGCCGCCGCCACCGCACTGCTCACCCGCGCATTGCAGATCGGCCAGGACAAGGACGACGACGAGTGGTTGCACAACTCGACGGTCAAGGCGCAGATGAAGCGGATGGATCCGTCGTTCTCCGAAAAGTCTTTGGGATTCCGGTCATTCAGCGATTTCCTGCGCTCGCGCACCGATGTGGTGGAACTTGACGAAACCTCGACGACGCGGTTGGTGAAGCTGCGTTAGTCGCCGATGCCGAGGCGACGCGCCACATCCGGACCGCCGCATTCGGCGATGAACGCCGGATCTCCGCACACCACGAGTTGATCGCGGGCGCGCGACAGCCCGACGTACAACCGCTCCGACGAGCGTTCCATGACCTTCTTGTCATTGACCACCAGCACCACAGCGCGCCGCTCCAGTCCTTTGAAACCCAACACATGTCCGTAGAACACCTGCTCGGCGTCCCAGAAGCTGTCCCAGTAGGCCGCATTGCCCTCGGCCTGGCGGTTCTTCTGCTCGGGATGGCGGGTGCCGGTGGTCAGCAGCGCAACGTCCTCGGGCCGCCAGCCGTCGTCGAGCAGGGCCTCGATCTGGTCGTCGCCGACGGTGAGGGCCTCATCGAGAGTGCAGGCTACGAATCGAACCTCGGGCCCGTCTCCGCCCAGGGAACGCATCGGGTGATCGACGAGTGGCCCGAAGGCGGCGGCGATCTGGCGGGTGTTGCGAATGTTGTGCTCGAGAATCAGCGGCACCAGCGGCACCGGGGGTGTGCCCTTGCGGTCGAAGACGCGCTGGCCCTCGTCGCTGTACAGGTAGACCCCGCCGGCGTCGGGGTCTCGCAGCGCCGCCAGGATCGGGTCCCACCAACTGTCGGCGAAGTCTTGGGCCTCATCGATGACGATCGAGTCGAAACGCTGGCCGTCCGGCAGGGCGGCGGCCAACTCCAACATCTGGGCGGGCAGGTCGTGCTCGAAGAACTGTTCGCTGGCGGCACTGCGCTCGGACTCATCCGGGCCAACCGGGGCGCCCCACCGGATGCCCAGACTGTGAAACTCCCCGACGTAGCCGGGTTGGTGACGATGCTGCCAGCCGGCGGTGATGCGTTTGAGGTAGGAGGCCAGGCCGTGGGAATAGCAGATCAGTGCGACACGCTGTCCGCTGTTGGCCAGCCGGCGGGCCTGCTCGACAGCCATGAAGGTCTTGCCGCTGCCCGCGCCACCG
>JAPLAO010000143.1 GCA_026393245.1 Mycobacterium sp. | reverse complement strand
GGCGACCACCCGCACCGGCCGTATCGGCGTCATCGGGACCGAGGCCACGATCGCCTCCGGTGCCTATCAGGACGCCTTCATCGCCGCTCGCGATGTTGAGGTCACCGCCGTCGCGTGTCCGCAGTTCGTCGGCTTCGTCGAACGCGGCATCACCAGTGGCCGGGAGGTGATGGGTCTTGCACAGGGTTATCTAGAGCCGCTGCGGCGCGCCGAGGTCGATACCCTGGTGCTGGGCTGCACGCACTACCCACTGCTGTCCGGGGTGATCCAGCTGACGATGGGTGACGCCGTGACGCTGGTCTCCAGCGCGGAGGAGACCGCCAAGGATCTGCTGCGGGTTCTCACCGAACGGGATGAGTTGCGGCCGCACGACGCCCCGCCCGCGTCGCGTTTTTTCGAGTCCACCGGCGACCCGGCGGCCTTCACCGCACTGGCGACCCGTTTCCTCGGGCCGGTGGTCACCGGAGTGCAACGGCACGTCGGCGTCCGGAATTGAGCCGTCCGTCTGCTGCACATGGCAAGCTTGCGTAGTGCGAATCACCGTGCTCGGCTGCTCCGGCAGTGTTGTCGGGCCTGATTCGCCGGCATCGGGCTACCTGCTGATCGCGCCCGACAGCCCGCCGCTGGTGGTGGACTTCGGCGGCGGAGTCCTCGGGGCGTTGCAACGTCACGCCGATCCCAACGAAGTGCACGTGCTGTTATCGCACCTGCACGCCGATCACTGTCTGGACCTTCCCGGCCTGTTCGTCTGGCGTCGCTATCACCCGGTGCCGGCCACCATGCGCGGAATCATGTACGGCCCCGGCGACACCTGGGCCCGGCTGGCCGCGGCGTCCTCACCGGTCGGCGGCGAACTCGACGACTTCTCCGACATCTTCGAGGTGCGGACCTGGGTCGACGGAGAGCCGGTCCGGTTCGGCAACCTGACCGTGCTACCCCGACTGGTCAACCATCCCACCGAATCCTTCGGAATGCGGATCACCGACCCCGACGGCGCAACCCTGGTCTTCAGCGGCGACACCGGCATCTGCGAATCACTTGTCGAACTCGCCGCCGGGGCAGATGTGTTCCTATGTGAGGCATCCTGGACCGACGCACCTGATCGGCCGCGGGACCTGCACATGTCCGGCGCAGAGGCGGGTCGCGTCGCGGCCAGAGCTGGCGTGGGTGAGCTTTTGCTGACCCACATTCCGCCGTGGACCGCGCGCGAGACCGTCATCAGCGAGGCCAAGGCCGAATTCGATGGCCCGGTGCACGCCGTCGTCGCGGGGGAGAGCTTCGAGGTCCGGCGGGGCTAAGCCGCGGGTTGGCCGCGGGATAGGGTTTGTCCGTGGCAGCACGACAAGACGGCAGACTCGACGACGAACTCCGACCCGTCGTCATCACCCGGGGTTTCACCACCCATCCGGCCGGATCGGTCCTCATCGAGTTCGGCGGAACCCGGGTGATGTGCACCGCGAGTGTCACCGAGGGTGTGCCGCGCTGGCGCAAGGGCTCCGGGTTGGGCTGGCTGACCGCCGAGTACGCGATGCTGCCCTCGGCCACCCACACCCGCTCCGATCGCGAATCTGTCAAAGGCCGGGTCGGCGGGCGCACCCACGAGATCAGCCGGCTTGTCGGACGCTCGCTGCGCGCCTGCATCGACCTGGCGGCGTTGGGGGAGAACACCATCGCCATCGACTGCGACGTGCTGCAGGCCGACGGCGGCACCCGCACCGCCGCCATCACCGGTGCTTACGTGGCGCTCTCAGATGCCGTGACTTACCTGGCGGCGGGCGGAAAGCTGACCGATCCGAAGCCGCTGTCGTGCGCGATCGCGGCGATCAGCGTCGGTGTTGTCGACGGTCGGGTGCGTGTCGACCTTCCCTACGAGGAGGATTCGCGGGCCGAGGTGGATATGAATGTAGTGGCCACCGACACCGGAACCCTGGTGGAGATCCAGGGCACCGGCGAGGGTGCGACGTTCGCGCGCTCCACCCTGGACAAGATGATCGACGCCGCGTTGGGGGCCTGCGACACCCTGTTCGCACTCCAGCGCGAGGCCCTGGCGCTGCCGTACCCGGGCGTCCTGCCGGAGGGCCCGGCTCCGAAGAAGGCATTCGGAAGCTGAGCACTGCCGTATGACCATGCTGCTGGTCGCCAGCCGCAACGCCAAGAAGCTGGCCGAGTTGCGCCGGGTGCTCGACGCCGCCGGCATATCGGGCCTGGAGTTGGTGTCACTCGATGACGTCGACGCGTTCGACGAGGCACCCGAGATCGGGGCCACCTTCGAGGAGAACGCTGCGGCCAAGGCCCGCGACGGATTTGTCGCAACCGGGATCGCGACGCTGGCCGATGATTCCGGTCTGGAGGTTGCGGCGCTGAACGGAATGCCGGGCGTGCTCTCGGCACGGTGGTCCGGGAGCCACGGCGATGACGCCGCGAACTACTCGCTGCTGTTGGCACAGATGGGTGACGTTCCGGATTCTCGGCGCGGCGCGGCATTCGTCTCGGCCTGCGTACTGGTCGCCGGGCCCGATGATGTGACCGTGGTGCGCGGGGTCTGGCCGGGTGCTGTTGCGCGAGAACCGTTGGGCAACAACGGTTTCGGTTATGATCCGGTGTTCATCCCCGAGGGTGAGAAGCGCAGCGCGGCGCAGCTGAGTTCGGTTGAGAAAGACGCGGTGTCGCATCGCGGACGGGCGCTGACGTTGTTGGTGCCGGCGCTGTGGGCGCTGGCTCGAGGCACGCGAATCGAACCCGTACGACGAGACCGGCGCTCGGTCCAGATCAGCGAGGGGCTGCCGATACTGGGCACGGTCGAGGGTGCTGTGCTGACTGATGACCACGTTCGACGGCTTCGCGATGACCTCCAGCGATGAACAGTGGGCGTGCGATACCAGTGTTGCCGTCGCCGCTCTCGACCCGGCGCACGAAGCCCATCCCGCCTGCCGACGGGCCCTGGTTGACCTCCGCCCGGTGCTTGCCGGGCATGCCGCGTTCGAGACGTACTCGGTGCTGACCCGAATGCCGATCCCACTGCGTCTCAGCGCGGACCAGGCAGTCTCAGTCTTAGCGGCAGCGTTCCCGGGGGACTGCTGGCTCGACGCGGCCGGAATGCGCGAACTTCGGGAACGGCTTGCCGTCCTCGACATCGTCGGCGGATCGGGATACGACGCGCTGGTTGGTCAGGCTTCGGTGGCCAACGGCCGTACCTTGCTCACTCGGGACCGACGCGCCGAACGCACCTACCGCTCACTTCAGGTCGAGTACCGATTCGTCGGTTGACGGTTACAGGTTGAACCGTTCCCTGATTTCGCGGGTCTGAACCTGCTCGACGATGATGCCCAGCAGCGGGATGGTGCCGGCTAGCAGCACCCCGATGGTCTTGGCGATCGGCCAGCGCACCTTGACCGCGAGGTTGGCGGTGAACAGCAGATAGACGAAGTAGACCCAGCCGTGCACGACGCCGATCCAACTCGGTGGATCATCCACTTTCACCACGTATTTGAGGATGATCTCGTAGCACAGCGCGATCAGCCAGATGCCGGTCAACCAGGCCATCACCCGGTAACCGGTCAGAGCGGAGCGGATCTTTTCGATTGGCGCGAGCGGGTGCGTTTCGGGGCTTCCGGTCATGCTGTCGTCCTGTCCTGGTTCGTCTCGGCGGCGCGGTCTGACTTGGCGCGGTCTGACTGGGCACGGTCTGTCTGGGCCAATTCGGCAAGGTAGGCGTTGTACTCCCGTAGCACGGGGTCGTCATCGGTGGATTGTGTGGGAGGCGTGGGTCGCTCGGGCAGGAGGCCGGGCGGAATCTCGGTCAGGTCTCCGGTCGCGTTATGTTCCGGCGGAGCCTGTTCATACAGCACGAACTTGCGGTAGGCGTACACACAGAAGCCTGCGAAGAACGGCCATTGCAGCGCGTATCCGAGGTTCTGAAAGCTGCCCGAGGTCGACTCGAACCGGGTCCACTGCCACCAGCCCAGCGCCAGGCAGCCAGCAGCCGCGACGATCACCAGCGCGATCAGCGCGACGCGGCGGCGGCGGGTGGTGGGCACCTCACGAACCTACCGTGCAGTTCCGCTCAGGCCGCGCCGATCCTGATCGTCAGTCGCCCGCCGCAGGCACGGGCCAGCCGGTCGAGGAGTTCGACGGTAGGGGTACGCGCCCCCGATTCGATTGCCGCAATGGCCGATTGGGTGGTTCCCATCCGCCGGGCCAGTTCGGCCTGGGTCAGTCCGGCTGTTTCGCGGGCCCGGAAGACAGTCTCGGCGAGCTCCATCGCCAGCCCCGCTCTTGCATAGGCCTCGTCGAACACTTTCTGTTCGGCGGGGGGCAGCTCATCGATGATCTGCTGCCGTCGCTTGTTGTAGTCGCTCATCAGTCACCTCCCCGGTTTCGATGCCGCCGCAGGATATTGCGCGCTCGCTGGACTTCTCTGCGTTCGTTGTCGCGTTGTTTGCGGAAGGTTGTGAGTGTGATGATGCGACGTTCCGATTCGACGGTATAGGTAATGCGCTGATTGACTCGCTCGCATCGAAACCTCAATTCCCATAGCTGGTTATCGAGCTTCCTACTGTGCGGCATCCGCAATGCGGGGCCATGCTTGACGAGCAAGTCGAGCGCCCGCACCGCTTGTGCTTGTCCCCTGACTGATAACCCGTCCAGCCACTGATCGACCTCCATGCTCAATTCGATGTGCCACGGCTGGTCCCGGCCGCTTGCCACGTTCACATTATAGCTCCGGCACTATATGCCGCAGGCGATATATATTGGCTGCGCGCGTGCTCCACGGTTGTCAACCTACGCAGCGGCTCCGACATGCTGACATGGCTCTGGGATACGCTGAATGGTCCTGCGGGCGTGATGAAATGGCAGACATGCCGGCTTTAGGTGCCGGTGCTCGAGAGAGCGTGTGGGTTCGAATCCCTCCGCCCGCACTATCAGAAGACGGTGTAACCCCCGTCGATCACCAGTGTCTGCCCGGTGAAATAGCTCGATCCCGCACTCGCCAGCCACACCGCGACGGCCTCGAAGTCCGCCGGTGTTCCCCAGCGTCGCAAAGGCACCCTGGGCAAAATCTTGGCCTGCGCGGCGGGGGAGTCCAGCAGGTCTTCGGTCATGGCCGCCCTGGTCCAGCCGGGCACGATCGCGTTTACCCGGATCTTCTCGCGGGCCAACTCCACTGCCAGGCCGCGCGCCATGGCGGTCAGTGCTGCTTTTGCCGCCGCGTAATGGGTGGCGAATGCCAGACCGTCGCTCATCGACACACTGCTGGTGAAGACGATCGATCCGGTGCCCCGGGCTTTCATATGCCCGGCCACCGCCCGCACGGTGTAGAACTGCCCATCGAGATTTACCGTCAGCACCCGGCGCCACTCCTCGGTCGACATGGTGTCGATGGGCGCGGGGTGCCCGGCCACGCCCGCATTGGCGAAACACGAGTCGATCTGACCGAAGGCCTCCAATGTCTGTTCCACCCCCGCGGCTACCGCATCCTCGTCGCTGACGTCGACGCGAAACGATGCCACCGGGGCATCGGAGGATTCGGCTTGCAAGGCGGCGACGGCAGCTGCGTTGTGATCGGCATTGGTGCCCCAGATCGCCACGGACGCGCCTGCTCTTCGCAATCCGCGGGCCATTCCCAGTCCGATACCGCTGTTGCCCCCGGTCACCAGGGCGACGTGTCCGGTCAGGTCATGCCACGGTGTCACGGAATTCCTTTCGATGCGCGCTAGATCATGTCTCGTGCGGTGAGCCAACGCATGATCGGCCACCCGGCGAACACCGGAAGCCAACAGGTCAGCACCCGGTACAGCAGCACCGAGGGCACGGCGACGGCAGTGGGCACCCCGAACGCGGCCAGCCCACCGATCAGGGCCGCCTCCACCGCGCCAACCCCGCCGGGTGTGGGCGCCGCCGACGCCAATGTTCCGCCGACCATCGTCACCACCGTGACCGTCACGAATGTCGTTCCGCCTCCGAAAGCCTCCACGCTGGCCCACAGTGCCAGTGCTGCGCCGAGAGTCGTTCCAGCGCAACCTAATACGATAATTGCGAAGCGTTTGGGGTCACGCACCAGCTCGACCAGCTCGCTGCCGACTTCGATCAGCTTCGGCCGGATCGCGGTGTCCAACCAGCCGCGCAACTTGGGGACGAAAAGGAACGCGCCGAGTACGCCGAGCGCCACGCCACCGATCAGGTATAGCAGCGTCAGTTTCGGTACGAAATGCGACAGGTCCGCGGAGGCACCGGCGACGACGGAAAAGAAGATCAGCAATGCGATGTGGGTGATCACCTGCACGGCCTGTTGCACAGCCACCGCCGCTGTTGCGCGCACCGTTCCCAGTCCGGCTTTCTGCAGGAATCGGGTGCTCAGCGCAAGTCCGCCGACCCCGGCCGGGGTGGTGGTGGCCGCAAAGGTGTTGGCGAACTGCATGATCACCAGATTCCGGAACGGCACCAGGCCTGACGCGCACGCCCAAAGTCCTGCCGCCGCACCGATATACGTCATCGCCGAGACGCTCAACCCCAGCAGCGCCCACCACCAGTTGGCGCTGCGCAACTCGTTGAAGAAGGCGGGCAAAGTACTGATGAACGGGTACGCCACATAGACCAGTGCGACGAGCAGAACAAGCTGAATCACCTGCTTCCGGGTGAACCGGGTGATGGTCTCAGCCTCGATCTGATCGGCACCCGTCTGCTTCTTGACCTCGTCGCGAGCAGCGGTCATCACCGCCTTCGGATCGGTGACGCCTCTGCGGATCCGGCTCGGGATCGCCGATTTCGTCAGCCGACCGGATCCGTCGAGCACGGCATCTGCACCGAGTGCGTTGACGGCTGCCCGCACTGACTGTTCGGCACCGAACCGTGCCGTCGTCGTCACCAGCAGTTGGGCGATGTCGGATTGCAGTTGTTCTTCGGAGGCGCCGTACTCGGAATTGCCGAAGCCGCCGAACAGAGCGGTACCGGTGTCGTCGACGGTGATCTCGGTGTTCCGCAGGTCGCCGTGGGCGATCTGATGACGCTGAAGGACCGCCAGCGATTTCCAAACCGTGGCAACGGCGGAGTCGTCGGCGTGATTGAGCGGCGTGCCGCGGGGTGCGGTGTGGGAGTACATGGTCCAGCCACGTTCCAGCCCGGCGACGGTGAGTGTCGTGGTGTTGGCCACGTCGAGTTCCGCGGCTGCGATGGTCATCAGGGCGCGGTGTTCCACCGCGCGGTGCATGGACGTTTGCAGGGGCGCGGTTTCTTAGTCCCGCAACACGAGCCACCGCCAGAACTGCCGCAGTGCACCGCCACTGCGCTGATTGGGTCCGTAGAGTTCGACGACGGCGTTGCGTCCCTGACTGTCGACGGCCGACAGTTCCAGCGGGCCATGCCCCGCCGGCCGCACCACCGTCATCGCATCGACGGTGAAACCTCGTCGCGACAGGGCTTGCGCCGCACCGTCGAGGGGCACCTCAAGTGCCGGCGTGCCGACGACCAGAACGATCAACGCGCCGACTAACCACCCCACCGCCAGTCCGAGCAATGTGCGGGCCGGCAGGACCGCGCTGACCACGAGATGGATCGGAATGAACGCCAGCAGCAGCGCCCACCACCAGCGCCGCCAACGGCCGGGCAGCCATGGACCCGACACGGTGAGCACCGCCGCCAGCATGGCGATCCAGCGCGGGTCGTCGAGGAACTGCGACAGTGTCGTCGACAGTCGTTCGGACTCGTCGAAATGCCAGCGTGGCGCCGAGATGCCCTCACCGGAGATCGACAGTGCCAGAACGGAAATGAATCCAGCGGCCCCGTACGCGCCGAGGAGTTTCCACTGACGACCGGCGATCAGTCCGATCAGGATCACGAAGGGTAGTGCCACGATCGCGATGCCGTAAGCCAGATACACCAGGTTTGACTGGGTGGGTGTCAGCACTCCCACGATGCGCGAGACCGACTTCTCTAGGCTTATCCAATCGCTGCGGGTGATTAGTGAACTGGTGATGACGATCGCCAGGAACGCCGTTGCCGATGCCAGGCGAACGATGTCATTGGTTCGCCGGGTCAGTGGTTCCAGCAGATTGCCGGCAACCGTGACCTCGCGCCCGTCAACTCGCACCGTGTGAACCTATCCGAGTGGCCTCGCGGCGTCAGATCTCCTGGCGTCAGATGAAGCCGAGGTAGCCCAGGAATGCGGCCCCGGCCACCACGATCAGTGGGTTGACGCCGGTGCGGACGAAGATGACCGTGGCGATGGCGGTGATCAGGTACGCCCGCCAATCGTGGTCGGCGGCACGGCTCATGACCAGCGAGGTGGCCAGGATCAGCCCGACGGTCAGCGGTGCGAAGCCCTTCTCCACCGCGTGGCGCAGTTTGGACTTCTGCGCCCGCTGCCAGGACATCGTCACCAGGTACATCAGCGTCGCAGCGGGAACGATCATCGCCACCGTCGCGAGCACCCCGCCGGCAAGGCCGCCCAGTACTCCCGCAACCTGCATCCCGGCGGCGTAGCCCACCAGCGAGACGATCAGGATGCTGGGCCCCGGTGCGGCCTGGGAGATCGAGAACACATCGGCGAACTGCGAATCGGTGAGCCAGTGATATCCGTTAACTGCCCGCAGGTGCATATCGGGCAACACGGTGTTACCGCCACCGATCGACAGCAGCGACAGCCCACCGAACAGGCTCAGCAGCGACAGGTAGGTCTTCACCCGACGGCGCGTTCCCTCGGCCAGGCCCAGATCAGGGCCAGCGGTGCCAGGATGCCCAGCACGAGCAACAGGGGCCAGCGCAGCACACCGTTGAGAATGAAAGCCGCCGCGAAGAAAGCCACCGGCACAACTCCGGTCAGACACTTCTGGCCGGTTTTGATCACCATCGTCACCGTCAGTGCGACGGCCGCCGCCGATGCCCCGTGCAGTGCGCCTTTGACGGCGGGCACCTCCTTGAAGGTGAAGTAGAAGAAGCCCAACGCCAGGATCAGGGCGACCGGCACCAGACACAGACCCAGCAGGGCAGCGACGGCGCCGGCGAAACCGCGCATCGTGCCCCCGACGAAGACCGAGAGATTCACCTGGGTGGCGCCGGGCATGATGCGGCACATCGTCATCGCACTGAGGAACTGCTCCTCACCCATCCACTTGCGCCGGTCGACGACGACCTCGCGCGACCAGGCCGACAGTCCACCGCCGAACGAGGCGAGCGCGATGTGATTGAAGGTCAGTGCGATCTCGGCGAGGGAGACCCGGGACGCGGCGGGTGCCGCGTCACTCATGGACCAGGTCGGCGTCGTGCGGAAAGTCGTCCTCGTGATGTTCGGCGAGGTCGAGCGGATCCGGCGCCTCGTAGTGGTGCGATGACTCCCAGTCGGAATCGAAAACCGCAACGAGTCGCTGCACAACGGCGGGTTCATCGGTGATGAGTCCCAACTCCCGACGAAGGTCGAACGCGCTGCGGTCGATGTTCATCGAACCGACAAGCACCTCCCGGCCGTCGACGGCGATCAGTTTGGCGTGCACGCGGAGGTCCTTCTGCTTGCGGACCTTCACCCCGAACCGTCCCAGTGTGCGCAGCGAGGCGAAGGTGTCGAGGATGTCCCACTCGCTGATGCCGTGCCTACCGCCGCAGAGAACCCTGACCTTGACACCACGGTGGGTTGCCTCGGCGATGTGATCGAGGATTACGGCGTCGACGAACTTCGGGTGCTGGATCAGCAGGTGCTCGTTGGCCCGGTCGATGAACCGGGCCATCTGATGACGCGAATTGGAGTTGCTCCACAGCAGTCCCGCATCTTCGGCGGGAGTGAAGTCCAGATGCTCCCAGTCTGCGTTGAACACGTCGATGATCTGCGCGACGTGCGCCGGGTCGCGGGTGATGATGCCGTAATCACGGGTCAGGGTGAAGTACTTGATCATCAGGTTGTAGGTGGCGACCATCGCAGCGTTACCATCGACCACAATCGACTTCTCATGTGTCACATAGAATTTCGGACTCGACCACTGGACGTCGATTCCTGCGCGCTTGAATTCGGCGTATGTCTCATCATTGGCCCGGTCGCCACCGGAGCGTTGCGCATTGAGCATCACCCGCACATCAACGCCGGCATTCTTACGATCGATGGTGGCCTGGATCAAGCCCGGTTCGGTGAAGGTGAATTGCTTGATCAGCAGCGAACTCTGCGCGCTCGCAATGAACTCTCGAACAGGCTCGAGGCCGTCGTCAGGTTGGACGATCAGGTGCGGGGCAATGGCAGACATTAATTCGCGATGCTAACAGCCGTGACTCAGCTGGCTGGCACAGTCATCTCGGGCAGGTTAAACCCCAGACCCGGTGGAATGTCGATCCCGGGACCGGGTGCGGTTCCCGGCAGGGGTTCGCCGAGTTGCTCCTTGGGTACCTGGCCCAGGAGGGCACCCGTGAGCGCACCCGCCCCATACATCTCGTGCAGCCGTCGCAGGAACGCGATCCGCCCGGTACCCGGGCTGTCCTGATCCGGGCCGATTCCGGGTGCGGGCTCACCCTGGCCCGGTGCGGCCGGTGTCAGGTTTTGCGGCAGAAGATAGCCGGCATTGAACGCGCTGAGATTGGGCACTAGGGCCGCCTCGGTCGCACCCGGCGCGGCCGGGACTGGGTTCTGGCCCAGCACCAGGCTGGGCGCGTATGCCGACAAATCGGGCAACCCGAGCGGACCGGCCGGAGTGCTCCCGTTCTGGGCCAGGACGTTCCCGATTGATGCGATCGGCGGGATCAACCCGGTCGAGGCCGGCGCGACCGCCGGGGCCGGCTCGGACGCCGGGTCTGGCGGCGGCTCATCAGTGGGTGCGGCGGTCGCGGGC
>JAPLAO010000290.1 GCA_026393245.1 Mycobacterium sp. | reverse complement strand
CCGACGCCCACTTCGTCAGCCGCACCACGTCCCGGCCCAGTGCACTGGCGGCCACCGGCGAGAAGAGCTCCTCCTGCGGGATGTTCGATGCTTCCTCGTCGGCGCCGTTGTGAATCTTGTTGAGGCACAGGTAGTTTCGCCGTCCTTTGAGAAGCGCGAAACGTGGCCGCCGAGGCAGAACATCGGCCAGCGCATCGGCCAGCCGGGGCAGGTCGCGGTCGACGAGTTGGCGTTGCAGCGCGATGGTCGCGGTGGACACCACCACCGGTGAGTCCTCGGTCAGCGCCCGCGCGATCGCCGGCACGAGGTAGGCCAGCGACTTGCCGGTGCCGGTTCCGGCCTGCACCGCCAGGTGCTCTCCGGTGGCGAATGCATGCGCTACCGCCTCGGCCATCTGCACCTGCCCCGGACGTTGGGTGCCGCCGAGGGCGTCGACGGCGCGCGCGAGCAGATCGGTGACCGGCGGCAGTTCCGCGGCACTCACTTCCGCGCCACCTGCCGGGTGGGGATGGCAGGATCGCCGCGGGATAGGGCTAGGCCCTCCCACGGCAGACTGCCCAGCCCGCCGACCACCAGTTCGCGCGCCGCAGCCAGATCCGGCGCCGCCAGCACCTTGCCGGCTCGTACCAGCGGAACGGTCAGGGGCCGCGCAGTGTCCGGTGGCGCGCCGGCCAGTCGCGCAGTGGCCGGTGGCGTGCCGAGCGGGTGCACCACCTCCTCGACGATGGTTCCCGAGGGCCGCGACAACCGCGTCGCGGCCTTACGCCCGCCGTGGGACTGTTTGTGGCTGCTGCGCTTTTCCACCGGAATCCCGTCCACCTCGACGAGCTTGTAGACCATGCCCGCCGTCGGGGCGCCCGAACCGGTGACCACCGAGGTGCCGACACCGAAGCTGTCGACCGGATCGGCGCGCAGCGCGGCGATGGCGTACTCGTCCATGTCACCGGACACGACGATCTTGGTCCCGGTGGCGCCCAAGGCGTCGAGTTGGCGTCGGACCTGTCGGGCCAGCTCGCCGAGATCGCCGGAGTCGATGCGCACCGCGCCCAGTTCGGGCCCGGCGGCGGCGATCGCATTGGCCACCCCGTTGTGCACGTCATAGGTGTCGACCAGCAGGGTTGTCCCCACCCCGAGTGCCGCGACCTGGGCGCGAAACTCGGCCTGCTCCCACTCGTCGGAACGCCGTAGCGGTCCGCCGCGGCCAGGTTGGAGCTGCCGGTGAAGCCCGCGATGTAGGCGGCCCGGGCGGCGGCGACGGCGGCCTGCTCATGGGTGCGCCGGGAACCCATCTCGATCAGCGGGCGGCCGTCGGCCACGCTGACCATCCTGGCTGCGGCCGAGGCCACCGCACAGTCGTGGTTGAGCATCGACAGCGCGAGGGTCTCCAGCAGGACGCACTCGGCGAAGGTGCCGGTGACTGACAGCACGGGGGAGCCCGGGAAGTACAGCTCACCTTCGGCGTAGCCGTCGATATCCCCGCCGAACCGGAAATCGCGCAGGTAATCCATCGTCGCCGCATCCAGGAAACCGGCCAACGCCGCCAGCGCGGGCTCGTCGAAGACGAAGTCGCCCAACGCTTCCAGGAGCCGGCCCGTTCCGGCGACCACCCCGTAGCGGCGGCCATCGGGCAGGCGGCGGGCGAACAACTCGAAGGTGGTCCGGCGGCGGGCGGTGCCGTCGCCCAGCGCCGCCGCCAGCATGGTCAACTCGTATTTATCGGTCAGAAGAGCCTGCGATGCGGACCCGGTCACTCCGCAACGGTAGCGGCTGGGGTGGACGGGGGCGGGCTATGGCGGTGGCTCGCTATCCTTGTCCCATGGGCGCCCCATCAGCACCGACCCGCCCGGGAACCACTGCGGTCCGCGAGACCGATGAACTCGAGGCCACGGATGCTCCGTGGATAACCCTGGTCTGGGATGACCCGGTCAACCTGATGAACTACGTGACCTACGTCTTCCAGAAACTCTTCGGCTACAGCGAACCGCATGCGACCAAACTCATGCTGCAGGTTCACAATGACGGCAAGGCCGTGGTGTCGGCGGGTAGCCGAGAGGCCATGGAGGTCGACGTGACCAAACTGCACGCCGCCGGACTGTGGGCCACCATGGCCCAGGACCGCTGAGGCGCATCCGGCCGTGCGTAAGTGGAAGCGGGTGCAGACCGCGGACGGTGCCCGGTTCGTCTCCGCGCTCGAACCGCATGAGGTGGTGCTGCTGAAGAACATGGCCACATCGGTCCAGGAGATGCTCGACGACCGTCAGTCGGCGGCACCGTCGGACCCACTCGAACAGATCACCGGCATCCGCACCGGCAATCCGAAGCCCCCGGATGACGCGACTTTGCGCCGCCTGCTTCCTGATTTCGTCAAGGACCGTACCGCCGGCCCCGAAGGGCAGGAGGACTCCAACGGGGCGCTGCGCAGTTTGCACGAGCCAGAGATCATCGATGCCAAAATTGCTGCTGCACAACGACTTCTGGACACATTACCTGATGGCGGCGGTCGGCTGGAGCTGACCGAGGATGATGCGCACGCATGGATCGGAGCCATTAACGACATCCGGTTGGCGCTGGGAACCATTCTTGACATCGGTCCGGACGTCCCGGAGCGGCTGCCCGCAGGCCATCCGATGGCCACCCACCTCGAGGTCTACGGATGGTTGACCGTGCTGCAGGAGTATCTGGTACTCGGTCTGATGGGCAAGACCATCCGGTGACCGCCGGATTCGGTTCCATCACCGACGTCGCCGGCATTGCCGTCGGTCATCACCACCGCTGCGATCCGGATGCGACCGTGGGGGATTTCACGTCGGCTGATCACCCGTCGCCGGGCACCGGGTGGTCGGCCGACCACCCGTCGCCGGGTACCGGGTGGGCCTGCGGGACAACCGTCGTACTTGCCCCACCCGGC
>JAPLAO010000352.1 GCA_026393245.1 Mycobacterium sp. | reverse complement strand
CGGTGCAGGCAAATGACCACCGTAAGCGTCGTTGCAACCAATTAAGCGCCGATTCCAATCAGCGCGACTACGCCCTCGCTGCCTAAGCGACGGTGTGTCTGTCAGACCGGGAGCGCCCTCGGCCCGGACCCTGGCATCAGCTAGAGGGACAAACCGTTAAGTCCGGTCGCGGGATCTAATGGGACATCAAACAGCGACTGGGATCGTCATCCTGACTTGTTCGCGTGAGCAGGAGATCCAAGTAGAGACATAGCGGACTGCGCACGGAGAAGGCTTGAGGGAATGCCGTAGGACCCGGGTTCGATTCCCGGCAGCTCCACCACAGAAACAGGCCAGGCCGCAAGGCCTGGCCTGTTTTGTTTCCCGTCAGGTAGATCGGTACCGCCTTAACGGCTGCGACAGAAGCGGCCGTTAGGAGACACCAAGCAGTGCGTCGACCGCGACACTCAGTGGGTCTAGGTCGTTGGCAATGACATCTTCGACGACAGCTTCGTTGATGTTGAAGTATTCATGGATGAGGAAATTCCGCATGGCAGCGATCTGACGCCACGCTATCTCGGGCCGCTTGGCCATCACGGACTCCGGAAGATAATTGACTGCTTCACCGATTATTCCGATCTCCCGAAGGATCGCTGACACCGCCATCTCGGAGTGCTCGCCTGTCAGCGACGGGCGGTAGGCATAGACCCTGGCGATCGCCGTCTGGATGTCGGTAAGCCGATCTTGCGCCGATCTGCTCACAACGCGATGGCCTGGTTTCGGGCAGATTGTGAAACGCCGTCTTTGAGCAGGTCTTCGCATGCGACGTCGACAGGCATCTTGAGTAACGTTTCCAGCTCTAACCGGATGCCCGAAAGTCGGGACAGTCGACTGCCGGACCCCTCGGCGGCGAGGTCTAGCAGTAGGTCGACATCACTGTCAGGCCCTGCGTTGCCTTGCGCGATCGACCCGAACAACCGGGGATTGCTCGCCCCGTATCGTGCCAGCACATCGCATATCGCCTCCCGGTGCTGGCGCAGCCGGTTCAATGCCAGGTCACTGGCAGCACTGGTCATTCCCAAGATTCTACGTACGTTCGCGGACAATCCGGTTGCGCTGGTTACCGCCGGTTAGGAGGCTAGGGGTCCTGCATATCTGTTGACAGCGTCAACACACCTCACGTTCCCGCAGGTGCTTTCGCGTCGTCGGACGTACTCCCGCGTCGTAAGGTTCAATGTTCTTCCTGTTCAGAGCGTTTTCCGGAGCGGGTTCGATTCCCGGCAGCACCACCAGTAGACAGGCCAGGCCGCAAGGTCTGGCCTGCTTTGTTTCATGCCTCGAGGTCGCGGAAGCGCTGCTGCGCCGCTTGGCGTGTGACACCCAGAACCATCCCGATCGTGCCCCAGCTTTCGCCGTTGGTACGTGCTTCGGCCACCGCGCGGCGCAAGTCGTCGGCCGCGACGTCGGTGGCATCGGCGGCCTCGCGAACGTGTCGGAGATAGCGGCCGTCGCGCACCTTGACAGCGGGATCGGCGGGGTCGAGTTGGTCGAGCCATTGTTCGGCAGCGGTGGCCTTGTTGGCCTTGGTTGTCATAGTCATCACCTCACAGGTAGTCATAGTTCTTTGGTTGCAACAGGTTGACGTGGATGATTCGCCTCGGGTCGTCGGCCGGAATGACGACGACTTCCAGTAATCGCGCACCTCGGTCCACGCCGATGATCAGCAGATGACCTTCGTAGTCGCCCTGCTGCTCGATCAGCCGGAACGGGTTGCGGATGACATGCAGCGCATCCGCATCGGAGATTCCGTGTTCCGCGTAATGCTTGCGCGCGGACCCGGCGAACTCCACAACGTCAATAATGGATTGACGTCAGGCGGTTGTCAATGCAGCCTTGACGGTCGTTTCCAGTGTGGGGGTGCTCGTCGTCGGCTCGGCTTAGGAGGTTTGCCCTGTTTCGTTTCTAGCGGAACCATCGCGATGCGTTGCTGATTTGGGACGCGACCGTGATGCGTTGCTGCTCGTGCCGATTGGGCTGCCGTGCGACGGTCGATGTCGTGGCCACCAGAGAAATGACGAAGACCGATAGCCGGTTGGCTGCTCGCTGCGCGGCGATCGCCTCCCTCTGGGCGGCGGTGATCCACTTTGCGGTCACCCCGATGCATTGGCGGGACTGGTTGCCATTGGGGGCCTGCTTTGCGGCACTCGCTGTGTTCCAACTTCTGTGGGCCTTTGTCGCGTGGTCGCGGCCCGGCACCCTGGTACTCGCGGCCGGGATTGCGGCCAATGCGGGTGCGGCCGCGTTGTGGGTCACGTCCTGCGTTGCCGGACTGCCCGTCGGGCCGTCTGCCGGACAGCCTGAAGCCGCGAGTGCGGCCGGGATCTGTGTGCTGTTGCTGCAGTGCTACGTCGTCATGGGCGCAGTGTGGGCGTGGACGCGACAGCATCAGCCAGAGGCGGTATCAGGGTTCAAACGGGCTGCGGTTCTTATCGGCGCCAACGCCGTGATGGCCGGCGCGGTGGCGATAGGTCTGGTGGGCAGCCTGCACGGTCAGCAGCATCATCACGGGGGAACAGTCGAGGCTCAGAGTGACCACCCCGCCAGTCATGATGCGCACATGGTGGAGCCTCTGGCTCCACTTGTTAACGGGGTGACGAAGCCACCTGTTGCACCGGCTCCGGAGCAGGGTCTACCGGTGACCGATATGGGACTCGATATCGGTGGAGATCAACATCATTCGCAGCCCCTCGCTCCGGCGCCCGACTCCGATCTGGAAGCTGACGGTCACCAACACCATCACGACGACTGAGACCTCAGTGGCCGTGGTCGAAGACCACGAGGATGTGCGCCAGTGCGCCGTCGACAAAATAGGCTCTGCAGTCGAAGTGGTCCTGGATCGTGGAGCCGACTTCGCTGGGTGCGTTGACCACACCCGAAACGTTCAGCACGGTGATGCTCGAGGTATCGATGCCTTTGAGCGGCGCACTGGCCGCCAGGGACGAAAAATCCCGGCCGTCGACGTCGAGGGTGCTGCTCTCGGTGCGGACATCTGAGATCGTGGCCTTGGCGGGAGACACCAACATCTTCACCACCTCCGACTCGCACCGCTGCTGGGCAGACTCCTCGGCAGAGGGCGTTGGGTCCCCGGTGCTTCCCAGCTTTAACGCGCCGGTGGCCACGGCGATCGCGACCAGGGCTGCGCCGAGCGCGATCAACGCGGCGATCAGCAATGGGCGTCGGCTCGCGGGCCGGTCGCCGTGATTTTTCATCATCGCATCCGAATCTGGCACTGCGAACCCTCCGACTGCAGCCAAGGACGCCGTTCTTTATCGAATCTTCACAGAACGACTGGGGCAATCCCTATCCGTCCAGGTAAGGCTGGTTAGCGAAACGACTTGATGCCGACGAAGGGATTTGTTGTGAACAAGACAGGGACTGTGGCGACCGGGGTGGCCGCGTTGGCCGCGATCGCCGTCATCGGGGCGTGTAGTAATTCCGCGACCAAGGAAGCGGCGTCATCGGTAGCCCCGTCGACGGCCGCGACCTCGTCCGCGGCGCCGGCAGCGGCGCATAACCAGGCCGACATGAATTTTGTCCATATGATGATCGCGCATCATCAGCAGGCTATTGCGATGAGCGACATCATTTTGGCCAAGCAGGGCATCGACCCGCGAGTGGTCGATCTGGCTAAGCAGATCAAGGCCGCGCAAGGCCCGGAGATCGAGCAGATGCAGGGCTGGATGAGCCAGTGGGGCATGCCGATGAGCGGGATGCCCGGGATGAGTGGGATGCCCGGAATGGATCACGGTGGCATGCAGGGCTCTGGCCCCCAGAGCGATCCGCCGACCACCACCATGCCGATGCCTAGCGGTTCGATGATGCCCAGTGGCTCGATGATGCCGGGCATGCCGGGAATGGACGATATGCCTGGTATGGGTGGCATGTCCGGTATGGACGGGATGATGTCTCCGGCTCAGATGGATGCGTTGAAGAACGCCCAGGGCGTGCAGGCCAGCAAGCTGTTCCTGACCGGGATGGTCACCCACCACCAGGGCGCACTGACCATGGCGCAGGACGAGGTCGCGAACGGTCAGTCGCCTGACGCTGTCGCGCTGGCTAAGTCGATCCTGGAAAGCCAGCAGAAGGAGATCGACACCATGAACCAGATCCTGGGCTCGCTGTAGGAATGACGATGTCTCAGACGCAGACGTATCAGGTGCGGGGAATGACCTGCGGGCATTGCGTAGGCGCGGAGTCGATGTTGTCCCGCAGGGCGATTCGACCGTCACGGTGACCAGCTTGGCCAGCCTGGACCAAGACGCGGTGCGTGACGCCGTGGCGCGGGCGGGCTACGAACTGGTCGGGGCGCCCTCGCGCTGATCGCGCGTCACTGTCGGCGCTTGGATCGGTACCGCCACGGTGAAGGTGCTGCCGTGACCGGGTCCACGGCTGGCCACACTGATGTGGCCGCCGTGGGCCTCGGTGAGTGCTTTGACGATGGCCAGTCCAATGCCGGAGCCTCCTCGGCCTCGGTCGCGCGCGGAATCGGCGCGGTAGAACCGTTCGAAGATGTGCGGCACGTGTTCGGCGGTGATGCCTTCGCCGTCGTCGGTGATGGTGAAGATCGCGTCGGTGCCGTTCCGGGCGGCGGTGAGGGTGACGTGACCGCCGCCGGGAGTGTGGCGCAAAGCGTTGTCGAGCAGGTTGCTCAGGACCTGGGTCAGTCGTTGGCGGTCGGCCCACAGTCGGACCGGCATGTTCATCCCGGTTGTCAGGGTGACATGTTTCGCGGCGTAGCGGTCGGCGACTGCGGCGCTGACCGCGCCGATGAGCTCCTGGACGTCTACCCATCCCGCTGCGATGGCGAAGTGGGCTTCCTCGGCTTGGGCCAGGGCGGCGGCGTCGGCCGCGAACCGCACGAGCCGGGCGGTCTGTTCGCGCAGCAGTGCGATGGTCTGTGGGTCGAGGGTTTTCACCCCGTCCTCAACGGCTTCCAGGTAGGCCTCCAGCACCGATACCGGGGTGCGGATCTCGTGGGCGAGGTCGCCGAACACTTGTCGGCGGGTGGACTCCACCGCTTGGAGGCGGTGGGCCATTCCATTGAAAGCCATTGTCAATTCGTCGAATTCGTCACCCAGACGGGGAGGGGCGACCCTGATGTCGTAGCGGCCCTCGGCGACTGCGGACGCCGCTGCCGACAATTCGGTGACGGAGCGATGCAGGCGTCGGCTCAGGTAGGCGGTCACCACGAACGCGGTCAACGCGGCGACTGTGATGGCGACCGCGATGGATATTGCGGTGGCGTGTTGATAGGCCTGCTCGGCGTGGAATTGCTCGTTGGAGTCATTCGGCACCCCGGCCCGGTGCAGGTGCTCACGGAACAACGCCGGCCCGACCATCAGAGCGACCACCCAGGTGGTGACACCGCCCGCGAGGAGCACCAAGGTCTGGGCGAGCAGCAGTCGCCGGCGCATCCCAAAGCCGTTCGGCTGGGTGTGCGCGGTCATTCTCCGCTGCCCATCCGGTAGCCCACGCCTCGGACGGTGAAGACGAATCTCGGGTCGGCCGGGTCGTCGGCGAGTTTGTGCCGCAGATGCCCGACGTGGACATCGACGAGATGATCGTTGCCCACCCACGGCTCACCCCATACGGCGTTGATGAGTTGGCTGCGGCTCCACACCACGCCGGGTCGCGAAGACAGTGCGGCGAGGATGTCGAACTCGGTGCGGGTCAACGGGATCAGCGCATCGTCGAGGAACACCTGGCGGCTGGCGATGGCGATCGACAGCGAACCGAACGCCCGCGCGGGCAGCGCCGCTTCGGCCGCCGACGCGCCGACGGTGCGGGGCCGGCGCAGCATCGCCCTGATTCTCGCGACCAATTCCCGGGGACTGAACGGCTTGGTCACGTAATCATCGGCGCCCACTGACAGGCCGACGATGGTGTCCATCTCGGTATCGCGCGCGGTCAGCATCACCACATAGGCGTCGGAAAACGTCCGCAACTGCCGGCAGACCTCCAACCCGTCGATGCCCGGCAACCCCAGATCGAGCACCACCACATCAGGGTCAACCTCTCGGGCCACCGCCAACGCCTCAGCCCCGGTGTGGCACACCGTGACCGCGAAGTGGTCGCGACGAAGATAGCTGGCGACTACGTCGGCCAGTGGCGCCTCGTCATCGACCACCAGGGCGCGATATCCCAGGTCGGCGACGCTTGAAGCGGATTCGGAGAGGAGATCCATGCCTTCATCGTGCCGTGCCGCCGCGCAGGTGCTGCTTCTTGAGCGAATCTTCGTACAACCAAGCGCCTTGTGGTCCTGTGTTCCACCTCGCGCCGTTGACTGGCGCCGAGGATTTGGTGCTTCATAATTGTGTGAAACGGCTCGCCGTCACGGGCGGCCTGGCCAATCCCACGATGCACCAGGGCAGGGAGATTCACAGGTGAAGTTTCAGACCGAACATTTGGCCACGCTGGCGAAATACGCCGGCATCAGCTTTGTCGCCGGAGCTGTTAACCACGGCTTCTTCTCCGAGCGGCGCTCGTTCGTGACCGCCGGTGTCGGGGTGGTCTGCTTCCTGATCGGGGCCGCCATGGAGATGAAGGCTGCACCCGATGGAACGAAGCGGTGGGCGGATCTCCTGGGATTCGGCATCGTGGCTTCCGTTGGCCTGGGTTTCTTCACCGGTGGGTTGCAGCACTTCCCCGACTCGCCCGGGCGCAGCCTCTGGGTAGTGCCACTGGGCTTCTTCCTAAGTCTCGGAGCCGTGTACCTGAGCGAAGGCCGAAGCCGCATTGCCCCCAAGCCGTTGGCCGTCTACACACTGGCGACCGGGGTGAGCGTGATCGCCGGGTCTGTAGTGGCCGCGTCCTACTGGGGACAGCTTGGCGGCGACGGGCACGACCATGACCATGGGTCCGCCACCGTCGCAGCGCCCCCATCTGTCGCGGCGGGATCCCCAGCCGGTGGCATCCGCAACGTCGTCGTTGAGGTCGATGACAGTCGGCGCATCGTCCCCGACAAGTGGCAGGCTCAGCAGGGTGAGCCGGTGCGCTTGATCGTGGTCAACACCGGGCAGTCCAAACACGAGTTGTTGGTGGGACCGGCCGCGGAACTGGGTGCGCATGTTCAATCTGTGAGCGAGCCGGCAACCGGGCACCACGGCCACAACAATGCGGTTTCTGTCGATCCCGGACAAACGGCGACCATGTTGTTGACCTTTGATGCGTCCGGCGAGTGGGGTATGGCGTGTCTTGAACCCGGCCACTTCGAAGGCGGTATGAAGGGCGTGGTTGACGTCGCGCCGAATACCTGAGCAGACCAAGTGGCACGCTGGATTACTGTCTGACGATGACCGGATTCGCGATCCCGACGGAGCCGGACGGCTTCGACGCCGCCGTCGTTGAGGCGCTGATCGCGACGAAACACCCCGACGTCCGGGTCGGCGCCGTCGCCCTAGTCGATGCTGCCCTGTCCTCCGAGGAAAACAATCGCGTATCCACCGCCCGGCGGATCACCTTTGACATCGACTACACCCACAACCCCGACTCGCTACCCATGCGGGTAACCATCAAGTTCGCCCGCCCGGGACTTGGCGGTATCCCGCTCTACGACAACGAGGTCAATGTTTACAAATACCTCGGTGGCAAGCTTCCCGTCGTAACTCCCCGCTGTGTGGGAGCGTCGCGCGACGTTGACGGAGGCACCTTCGGTATCGCATTGGAGGACCTGCGAGTGAGCGGCGCCGAGTTCCCCACCGTCTTGACTCCGGTCACCGTCGAGGATGTGAAGGTGCTGCTCGGCCAGCTCGCCGCATTGCACGCCCACTACTGGCAGTCCCCGCGCTTCGGTGCCGACTTGTCGTGGTTGTCGCCGCACACCTCCGGCCCCATCCACGAGCTGTTCACCGACCCGGGCGCAGTGCCGGCGTTGGTCGCTTGGGAGGTACGGACCCGCCAATTCAAACGCGAACTATTGCAATCAGTCAGCGAGACCACCGACTCGCTGCTGGCGAAAGTCAGGCGCGCACAAGTGCATCAGGCGGCGCTACCCACCACTCTGGTCCACGGGGACTGTCACATCGGCAATACCTACGTGCTGCCCGATGGCAGGCGCGGCCTCATTGACTGGCAACTCACCGCACGAGGCTTCTGTATGCACGACGTCAGCTACATCGTCATCACGGCGCTGTCGGTCGAGGACCGCCGGATCTACGAGGCCCAGCTGATCGCTTACTACCACCAGTGCCTTGTCGAAGCTGGTGTGCGCGACGCACCCGCGGTGAAGGAGTTGAGCTACGAGCACCGCCTCGCCGCCGCATGGTGCTTCTATATCGGCTGGCTCACCACACCCGTGGAGAACTATGGCTGGGAAATCAACGTCGCCAACCAGATTCGTCTCGCCACGGCCTACCGGGACCTGGACAGCAGGGCGGCGCTGGAAGCGCTGGGCTAAAACTGAATCAGTTTCTCGTCAACACTCCTCAGCGATCAGGTCCGACGCGGTACGGAAGCGGTTCAGCCGAGGGCTTGCAATCCGGTCGCGGCGGCCACGGCAGCGCCGGCGAAGTCACCGTCGCGAAGCTTCGGTTCGATGGTGTTGACTCGCATGTCATCGGTCGCCTGACGGTTCGCGGCGGCCGGTGCGACCAGGAACGCGTACTTCCGCTGCTTGGTCGCGACGGCGAGGATCGCGTCCCTTTCCCCCATGTTAGTGAGGGCAAGGGTCTTACGGGCCCACTCCCCGGGCGGGACGTTGAATGCGTCAACGTAGACAACCCATAACCGGACGTCGCGTGCCGCCTGCAGACTCATGACGGCGGATTTGACCTCTGCGGTCTGCTCGCTGCTCAACGTCCCGGCGGAATCGGTGACCGCCTGGCGCAGCGTCATCGGCGCCGTCGACCCGGTTGGTGCCTGCGGGGCTTGAGACGCCCCTGGCGCCGGGGATTGCGGGGCCTGTGACGGCGCGGGCGCCTGAGATGGGGACTGAACCGTCTCCTGGCTGGTGCTCGCTGGGTCGTCGGACTGCAGGAGGGTCTTCGCACCGAAGCCGATTCCGCCCACCACGGCCAGCCCAGCGAGAATTACGGCGATCCGCTTCGGCCAGATGTACTTGATCGGCACCCGCGTTCCCGTGGGCTGACCATCAAGAGTGCCGAAGGAGTTGGCCTCGGGGTAGGGCGGGATGCTCATCGGCGTTGGCTCCGATCGTCGTGGACGTGGCTTCCAGTGAGCCTAGCGACGACGCTATCTGAATTTCGGTTTGTGTCTTGTTGACATTCGCGCAACCGTGCATCGGGTGCTGGCGGAGGGCGGGACTGAGTTTCAGACGCCCCCGAGTCGCCTTCATCAATGCCGTTAGTATCCGAACCCATGGCCACTCCTCAACGCGTCCACATCACGCACGAGTTCACGTCCGACCCCCAGACCGTGTTCGACAAGCTCGCCGAGCACGAGAACCTCGGGCCGGTCTTCGGTGCCAACATCACCCGCGTCAGCGACGGCGCTACCTCGCGCAATGGCGTCGGCTCGGTGCGTCGTATCAAGCTTGGCCCTCTTCCGGCGTTCGAGGAGACCACCACAACTGCCCAGCCGAACACGCTTATCGAGTACAAGATCACCAAAGGCAGTCCGCTCAAGGGTCACTGGGGTCGCCAGGAGCTGACACCGACCCGCAGTGGCGGCACGAGACTGGACTACACGATCGGTTTCGACTCGGCGATACCCGGGCTCGCCGCACTGGTCGGCAAGGTGCTCGGTTCCGCGATCAGCAAGGGTCTCCCGAAGCTCACCGACTAACCATGTGACGTGGACTAGGTCCCTGCCATCATTTCGATGTGGTGGCTGCTGCCAGAACCGCATCGTTGATCGCAGTCGGTGTGACTCCGACAACGGCCTTCTGCGCGCGACTGGCAAAATCCAACAGGTAGCGACGTTTAGGACGCCTTGATGTCAGCGCATGGTCGACGGCCTTGGTGACCCGGCTGGGGTCGGCTGCGAGTTTTTGCATACGTCCCAACAACTTCCGGGTCCCAGCCAGGTGTAGAGCATACAGTCGGCGGTGCTCGTCGCTGAGGTGCTCGGCCATCCGGTCATGCTCGTTGACCACTTCTGTCCAGAGATCGGTGCGGATTGGTCCGGGCTCGATGAGTGAGACCGAAATCTTCCACGGTCGCAGTTCCATTCGGAGTGCATCGGCCAGGGACTCGATCGCGTACTTCGATGCGTTGTAGGCACCGGTGCCCGGCGTGGTGAACAGCCCACTGACCGACGAGATGAACAACACTCTTCCGTGGGACGCACGAATCTTCGGCAGTACCGCCTGCGTCACTGCGATCTGCGAAATCACGTTGACGTCGAACTGTCTCGTCAAGTCATCGAGCGCTAACCCCTCCACCGGTCCGTTGACGACGATGCCGGCGTTGTTGACGACGCCGTTCAACTGAGCGGGGAGCAGATCGGGAAGGGCTGCGATCGCAGCGCGGTCGGTGATGTCGAGTGGGATCGCATGCACGTTGGGT
>JAPLAO010000323.1 GCA_026393245.1 Mycobacterium sp. | reverse complement strand
TCGGCACGGTCGGCGATGGCGCGGACGTCGTCGGGTGTGCGAGCACCGCACGCGTCGAGGTGCGTGTGCGCATCGATCAACGGCGTCAACGGCACTGGCGGCGGCGGTGCCGGACGCTTCGAACTCACGCCCCACACAATAGGGTGAACCCGACATGAGTAAGACCCCGTTCTACGTGACCACCGCGATCGCCTACCCCAACGGCGCACCGCATGTCGGGCATGCCTACGAGTACGTCGCGACCGACGCGATCGCCCGATTCAAACGACTCGACGGGTTCGACGTCCGATTCCTGACCGGCACCGACGAACACGGCCTGAAGATGGCGCAGGCCGCCGCCGCCGAGGGCATCGCGACCGCTGACTACGCCCGGCGCAACTCCGATCAGTTTCAGCAGTTGCAGGAAATGCTCAATATCTCGTTCGACCGCTTCATCCGCACCACCGACCCCGACCACTACGCGGCGTCGACGGCGCTGTGGCAGCGGATGGCGGAGGCCGGCGACATCTACCTCGACAGCTACTCCGGTTGGTATTCGGTGCGTGACGAACGGTTTTTCACTGAGGCCGAGACTGACGTCACCGCCGACGGCACCCGAGTCGCCACCGAGACCGGCACACCGGTCACCTGGACCGAGGAGCAGACCTACTTCTTCCGGCTGTCGGCCTATACCGATCGGTTGCTTGCGCACTACGGCGAACATCCGGACTTCATCGCGCCGGAGGTGCGTCGTAATGAAGTGGTCAGCTTCGTCTCCGGCGGCCTGCGCGACCTGTCGATCTCCCGAACCTCGTTCACCTGGGGTGTTCCGGTACCCGGTGACGCCGAACATGTGATGTACGTGTGGGTTGACGCGCTGACCAACTACCTCACCGGCGCAGGCTATCCGGACACGGAATCGGCTCTCTACCAACACTATTGGCCTGCTGATCTGCATATGATCGGCAAGGACATCATCCGGTTCCATACCGTGTACTGGCCGGCATTCCTGATGTCGGCGGGAATCGTGTTGCCGCGCAGGGTCTTCGCGCACGGTTTCCTATACAACCGTGGCGAGAAGATGAGCAAGTCCGTCGGCAACGTCGTCGACCCGGTCGCCCTGGTGGAGAGCTATGGGGTGGATCAGGTTCGCTACTTTCTGCTGCGCGAGGTGCCGTTCGGCCAGGACGGCAGTTACAGCGAAGACGGGATCATCGGCCGGATCAACACCGATCTGGCCAACGAGTTGGGCAACCTGGCACAGCGCTCGCTGTCGATGGTGAATAAGAACCTCGACGCCCGGGTGCCCGCGCCCGGCGAGTTCAACGCCGAGGACGCCGAATTGCTGAGGTTGGCCGACGGCCTGCTGACTCGCGTGCGATCCGCCTTCGACGAACAGGCCATGCATCAGGGCCTGGAAGCGATCTGGCTGATGCTGGGCGCAGCCAATCGGTATTTCTCCGCCCGGGAGCCGTGGGTGCTGCGCAAGTCGGAGTCTGAGGCCGACCAGGTCCGCTTCCGAACCGTGCTGTACGTCACCTGCGAGGCGGTGCGGATCGCCGCAGTCCTGGTACAGCCGGTGATGCCGCAATCAGCCGCCACATTGCTCGATCTGTTGGGCCAATCGGCCGGGCAACGCGACTTCACCTCGCTGGACACCCGACTGGTTCCGGGCACCGCACTGCCCGCGCCGACCGGTGTGTTTCCCCGCTACGAGACCCCCTGAGCGCCGTGCGCACCGAGCGACTGGGCGACCTCGGCACCGCCGACGACGTGCTGCGTGCGGTCGCCGCCGGCGCGCGCCCTCTGGGGCTGGCAC